>NZ_CP028922.1:0-12500 GCF_003060825.1 Paenibacillus sp. CAA11
GTGGACAGCCATACCTCTGAATTATGGCAGCAAATTTTATCTATTATCCAAACCAAACTCAGCAAACCGAGCTTCGATACCTGGTTTAAAGCAACCAAGGCTGTCTCTTTCTCGGACAAGAGCGTCGTCATCTCCGCTCCGACGACTTTCGCCGTGGAGTGGCTCGAGAGCCGCTATACCAAACTTGTCGCCACAACCGTTATGGAAGTGCTTGGCAAACAGGTGGATGTCTCTTTCGTCATTGAAGAAGCTAAGCCGTCCGAGCCTGCTCCGGCGCAGACGCCAGCTCCAGCACCCGTGATAAGTGAAGACAACGGTTCGCACATGCTAAATCCGAAGTACACCTTTGATACCTTCGTCATTGGATCCGGCAACCGCTTTGCTCATGCGGCATCCCTTGCTGTAGCTGAAGCTCCTGCACGGGCTTATAACCCGCTGTTTCTGTACGGAGGCGTTGGACTTGGCAAGACCCACCTGATGCATGCGATCGGCCATTATATCTTGGAACATAGCCCAAGCAGCAAGGTCGTTTACATCTCATCAGAGAAATTCACGAATGAATTTATCAATTCTATTCGCGATAACCGCGCGGAGAGCTTCCGCAATAAGTACCGTAACATCGATATTCTGCTGATTGACGATATTCAATTTCTGGCGGGGAAGGAATCGACCCAGGAAGAGTTCTTCCATACCTTTAATGCACTGCATGAAGAGCGCAAGCAGATTATAATCTCAAGTGACCGGCCGCCCAAAGAGATCCCAACCCTGGAGGAACGGCTTCGTTCCCGGTTCGAATGGGGACTGATTACGGATATTCAGCCGCCGGATTTAGAGACACGGATCGCCATTTTGCGCAAGAAGGCTAAAGCAGAGAACTTGGATATTCCGAATGAGGCTATGATGTATATCGCAAATCAAATTGATACCAACATCCGGGAGCTTGAAGGGGCTCTTATTCGTGTCGTAGCCTACTCATCCCTTATTAATCAGGATGTGACCACCCACTTAGCTGCTGAAGCGCTGAAGGACATCATTCCTTCCAGCCGTCCTAAGATGATTACCATTCAGGACATTCAGCAGAAAGTTGGCGAATACTACAACCTTAGGCTTGAGGATTTCAAAGCCCGTAAAAGAACGAAGGCTATTGCATTCCCTAGGCAAATCGCGATGTATTTATCCCGGGAATTAACGGATTACTCGCTGCCGAAGATCGGGGAAGCTTTTGGAGGACGGGATCATACTACCGTTATTCATGCGCATGAGAAGATCTCCCAGCATTTGAAGACAGATCAGGAGCTATTTAAGATTATCAATAACATCACAGAGAAAATTAAGAGTTCAACCTGATGTTCACAAGTGGATAACTTGTCAACGATAGATTCAGAGCCTATGCACAATCTATACACATGTGGATAGGCTCCATTTCGTGTTAAAATTAGTGTTATCCACATATTCAGTGCCCCTATTACTAATACTACTGTTTTTATTAATAAATACATCATCATATAAGCGGCAGATCGAAGCTTCGCTGCGCTGCTGACTACCGGCGCTCTGTCAGGCAAAAAAGAGGAACCGGACCTTCCAATACGTTTAGGAGTGAAACCATGAAAATCCGCATCTTAAAAACCGAACTCAATGAATCCATTCAGCATGTGTCCAAAGCTATTTCCAGCCGTACAACGATTCCTATTCTGACAGGGATTAAACTTGATGTTAATTTCCAAGGTGTTACCTTGACGGCTAGTGATACGGATATCTCGATTCAGGCGTTCATTCCGACCGAGGAAGACAACAAAGAGATTGTTCATATCGAACGCCCTGGCAGTGTTGTACTGCCCGCTAAATTTTTTGTAGAGATTATTAAGAAACTTCCGTCACCTGAAATTGAGATGGAAGTGAAAGATGGCTTCCAAACCTACATCCGTTCCGGAGCTACCGATATTCAAATGGTCGGTCTTGATCCTGAAGAGTACCCAGTACTTCCAAGCGTAGAAGAGGATCAAGTAATTTCTGTTCCAGGAGACCTGCTTAAGAATATGATTAAGCAAACCGTATTCTCTATTTCCACCCATGAGACAACCCCAATCTTGACCGGGGTACTCTGGAATTTAAGCGATGGCATGTTCAAATTTGTAGCTACCGATCGTCACCGTCTGGCCAGTCGGGAGGCTTCGCTAGCTAATTCAGAGGGAGTACGCTTTAGCAATGTAGTTATTTCCGGCAAAACGCTTAATGAGTTAGGCAAAATTATTCCCGACCAGAACACCATGGTCGATATCGTAGTAGCTGATAACCAAGTCCTGTTTAAGATTGACCGGGTGCTGTTCTATTCCCGGATTTTGGACGGAACTTACCCGGATACTTCTAAAATTATTCCGACAAGCTATAAAACAGAACTGGTTGTGGATACAAAAAAACTTAGTGAATCCATCGACCGCGCTTATTTGCTGTCTCGTGAAGAGAAGACCAATATCGTTCGCCTTCAGACCTTGGATGACGGAACTATCGAAATCTCATCCAGCTCCTCCGAGCTGGGGAAGGTAACGGAGCAGCTGGAGGCAGCTGAATTCTCCGGAGATCCGCTTCGCATTTCGTTCAACTCCAAATATATGCTCGACGTGCTGAAAGTCGTGGAAAGCGAACAACTCCATATCGGCTTTACCGGGGCAATGAGCCCGATTATCGTAAAGCCTGTGGATGACAGCCGCAGTCTCTATCTGATCCTGCCTTATCGGACGACGAACTAAGGAATAAGACAACTTGGCAAGGATGATTACAGAACAAAGGAGTTTTCAACTTGAAAACTGTAACGATTCACAGCGAATATATTAAGCTCGATCAATTTCTTAAGCTTGCTGACTGTGTTCCTACCGGGGGCATGGCCAAAGCGCTTCTTCAGGACAATATGGTGAAAGTGAATGGAGAGCCAGAGGATCGCCGCGGACGCAAGCTTTATCCAGGCGATACCGTTGAGGTGGAGGACGCAGGCCTCTTTCAGGTAGCAGCGAAGTAAGCTCCCTAGAGCTATCCCTAAGCCTTGTGCAAGGTTATAGGACAGCGGGAGACAAGGGGGCATCCTACAAATGTTTGTCAAAAACTTGAGTCTTGAGCATTATCGCAATTATGGGGAATTGAAGCTCGATAGCTTTGGGAGTGTGAATCTACTCCTTGGCCGCAATGCGCAAGGGAAGACCAACCTGCTGGAAGCCATCCTCGTTCTGGCGCTCACCAAATCGCACCGCACGTCTAAGGACAAGGAGCTGATCTCCTTTCAAGCAGACGCTGCGGTGCTTGCCGCGCAGGTAGAGAAAAAGTACGGCCCAGTCAACCTAGAGCTGAGGCTTTCCTCGCAAGGGAAGAAGGCTAAGCTCAATGGCCTGGAGCAGCGGAAGCTCAGTGATTTTATCGGTGCACTAAATGTGGTGATGTTCGCACCCGAGGATCTTGAAATTGTGAAGGGAACTCCCGGTGTACGCCGCAGATTTTTGGATATGGAGATCGGTCAAGTGGTTCCAAGCTACCTGTTCCACCTTCAGCAGTATCAGAAGATTCTGGTACAGCGTAATAACATGCTGAAGCAGGCTTGGAATGCCGGGCCTGAGATGCAGGCTATGCTGGAGATCTGGAATGAACAGCTTGCAGAGCATGGTGTTAAAATCGTGAAAAGAAGGAAACAATTTATAAGAAAGCTGCAAAAGTGGGCTGCGGACATTCATTATGGAATTACGGACGGAAGCGAGACACTGGAATTATCCTATCTACCCTCCTTCAGTGAGCCTGAAGAGGAAGAAGAAGCTGTCTTATTAGAGCATTTTATGATAAAGTTATCACAAATGAAGGATCAGGAGATCCGGCGAGGGATGACTCTGGCCGGTCCGCATCGTGACGATTTGTCCTTTTACATCAACGGCAAGGAAGCACAGGTATACGGATCCCAAGGTCAGCAGCGGACGACAGCTTTATCGCTCAAACTAGCCGAAATAGAACTTATTCATGAGGAGATCGGGGAATATCCGGTGCTCCTGCTTGATGATGTGCTCTCGGAGCTGGATCCCTATCGTCAGACTCAGCTGATCGAGACTTTTCAAAGTAAGGTGCAGACGTTCATCACCGCTACCGGGATGGAGAGCATTAACGCTAGCCGGCTGAAGGACGCTAGTATTTTTCATGTACAGGACGGTCAAGTGTTGTCCTAAAGGATGGGAGGAAGGGAAAGTGTACATTCATTTGGGCGGAGAGAAGGTAATATCCTCAAAAGAGCTGGTTGCCATCTTTGATATTTCCATTGAGAAATCTTCTAAGATCTCCAAGCAGTTTGTGAGCCATGCGCAGAAATCAAAGAACGTAGTCCAGATTGGAGAGGAAGAAGCCAAGTCCATCGTTGTCACAAAGCAAACGGTATACTATTCCCCTATATCCTCAGCAACCCTTAAGAAGAGATCCAACACTTTTTTTGCATAGAGTTATGAGCATAGCTAGTAGTTATACCAATTTACGAGAAGCCCGCAGTATGATCAGGGCACATTCTAATCCATAGAAGTAGGTGAAGGCATGTCTATCAACGAACAATCGTATGATGAAAGCAATATACAGGTGCTGGAGGGACTGGAGGCTGTTCGCAAACGTCCGGGGATGTATATCGGTTCCACCAGCGCCAGAGGGCTGCATCATTTGGTATGGGAAGTAGTGGACAACAGCATCGACGAAGCGCTGGCCGGCTATGCCAATAAGATTGACGTGATTGTTCATCAGGATAACAGCGTTACCGTAGTAGATAATGGACGCGGTATTCCTGTAGGTGAGCATCCGAAGATGAAGAAGTCTACGCTTGAAGTCGTCATGACTGTCCTGCACGCAGGTGGTAAATTTGGCGGTGGAGGATACAAGGTATCCGGCGGTTTGCATGGTGTAGGTGTTTCGGTTGTGAACGCCCTATCCACCAAGGTCATCGTAGAGGTTAAGCGTGACGGACACATCTATCAGCAAGAGTATCACCGCGGTGTTCCGCAATATGATGTGCGGATTATCGGGGATACGGAGGAGACGGGCAACAAGACGACATTTACGCCCGATCCTGAGATTTTTACAGAGACTACGGTATTTGACTACAATACGCTGGTGACACGGATTCGGGAACTTGCCTTTCTTAACAAGGGTATTAATATCACTCTGCACGATGAGCGTACGGGTGAAGGAGGTTCCTATCATTACGAAGGCGGGATTATCGAGTATGTGAAGTTCCTGAACCAGAACCGGGAAGCACTTCATGAACAACCAATCTATGTTGAAGGCTCAAGAGATGCTATCCAGGTTGAGATCGCTCTGCAATATAACGATAGCTATACCGAGAATATTTACTCTTTTGCCAATAATATCAACACGCATGAGGGCGGTACGCATGAGTCCGGATTTAAGAGTGCGCTGACAAGAATTATTAATGATTACGCCCGCAAAGCGGGAATGATCAAAGATAATGACTCCAATTTATCCGGTGACGATGTCCGTGAAGGTTTGACGGCTATTATCTCCGTGAAGATTCCTGAGCCGCAGTTCGAGGGTCAGACCAAGACCAAGCTTGGGAACAGTGAAGTCCGCGGGATTGTCGAATCCCTTTTTGCGGAGAAGCTTCAGGAATTCATGGAGGAGAATCCGTCGGTATCTCGTCGTGTTCTGGAGAAGGCTCTGCAAGCCTCACGCGCCCGGGAAGCTGCGCGTAAGGCACGTGAGCTGACACGCCGTAAGAGTGCACTTGAGGTTAGCTCCCTGCCCGGAAAGCTGGCCGACTGCTCCTCCAAAGATGCGTCGATCAGTGAGATGTATATCGTCGAAGGTGACTCGGCTGGCGGATCTGCCAAGCAGGGACGCGACCGGCACTTCCAGGCGATTCTTCCGATCCGCGGTAAGATTCTGAACGTAGAGAAGGCGAGACTCGACCGGATCTTGGGCAATGCTGAGGTTCGTGCGATTATTACGGCTCTGGGAACCGGTATTGGCGAGGAGTTCAATTTAGAAAAGGCTCGTTACCACAAAGTCATTCTGATGACAGACGCCGACGTTGACGGCGCTCATATCCGTACCTTGCTGCTTACGTTCTTCTTCCGCTTCATGCGCCCAATCATTGAGGCCGGCTATGTCTACATTGCACAGCCGCCGCTGTTCAAGGTTGAGCGCAACAAAGTGATTCGCTATGCGAATTCGGAGAAAGAGCGGGATGCGATTATTGCTGAGTTTGGCGAAGGCGCCAAATACAATGTACAGCGGTATAAAGGCCTTGGAGAGATGAACGCCTCCCAGCTGTGGGAGACGACGATGGATCCGGAGAGCCGCACGATGCAGCAGGTTTCTATCTCTGACGCCATTCTGGCGGATGCCCTGTTCGACAAGCTGATGGGGGACAATGTGGAACCGCGCCGTGAGTTCATTCAAGAGCATGCCAAATACGTGAGAAATCTGGATATCTAAGCAGAAGACGGTTGCCTGTTTTGGCAGCCGTCTTTTTTTGTAGATGATAATACGAGATTAGTAGGCTCTTCTCTTTGCACGCAGCCGCCCATATCTTACGGCATACCTACGTATTCTTTTGTAAATGGTCTTATCTTTAAGCCATTTAAAGGGGAAAAGAGCTGGCTTGGTATTGACCTCTAATATCCAAAGTTTAAATTCTGCATCCACTGCAATATCCAGCCCAATTTCTTTGAGTTTGGGGTACTTTCTTGAGAGCTGCTGTCCTACACGCTGTCCTAGGCCGCGCAGCTCTGTAATAAACTGAGCCATCCGGTGAACGTCCATATAACCTTTCAAAAGCTCATTTACTGGGAAGGAGCTGCCTCCATTATGATGGTTAGTGACAATCTTCTGCAAAGCTGCCACACGGCCGATATAGCCGGTAGTCTCCCACATATTACGGTAATTTTTCTGCACCAGCACGCGAAGATCAAAACAACGCTCATTGTAGGTAAGCAGGCGGATCCCCTTCTGCATGATATAGGGGCGTTGGCCAATCCTCTCCTGCAATACGGGAAAAACCTCTTCTAAAGTTGCAAAGCTATCGCTTTGGATTCCTGAGCGCAGTGTCAGCACCGTGATGTTCGGATCCTGTTCAGAAGGGACCCTCTCCAAGTTCATGACACCCTGGCCGTAAGTTCCGCAATCAGGTTTAAGGTAGATGAGCCCGTAAGTATCCAGCATAGGCTGTAAGTGCTCCAAACCAAAAAGCTGAGTTTCGGGAATATACGGCTGCAAATCATCTTTCATCAGTAGCACCTTAGTTTTTTCCCACTTACTTGCAATTCGCTGTATGCCCAATAGTGATTCATTCCCTTCTACAGAACTTTATGGCGTTTCCTTAAGCTGAAGGCAGAGAATAGCAGAGGACAGAAGAGAAAAACAATGATATAATTATAAGATATGGGGATTTTCCATATTTTTTGATGATTTAAGGAAACGCCTATATTTGTAGTGTATGTGACCATAGCGAAATGGGAGTGGACACCTCCCCATTTTGATTGGTAATTGGGATAAAGGCTCGCGATCTGATGTTTAATTGTGCTGAATTTGTGAAAGTAATATAATGGATGTTAGCGATTTTATTCAGGAATGCGGCTTTATTTATTCATCCCATAGATAAATACACTGTAATCATTGAGGGAGGCTCAGCATGGCGGAAGATAAACAACCGCAAATTGTGGATCGTGACATCGGAGTCGAAATGCGTGAATCTTTCATGGATTATGCGATGAGCATTATTGTAAGCCGCGCTCTGCCGGATGTCCGTGATGGACTTAAGCCGGTGCATCGTCGTATTTTATACGCGATGTCAGAGCTAGGCATGTCGCCAGATAAGCCGTATAAGAAATCGGCGAGAATCGTCGGCGAAGTCATCGGTAAGTACCACCCGCACGGCGACTCGGCGGTTTATGAATCCATGGTACGGATGGCACAGGATTTTTCAATGCGTAATATGCTTGTGGATGGACACGGGAACTTTGGCTCCATAGATGGTGACTTTGCTGCAGCAATGCGGTATACCGAAGCTCGTCTGTCTAAGATTGCTATGGAACTGCTGCGTGACATTAATAAAGAGACCATTGACTTTATGCCGAACTATGACGGCGAAGAGCAGGAGCCGGTTGTGCTTCCGGCACGTTACCCTAACCTGCTGGTGAACGGTGTCTCCGGGATCGCTGTCGGTATGGCAACCAATATACCGCCTCACAATCTTGGCGAAGTCATTGAAGGCGTTCAAGCCTTGATCGAGAATCCGGAGCTGACTTCATTGGATCTTATGAATTATATCCAAGGTCCGGATTTTCCAACGGCAGGCTTTATTTTAGGACGCGAGGGTATTCGCCAGGCTTATACAACAGGACGGGGCTCCGTCACCATGAGAGCTAGAACGGAAATTGAAGAGGTTAACAATAAGGCCCGCATCATTGTAAATGAACTGCCTTACCAAGTTAACAAAGCGCGTCTGGTGGAGAAAATTGCAGAGCTTGTAAGAGAGAAGAGAGTCGAAGGAATCACGGATCTGAGGGATGAGTCCGATCGTAATGGAATGCGGATCGTCATTGAGCTGCGCCGTGACGTGAACCCGAACGTAGTGCTGAATAATCTTTACAAGCATACAGCGCTTCAGACAACCTTCGGTATCAATACGCTTGCTATTGTGAATAACGAGCCGAAAATTCTTACTCTGCAAGAAGTGCTGCAGCATTATATTAATCACCAGATTGAAGTCATTCGCCGCCGGACAGAGTATGACCTTAAGAAGGCAGAGGCCCGCGCCCATATTCTCGAAGGATTGCGGATTGCTCTTGACCATATTGATGAGGTTATCGCTCTGATTCGTTCATCAAGTTCTGATGAAGAGGCGCGTGAAGGCTTGATCAGCCGGTTCGGCTTAAGCTATGAGCAGGCTCAAGCGATTCTCGATATGCGTCTGCGCCGGTTAACCGGCTTGGAACGTGAGAAGATCGAGAACGAGTATAATGAGCTGATGGCTAAAATTGCGGAATACCGCGAGATTTTGGCCAGTGAACAGCTTGTGTTAGGCATTATCAGCCAGGAACTGCAGGAAATCAAAGAGAAATATGCCGATGCACGCCGTACAGAGATTACAATCGGTGAAGAGAGCATTCTTGACGAGGATCTGATCCCGCGGGAAGAGGTTGTCGTTACGATTACCCACACGGGCTATATCAAACGTCTTCCTGTTACAACCTACCGCAGCCAGAAGCGTGGAGGCCGTGGGATCATGGGAATGGATACGAAGGATAACGACTTTGTTGAGCATCTGTTCGTGACCAATTCTCATAACTACTTGATGTTCTTTACCGACCGCGGTAAAGCTTACCGGATTAAGGCTTATGAAATTCCTGAGCTTGGCCGGACAGCTAGAGGGACTCCAATTATCAACCTGATTCAGATTGAACAAGGGGAGAATGTGAATGCGGTTATCCCGGTTGAACCTGATGAAACTGATAAATACCTGTTCTTCGCCACCCGCCATGGTATTGTGAAGAAGACGCCGCTGAACGATTACGTCAATATTCGTAAGGGCGGATTGATTGCTGTCAATCTGCGTGAGGATGATGCGCTGATTGAAGTGAAGCTTACCGACGGGAATCAAGAAGTTATCTTGGGAACGGCGAACGGTATGTCTATCCGCTTCCCAGAGCGCGATGTGCGTTCCATGGGACGGGGTGCAACCGGGGTTAAGGGGATTACGCTTGATCCATCCGATGCCTTAATCGGGATGGATGTAATCGAACCTGGACAAGACATTCTGATTGTCACGACCAAGGGATATGGCAAGCGTACGCCAGAGGGCGATTATCGTGTTCAGAGCCGTGGCGGTAAAGGGATTAAGACTATCAACGTGACCGAGAAGAATGGTTCTGTCATCGCGCTGAAGCTGGTTAAGGATGAAGAGGATCTGATGATCATCACCAGCAGCGGTACGCTGATCCGGACGAGTATGGCCGGTATATCAACTATGGGCCGATATGCTCAAGGCGTGAAGCTGATTAATATCCGGGACGAGGATTCGGTTGCTACGGTATGTAGAACAGATAAGACTGAAGAACAAGATGACCTGCTTGAAGGAGAAGATCCTGTAAGCGTGGAAGAGGAACTGCTTGACGCGGCAGGAACAGATGATGAAATTGTCGCACCGGAGATGAGCGATACTCCAGACGATATCGAGCAGGAATAGTATAGCTATAGTCAGACGAAACGGATCTCCATATATGGAGATCCGTTTTTACTATTTCAGAAGAGTTGATCTTTTTGACAAAGCAAGATTGTTACTACACTAAAAGACGTATATAATGACTGTGTTAAGCAGTTTTTCAAAAACATAATTAGTACTTTAGCCTAATGAGAATGTGAGCGAGGTAACGATAATGGCAAGTGTTCCGATTTCAGAGATAAAACCCGGTTTAAAAGTGGCTAGTCCAGTGCATACTCCTTTAGGCGGTTTGTTAATGCCGAAGGGAAAAATTCTTCTACCCAGAGACCTGGATATTTTACAGGCTTTCCTTGTTACAGAGGTTGAAATTGATGGTGCAGAGGACAAACTAGGCAACAAGAAGGAAGCAGCAAAGGGGAATAGTTCAAATAGCCCTGTTACTGCGGAACCTATAAAGACAGCTGCAAACCAATTTCAAAGCGAGTATGATCGAATGCTGAATTTGGTGAAGAGCGCGTTTCAGTCTGTGCTTGCATCCAATTTACCTGTGTATGAGCTGCGCAACCAGCTGGAGCTGTTGATCGGGCAAATCAAATCTTATAACATCTTGACCTTCACGCCTCGCGCGATGAATGAGTATGACTATGTATATCATAATGCAATCTTATCTGCTCTAACCTCTTATACACTTGCTCAGTGGTATGGACTTCCTCAGAAGGATTGGATGCAGGTTGGCTTGGCCGGTTTGCTGCATGATATAGGTAATGCCAAGGTGGACCCTAAGCTCCTCTATAGCCCGCTCCCCCTGAACTCTGAAGAGACAGAAGAGGTTCGGCTTCACACCACCTATGGATATCAGATGCTTCGCAGTATTGCGGCCCTTAATGAGGGCGTTAGATTAGCAGCATTGCAGCATCATGAGAAAATTAACGGCTCAGGTTATCCTTTGCGTCTGACGGGGGATAAAATCCATGTTTACGCCAAAATTGTCGCGGTTGCTGACATTTTCCATGCTATGACATTAAAGAAACGGTATCGTAAAGCCCAATCCCCTTATTTGGTGTTGGAACAAATTCAGTCAGAAGCATTTGGCAAGCTAGACCCTGGTGTTGTTCAAACCTTTATCAGCAAAGTAACTCAGCTTCACAATGGTATGAAGGTGAGACTGAGTAATGACGCAATTGGTGAAATTATATTCTCAGACCGAGATCATCCTACCCGCCCGATGGTATCTGTTCAAGGAGACATTATTAACTTGGAACAGCAGCGTCAGATCTATATTGAGGAAGTTTTATCCTAGGGTTGACGAGAGGCGAACAAGTAAGGTATAGTTAATAAGCTTCTTCTACAGGGCATAAGCGAATTTGATTTTAGAACAAAATATTTTGTCGAAAAAAAGCTTGCATTATGCTCGGTAGCATGGTATTATATAAGAGTTGGTGATGATGAGTCGCTAACAAAGAAGTTTGATCTTTGAAAACTGAACAACGAGTGAGATATACAATGAGAGATTAAGTTTTCTCGTCAGTTTCAAAATGAGTCATCAAACAATTTTGATGGAAAGCCACTCCCTTCGGGTGAGTAGATCCTTCCATCTTGGATGAAAAATCGTCCGGTTCTTGTCGGAAGATTTGTTCATCCTTTATTGGAGAGTTTGATCCTGGCTCAGGACGAACGCTGGCGGCGTGCCTAATACATGCAAGTCGAGCGGAGTTATTTAGAAGCTTGCTTCTAAATAACTTAGCGGCGGACGGGTGAGTAACACGTAGGCAACCTGCCTGTAAGACTGGGATAACTACCGGAAACGGTAGCTAATACCGGATACACAAGTTCCTCGCATGAGGGATTTGGGAAAGACGGAGCAATCTGTCACTTACGGATGGGCCTGCGGCGCATTAGCTAGTTGGTGGGGTAACGGCTCACCAAGGCGACGATGCGTAGCCGACCTGAGAGGGTGAACGGCCACACTGGGACTGAGACACGGCCCAGACTCCTACGGGAGGCAGCAGTAGGGAATCTTCCGCAATGGACGAAAGTCTGACGGAGCAACGCCGCGTGAGTGATGAAGGTTTTCGGATCGTAAAGCTCTGTTGCCAGGGAAGAACGCTTGAGAGAGTAACTGCTCTTAAGGTGACGGTACCTGAGAAGAAAGCCCCGGCTAACTACGTGCCAGCAGCCGCGGTAATACGTAGGGGGCAAGCGTTGTCCGGAATTATTGGGCGTAAAGCGCGCGCAGGCGGCCATTTAAGTCTGGTGTTTAATCCTGGAGCTCAACTCCGGGTCGCACTGGAAACTGGGTGGCTTGAGTGCA
>NZ_CP028922.1:615000-790000 GCF_003060825.1 Paenibacillus sp. CAA11
CGAACAAAATGATAATCAGCGCGAAGGTGCCGACCAGCTGAGTGAGGAAGACATTATCAAAATATATAAACCGGCTGAGTACCATCCCAATGACGATAAAGAAAACCAGTGAAGGCAGGCCAAACCGGCTGGAGAATTTGGTGGATAGTACACCCACGAGCAGAAGGCCAGCCAGCAGTATAATGATATAATCTGTTAATGTGGTTAAGTGCAAGCGTAGTCCTCCCGTCTGTAATAATTAAAGTATATGCAATTCATTTAGACAAAAAACATGACGAACGAAACAAAGGCCTTTCTCCAAAGCTTGGGTGCGTTTTTTAAAATAATGGAGCTATTAATCAAAAAACAGTTAGGTTCAACCGATAAAGAACAGAGAGCTGCTATTAATGGAAAAGTTCATAGCATCAATGGGTATTAGACGCTTTACGAAGAGTGCTAGGAAAGGAAGTCGTACCCGTGAAGGTTTATAAGACGTTTATTATTCGCCTTGTGTTCAATTATTTGATCGGATCATTGGTGGCTGTGGCTGGTGTCGGGGGATTGATGGTGCTCACAACATTGAGCCTTTCATCGAAGGAGCTGCTGTGGCTGTTAACGGTATTAGTCATATCTGCGGCTGTCATGATTACTGCTGAAACCCTGGTGTTCATCCGCCATGTTAAGCCAATTCGCGAGGTGTTCGATCAAGAGCGAACAAGCTGGGACCGCCTGGAAATAATATATAAACATGTCCATAGGCTTCCAGGGCTTGCTGTTAAGCGGATAATGATTCCGCATTTTATTGGCATGGCGCTGCCGGCGATTGTGCTGACGTTGTGGTTCCTGAAGCTGGGGAAGTTCTCTTTTCCGGCTTACTATATCTTCTTTGCCTTTCTGGGTGCTTTGCTGATTGCATCGATGCATGCGATCATTGAATTTTATCTGACTTGCTATGCGATTCGTCCCATTATTGGCAAGCTGCACGAGTACAGTCGCAGGAATTATGGACGGGATATTTCGCTGGAGGGGCAGGTTATCATCTCGATTCGGCGAAAATTCCGCTGGAGTGCCTTTCTGATCGGGGTCTTCCCGCTTTTGCTGTATAGTCTTGTCGTTCAGTTCAAGATGGGAGGTTGGACGAACGGCGATAATACATATTGGCAGTGGGCAGGGTATGTGCTGATTGTGGGTTTGCTCTTCTCTTACATGGGAGCATGGATGCTGACCCGTGAGGTGGAGCGTCCGATTCAGCATCTGTATGAAGTGATGGCAAAAGTCAAAGCAGGCAATCTTCAGACCCATGCGAGCGACTTGTTCTCCGATGAGTTCTCCAAGCTGGTATCGGGCTTTAATCACATGCTTCAGAGCATTAAGGAGCAGGATGCCCGCAACAACCAGCTGATTGAGAGTTACTTCTCGACCTTGGCAGCCGCACTTGATGCGAGAGATCCTTATACGGCCGGGCATTCGCAGCGAGTGGCGGAATATGCCATCCATATCGGCATGCTGGCTAATCTTCCGGAAGCTACAATGGAACAGCTGCGCAAGTCAGCACTGCTTCATGACATCGGCAAGATCGGAACGCGGGATGCTGTGCTGCTGAAGGATGGCAAGCTGACCGAAGAGGAATTCGGCCAGATCAAGCAGCATCCGGTCCAGGGGGAGAACATCCTTCGGCAGATCGAACCCTCGGATGCGATCGCTCCCATTCTTCCCGGCGTTCGGTCCCACCATGAGAGATATGATGGCAAAGGGTACCCGGATGCACTCCGGGCTGAAGATATCCCGCTATTCGGCCGGATTATCGCTGTTGCGGATGCCTTCGACGCGATGACCTCAAGCAGGCCATACCGCCAGGGAATGGATACGGATACGGCGATCCGGATTCTTGAAGAAGGCAGAGGGACCCAGTGGGACCCTTATTTTGCAGGTTTGTTTGTTGAGGATTATAAACGTAAGAAAGGGGGCGTTTCTTCTTAAGAAGCGTCCTTTTTGTATGCCGATTCGGCGATACTCAAGACGGGTAATGATCTGTATGTGGGAGCCCACAACGGTTGTTTTTCCTATGAAGAAGCTGCTACCGATTCACAGCAGACTAACAATAAGGAGCTGATAGACATGGATAGCAATGTTTTTAAAGGGAAGTGGAATCAACTGAAGGGTGAGGCCAAGAAGCAGTGGGGGAAATTGACGGATGATGACCTGGATGTCATCGGAGGCGAGAAGGACAAGCTGATCGGCAAGCTTCAGGAACGTTACGGACATTCGAAGGACGACGCCGAACGTGAATACCACAACTGGACCCGGGACCGCAGTTAAGCAACCCTAGTCTATAGGGTTGATCATATCATGCAGCAGCAAGCAGACTAAGGCAGGGGAATCCTGCTGAAATAGAAGGAGCGAGAGCCTCCATGTATCAATCTCACGTCGTAGAAGGCAGAATAATGGAGCTAAGAGAGGACCGGGTGGTCACGGTCCAGGGAGACACGGTCAGCACTTATTCTCTTCGATATTACATGCTGGCAGGCGAAGAGGATCTCGAAGCTCAAGCATCGGTGAGAGAACCGATAGGCAGAACCTTCAGGGAATACGGACGAGAATAACGTGAAGCGTTCTCGTGCATGGAGGCTTCCCTCCTTCCTCTGGCCGCTGCAGAATAAAGACGCAAGCCGCATTTAGCGGTTTGCGTCTTTTTGCGTAACAAAGGGTTATGATATCGAGTTCTGCTTGCGATATTCATTCGGTGTGACTCCTTCCAGCCTCTTAAATACTTTGCTGAAATATTTCTCGTCCTGGAATCCTACCATCTCCGCTACTTGAATAATGCGAAAATTCGGGTTCAGCAGAAGCATGCGGGCATGCTGAATACGGGTTTGTACAACAAAATCGGAGAGGGTGATGCCGAACACCTGCTTGAACCTCCGGGAAATATACTCGCGGCTGAGGAAGAAGCGGGAGGATATATCCTGCAGGGAGATTTCCTGGTGGTAATGTTCCTCTACAAAGCGTGCAATTTCCTGAATGGTGGGCATTTCCGTCCTCGTTACCTTAGCCATCTGCTGGCCGGCAGCCTTAAGTGTACTCACCAGCTGTTCCAGCCACAGCCCGAAGTCCAGCTCACCCGCTTGATTCAGCGGAAGAGAGCAAGGAGGCTGTCGGGTGCTGCCCCAATCCCGAGTGTCCGCGTCCGCCCCCCACTGGTGCAGCATCCAGTTCCATTCTTGACTTAGGTGGAGCAGCTGCTCGGGGGTTATCGGACTGCGCTGTTTGATCTCTTCCAGCCACAGCGACACATTCTGACGAAGCAGCTCTTCGTTCCCGCTCATGGCGGCAGTGCGAAGCTTATCCTCCCATCCGGTCAGAGCGGGAGGCTGCGAAGTGGCTATAGTCCGGTTGTCATAGAGGTGTACATATTCGCCGTTTTCTTGCAGATTTCTGCGCCACAGAGCCTGCTCGGCCTCCTGAAGCAGCAGGGGGATATCCGAAGGAAGGGTATGCTCTAGGCTGAGTCCAAAATGCACACGTCGGTGAAACGCAGTATAGATTCCTTCATTTATTCGCTTGAGAATTCCAGCCAGATTCTCTTGCCCCCAATAGTAGATCAGCACAGTCCCCGGACTGTGCAGATAACGAAAAATGATGCCCGCCTGCTGGATGAATTCGCTGCAAATATTAATGAGCGCAAATAGAAGCAGCTCATCTTGTTCACCGAATTTTTCCAGTATCTCCGGGTCCAGCTGCTGGATGCTTGCGGCGGCTGCTGAGCAGGCTGCATGCACAGGCGGCAGAAGCCCTTCCTCACGCAGCTGGGTTAGGACCTGCTCGGTGCCAGTCTCCCCCGATGTAAGGGTGGTCAGCATGCGGTCCACCAGATGGGGCCTTAGTTCATTGAGGGCCACATTCTGCTTTATCATATATCCCTGCTGAAGCTCATGCTCTCGCCATACCCTCACAGCTGTCTCCAGTGCTTCATTTAAGGCCGTTTCTTCTACGGGTTTGAGGATATAATCCATCCCTCCATACCGCAGAGTATGTCTAACCAGATCAAAGTCATCATAACCGCTGATGACAATAACCTTGATCTGAGGGGCCGATTCGCTCAGCCAGGCGATAAGCTCCTTGCCGTCGCTGCGGGGCATCCGCATATCGGTGAGCACAATTTGCGGGTTGTGCTGCCGGATCACCGCCAGGGCTTCTTCGCCATCGGAGGCCTCCAGAATTTGATGAATCCCATGCTGCTCCCATGCGGCCAGCAGCCGGATCGCCTCCCTGACATGCTTCTCATCATCCACAATCAATGCTTTCATCGCGCTCTGTACTCCTCTCCGGGATGTCCAGTGTAACCCGGACCCCCTGCGGTGAAATATTCTCAATTTGTAAATCAGCGCTTTCATCAGAATAGAGCCTGAGCCGGGCAAGAACATTGCGCAGCCCGATTGGGGCTGCAGGGTCAGGCGGACGGATATGGCTGTCCGCCCTTTCCGTTAGACTGGCTGCAATTTGTTCAAGCCGTTCGGGGGGAATCGACGCGCCATTGTTCTCCAGGGTGATAATCAGCCTCTTCATCGGGGTGATTCGGCTGGAGAAGTGCAGGCAAGCGTCTTGAATCCCCGCTTCAATTCCATGTTTGAAGTAATTCTCGGCTAGGGGCTGCAGAATCATCTTGGGCACTAGAGCCTGCAGGCTCTCTTCATCAAGTGACCAGGTGATGTGCAGACGATCGGCAAAGCGTTCCTGTTGCAGTTCAAGATATAGCTTGAGATAGCTGATCTCCTGCTGAAGGGGAACAAGCGCTTCTTCGTTGCGCATGTTGTATCTCATGATGTTCGCCAGCGACACAATCAGCGAGTATACGCGCGGCGCTTGATGCTGCAGGGCCAGAGTGCCGATGGACTGCAGAGAGTTATATAAGAAATGCGGATCGATCTGGGCCTGGAGCGCCTTGAGCTGAGTTGTCTTATTGACGAGCTCTAATTTGTACTCTTGCAGAATCAGATTGTTGATTGTGTCCATCATTTGCCGGAACCGTCTAGAGAGTACGCCGATTTCATCCTCCCGCGCAGCAACCTGGATATCGATATCCAGCCGTCCTATTTGAATCTCGTTCATATAGCGGGCAAGCTGCTTAATGGGCCGGGTAATGCGAAATGAAATGAAGAGCGTACCGAAAACCACCGTGAGCAGCGCCAGACCTGCGATCACCGCGTTGATGCTGGTCAGTTGGGTGGAGTTCTGGTATAGCGCCGCATGCGGAATGGATTTGACCAAGGTCCACTTTGCGAACGGGAGCTCAATGCGCTGATAAATGTGCATGGCGTTATCCCCATCAAAGTATCCTTCGTTATCGCTTCCCGTCCGACTTAGAAGTTCGGGCTGCTTCATAGCCTGGCCTAGTTCATCCGGATTGCCGCTGTATATAATCACTCCCTGTTCGTTGACCAGCTGTATATTTTCTTTCTCTGGGTCATATAAGGAGTCACAGATGCTGTTCAAGCTGTCCAGCCGCAGGTCAATCGCGAGCAGCGCGATTTGTTCCTTGGAGGGAATTCGGCTAATGGAACGGTAAAAGGTCAGCACGGGCCCCGCTTCAGGGGCTGCAGCTGTCGAGAGACCGTAGCTGTGCATAGAATGCGGCGGTTCGATCGCCATGTCCATGTTGGCAAACTTGAGCGCCTCCGTGTAAGGCTTGGCATGGTCTTCCCGCCGGGGCAGGCTGCGGGTCACCAGTGTGGATTGCTTATGCAGTCTGGAATACAGATAGAGCTGCGTAATATCCGGCAGCGCTCCTTGAATGGTAAGCAGCGTCGTATAAATTTCCGCTGAAGAGCGATAGTCGTCCGGCCCCTTGGTCAGATTGCGGAGGAAGCTCGGATCGGCATAAGCAAGATTGGAAGTCTCTCGAATGCGGTTTAAATAATTGGATAGATTTGTCCCGCCTTGGATCATCAGGCGTTTGTTCTCGGCTAGTGACTGCGCTTTCACAGATTCTCGCGTATGGGTCAGCGTAATCAGCAGTGAAATGACCAGCGGGAGCGTTGTAACTATCAGCATGAACTTTACAAGCCGGGCGCGTATACTGCGGAATTTCAGGTTCATCCTCCGCCTTTCTTAGGTACAAGAATGGGTCAATATTTTCCACCTAATCGTTCATAATCCTCCATGTTTTTCCTGATGGCAATTCGTCATACTAGAGCTACCTCTTAAGCAAAGGAGAAGGATTTCATGAACCGCAGAACTTATTTGAAATGGGCCCACCAACTGATTTTCGTAGGCCCTGCCGCACTCTTTTTTATTCTCATCATGATCGTCCCGTTCCTGCTCGGTGTCTATTATTCTTTTACCGATTGGGATGGTGTGTCGGGCAAGGTCGATTGGATCGGTCTAAATAACTTCCGGCAAATATTCATGGAGGATACCCAGTTCCGCGAGGCTTTCTGGTTTACAGCCCGCTTCACTCTAATCGGTGTAGTGCTGACCAATGTGCTCGGCTTTTTTCTGGCTTATTTCCTGACCAAGCCGCTTGCAACCCGAAATATCCTGCGGACGGTCTTCTTCATGCCGAATGTCATCGGCGGTCTGCTGCTCGGATTCATCTGGCAGTTTATCTTCATCAAGGGGTTTGGCGCACTGGGTGAGAGCACAGGGCTTGGCTTCTTCAAGCTGGCCTGGCTCGGCACGGAGAATACGGCCTTCTGGGGCATTGTCATTGTCTTTGTGTGGCAGACGGCCGGTTACCTGATGGTTATTTATATCTCCTCGCTCAGCAATGTACCGAAAGACCTGCTTGAGGCCGCTGAAATTGATGGAGCGAGCAGAGGCCAAATTCTAAAATCCATTATCATTCCCCTTGTTATGCCCGCCGTGACCGTCTCCTTGTTCCTGGCGATCTCCTGGTCCTTCAAGATGTATGACTTAAATTTGTCACTGACCAAGGGGGGGCCTTACGGCTCGACAGAATCGGTAGCCATGAATATTTATAACGAGGCATTTGCCCGCAACAATTACGGGCTGGGGACAGCCAAGGCCATCATCTTCTTCCTGATCGTTGCTGTTATTACCAGTCTGCAGGTGAAGTTCACGAAGAGCAGGGAGGTTGAAGCTTAAGATGATGGATGCTCTGAAAAAATATCGGGCGGCCACAGGGATTACTGAACTCGTTATGATTGCCATCGGCCTGTTATTCCTCATTCCGTTCTATTTCCTAACGGTCAATTCCGTGAAGAGCTTCGGGGATTTGATGTCTAATGCAGCCAGCCTGCCGCAAGCTTGGGAATGGGAGAACTACCGAAAGGCTTGGGAGATTACAGACTTTCCTGCAGCCTTCTTGAATTCGCTGACGATCACCGTGGTCAGCAATCTGGCTCTGGCCTTCTTCAGTGCCACGGCAGCCTACTGGATGGTGCGCCACAATACCCGGTTAAATCGTCTGCTGTTCTTCCTGTTCGTTGCTGCCATGGTCATTCCGTTCCAATCCATTATGATTCCGCTGGTAAAGGTGGGTGGCTACCTGGGTCTTATGGACAGCCTTTATGGGCTGATCATCTGCTATTTGGGCTTTGGCGTTCCACTGTCCATATTTCTCTTCCACGGATTTGTCAAATCGATTCCGCTGGAGATTGAGGAGGCTGCTCGTGTGGATGGTTCGGGCACTTTAGGCTTATTCTACCGCATCGTGTTCCCGCTGATGAAGCCGATGTTTGTTACGGTGATCATTCTGAATACGCTGTGGATCTGGAATGACTATTTGCTGCCATCCTTGGTTCTTCAGTCTCCGGGTGACCGGACAATTCCGATTGCCACTTATGCGTTCTTCGGCCAGTATACGAAGCAGTGGGATTTGGCTTTGCCTGCCCTGGTGCTTGGCATATTGCCGGTGATTGTCTTCTTCCTCACGATGCAGAGATATGTCATTGAAGGGATTACCCAAGGGGCAGTCAAGGGGTGAAGGAGGTCAATTCACTCCACCAGATTGATCAATATCCTGTCTGTTCGTCTTAATGAAGTTATCTATATAATTGAATTGCAAGCGATTGCACAACTTGAAAAACAGTCTTAACCGCCAATTGAAAGAAAAAGGGAGGATTCATTCTTGAAGAACTATGCCAAGCTGTCATTGATCGTTACCATGTCACTCTCACTTATGCTGGCAGGCTGCGGAAACAAGGATAACAGTAACAGCAAGAAGTCGGCTGATACGCAGGGACAAGGCCAGGCCCAGGAGACGAAGACCATCAAAATTTTTCAGTTCAAGGTAGAAATTGCTGAAGCTCTGAACAAGCTAAAGGGCGAATATGAGGCAAGCCATCCCGGGGTTAAGCTGGATATTCAGACGGTTGGTGGAGGCTCTGATTACAATGCTGCACTCAAAGCTAAATTCGCTTCAGGGGATGAACCGGATATTTTTAACAACGGAGGCTACAGCGACCTGGATACCTGGCAGAACAATTTGGAGGATCTGTCTGGCGAGCCTTGGGTGAAGGATATTGTGGATGTGGCGAAGGAACCGATCACCAAAGATGGGAAGCTGTATGGGCAGCCTATGAATCTTGAAGGTTATGGCTTTGTCTACAATAAGGACTTATTCGCGAAGGCAGGAGTCTCCGAGGTTCCTACTACGCTGACCGGTCTTGAAGAGGCGGCTAAAAAGCTTCAGGCAGCTGGAATTACTCCGTTTGTCAATGGCTATCAGGAAATGTGGATTCTGGGCAACCATAATCTGAACGTGGCTTTCGCTCATCAGGATGATCCCAATGCCTTCATCAAGAGCCTGAACGACGGCACAGGCAAAATTCCGGGCAACCGTGCCTTCGAAGAATGGGTGAACCTGCTTGATCTAACTTTGAAATACGGAAACAAGAACCCACTGACTACTGATTACAATACGGAAATGACCGATTTCTCTAATAGTAAGGCAGCCATCACCCAGCAGGGCAACTGGACCCAGGTGCAGATTGACAGCATTAATCCGAACCTCAATCTCGGAATGATGCCGATGCCGATCAATGAGGATGCGGCGGCTAATGATAAGCTGTTTGTAGGGGTTCCGAACAGCTGGGTGATCAATAATAAGTCCAAGGTTAAGGCGGAAGCGAAGGAGTTCTTGAACTGGATGGTTACCTCGGATATTGGCAAGAAATATATTACCGACGAGTTCAAATTTATCCCGGCATTCAAGAGCATCAAGGTGGACCCGGCGATCCTTGGCGATCTGGGCGCGGAAGTGATGAAATATAGTCAGGAAGGGAAGGCACTGAGCTGGAACTTTAATAAATACCCGGATGGGGCATTTAACGAATTCGCCAATCAAATTCAAGCCTATATTGCCGGGAAATCTGATAAGAAGCGATTGTTAGAAGATTTACAGCATTCCTGGGACAGTATGAAGTCGAAATAGGACTATACTCGGAGTATGATAGACGGCTTTCCTGACGAAAGCCGTCTATTTTCCGCGGAATTCCTGCTTTTGTTGCCTATTCCAATTGTTCGCTTCATGATATGATGTTTACAATCCGTGAGATGGACAAAAAGCTTAGTGTTATAGGCAGGAGTGAAGGCATGGAGAGCTTCGGGGATGCATTTTTGCTTAATCTCGGTATGTTGGTCACAACGGCTTATTTAGCCAATTTAATTTATAAGTATGCCTTTGCTTTTGCATCGCGCAGAATAAAATATGTGTCGGCGATTGTTCTGGTTATCTTCGCCGGTTGGGTCAGCATGTACTTTGGTCTCCGTCTAAGCGAAGAGGTTATTTTTGACCTCCGCGTGGTCCCATTGATTATTGCTGCGCTCAGTTCTATAGGGCCGTCAAGCCTGCTGCTGATCGGGGTTGGCATCGGGGCATGCCGCTTCACCTTCGGGTATAGTGAGGCCGCACTTGCCGGGTTCTTGAACCTTGCAATTGTAGGGGTTGTCGCCGCGCTGCTGCAAGGATGGCTCAGCCGCTCCGGAGTTCGCTATGGCGTGAAGGCCGCAGTTATATTGTTGACACTTAATATAGTGAACTCGCTGAACATCGGCTGGCTGGGAGTCATCCCATTTAAGGAATACGCGGTAGAGATTATGCCGATAACCCTCCCGCTCGGGACGCTGCTAAGCATCGGGTTTGCACTGATATTTAGGGATTTTCAGATGGAGCGCAGGCGAATCGTGGATCTGAAGGAAGCGAACCAGCTGCTTAAGCGTCAGACGGAAGACCTTCATAAGACCAAGATTATTTTAGAAGAGAGGGCGAAGCAGCTGATGCTGGCTTCCCAGTATAAATCGGAGTTTTTGGCGAATATGTCTCATGAGCTTAGAACCCCGCTGAACAGCATCATCAATCTGGCACAGCTTATCGCTGAGAGCGGGAAGGATCATCCGGATGATGAGAATGTAATGTACGGCGAGATCATTCATAAATCGGGCGAGGATCTGCTCCAGCTAATCAATGATATTCTTGATCTGTCTAAGGTGGAGGCGGGACGGCTTGAAATCGTCGAGGAAGAAGTGAGTGTTCTCGAAATTCCGGAGATGCTTCGTCTGCAATTTGAGCACACTGCACTGCGTAAAGGATTGGAATTCGAGATTGAGCAAGAAGAGACGCTGCCGGTTACGATTCATTCAGACCCTCAGCGCATCCAGCAAATCTTGCGAAATCTGCTTGCCAATGCGTTCAAATTTACCGAAGAGGGTAAGGTGAAGCTGGAAATCCGGGAGTCAGGCCCTGAAGACCAGCTGAAGGGGAAATGGATTATATTTGCGGTGTCGGATACAGGAATCGGTATTCCCAAGGATAAGCATCAGACGATCTTCGAGGCGTTTCAGCAGGCGGACAGCTCGATCAGCCGGAAATATGGCGGGACAGGCTTAGGCTTGTCCATTAGCAGGGATCTTGCACGGCTTCTCGGCGGATTTATCCGTTTGCAGAGCAAGGAAGGCGCCGGCAGCACGTTCTCGCTTTATCTGCCGCTCAGGTGATACAATATGAACCGGAAGATTAACTAGGAAAGGGATGGGATTATGGCACGAAAAGCAATTTCAACAACTCAGGCTCCTGGAGCTATCGGCCCATATTCACAAGGCGTGGAAATCGGAAACCTGGTATATACCTCCGGTCAGCTGGGGCTTGATCCGGCAACGGGAGAACTGGCGGAGGGAGTGGCTGCTCAGGCTGCCCAGTCGCTGCGAAACGTGCAGGCGATTCTGGAAGCTGCAGGTACGAGCCTGGATAAAGTCATTAAGACGACAGTATTCTTAAAAGACATGGGCGACTTCACTAAGGTGAATGAAGTGTACAGCACTTTCTTCAATGAGCCCTACCCTGCGCGAAGTGCTGTAGAGGTGGCTCGTCTACCGAAGGACGGTTTGGTAGAAATCGAAGTTATCGCTCTTAAGCAGTCTTAAGTTATACGAAACATGTCTGTAATAAACGGACGTACGGACGCCAGAATTTATGCTGGCGTCCTTTTTAAGTGTGCGCCCGGCATGGGCGATAACTCGGCGGTGAAAGTCCGCTACAGGCTTGGCAGTAGGAACTGTTAGCTGAAGGCAAGGGTGTCCGCCGCGAGGCGGAATCTGAAGGAAGCCGGAGGCAAACCCTCGGTCTGACGAACAGAAATCACATAGAAGGCATCATGGGACGGACGAGCTTGCACTACAAAGCAAAGTCCAATACTGCCCGAATCCCATGGTGTAAATGTGGCAGATAGATGAGGGGAAGGTTATCGCTCTTACCCGGGGAGGTCTCACAGACGACAAGTAGGAAAAAAAAACCGAAAGACGGAGTAAAGCTTGCTGTGAGAAGTCAGCAGAGGCCATAGTACCCGGAAGGTTTTTTTTTCGGGGAAGGGCCGAACAATCGTAAGTCTCGAGTACATACCGAAAGGAGAGCTGACGCGATGAAAGCAGAATACCGAAAGGGCTACCTGCAAAGGGATAGCGTGGAACGCGAAGAGCATGCGGGAGTGCGGAGCGCCGGTACTCGGGAACGTAAAGAAAGAGGCGGTGCAACAGACCTGCTGGAGCAGATTCTGGACAGAGACAATCTGAACAGAGCCTACAAACAGGTCAAACGCAACCATGGAGCGCCAGGAATCGACGGAATGACCGTAGAAGACGCGCTACCCTGGCTGCAGGAACATAGAGACGAGCTGTTGCAAAAGATCCGGGAAGGCAGATACAAGCCCAGCCCAGTACGGCGCAAGGAAATTCCCAAAGCAGATGGAAGCGGAGTACGGAAGCTTGGCATACCCACGGTCGTAGACCGAGTGATTCAGCAGGCAGTCGCCCAGCAGCTCCAGCCCCTGTTCGAGCCGCTCTTCTCGGAGGGAAGCTATGGCTACCGCCCCGGTCGGAGCGCACAACAGGCCATTCGCAAGGTGAAAGACTATGCAGAACAGGGATACGGCTACGCAGTAGAAATCGACCTCTCCAAATACTTCGACACGCTGAATCATGAGCTGCTTATGCATCTTTTGCGCAAACAAATTCAGGACAGACGCGTAACCGAACTGATTAAGAGATACCTGAAAAGTGGGGTTATGGAGAACGGGGTGCACTGCAAAACAGAAGAAGGCTCCCCTCAGGGAGGCCCCCTGTCGCCGCTTCTGGCGAACATCTACCTGAACGAATTTGACCAAGAGATGAAAGGCCGCGGAGTGAACGTCATCCGCTATGCGGACGATATTGTGGTGCTTGCCAAAAGCAAACGGGCAGCGGTGCGGCTACTGGAATCCTGCGGAAAGTACCTGGAGACCAAACTGAGACTCCAGATCAATACGCAGAAAAGTAAGGTCGGTAGCGTAGTGGCTCGAAAGCACTTCAAATTTCTCGGCTTTGCCCTGGGAAAGAACAAGAACGGCATGTATATCCGTGCCCATGGACAATCCCTCGCAAAAGCGAAGAAGAAGTTGAAAGAACTCACAAGTCGCAGCCAGGGCAGAAATGTTCGCCAAGTCATGGAAAAGGTAAAAGTCTACATTCGGGGATGGATTGGTTACTACTATGTGGCCGACATGAAACGGATCCTGCAAAGCTGGAGCGAATGGTTGCGAAGACGACTGCGGATGTACATCTGGAAACAGTGGAAAAAGCCGCGAACAAAAGTACAAAACCTGCGGAAGCTGGGGATACCGGAATGGCAGGCTTACCAGTGGGGCAATTCCCGTCTCGGGTACTGGCGCATCGCCGGAAGTCCAGTGTTGTCTCGTTCCATAACAAACAAAAAGCTCGTACAGGCAGGATATTATGACTTTCCTGCGCAATACGAGCGTTTACGTAAATTGCACTTATGCGGTTGAACCGCCGTATACCGAACGGTACGTACGGTGGTGTGAGAGGTCGGCTACTCATCTAATGAATAGCCTCCTACTCGATTAGGCTGCAAAGCGGCTTGAAGCTGCTATGCCGTGTCGTATTTGACTGCTCAGTCCCGGGCACGTGCCCTGGCAAACATCATCCATAGGGCATAGAGAAATAAAATAATCGCAAGAGATCCGGCTGTAAGATAGACGTTCTTGGTGTCTCTCTGCTCGGCCGCAATGGCAATGAAGGCCCAGACGAAGACTAGCGGGAAGATAGGGTCCCTGTAAGGGAAGCTTACGAGCACGGCCAGTACGGCAGCGACGCACAGCATGATGATCGCCCACTTAGCATCCGATAAGCCCCAGCCGTCCCAGTGGTTCTTCTCAAGTACTGCGGCCACATTGACAATGGTTGCAATGCTGATCCAGCCGAGATAGATCGAAAAGGGCAGGCGAATGAACCAGGTTTCACCCGGTGTGGGGTAGGGGAGATTGCGCGCTTTGCGGTAGATGATGATTAAGCTTAGCAGCAGGAGAATCATCGCTGCGACAGACCACTCACTATATGGGTACTGCCAGAGTAAAATCCAAGATAAGTTGAAGATGCAGGAGAGGATGAACCACGGCCCAATGGTTCTTACCGAATCGCGGTTCTCCGTAGCACGGCGGAATTGAAACACAGTAAAACCGGCGAGCAGCAGGTAAATTAGACTCCAGATCATGAAGGCATAGCCTGCGGGCGTTATTAGAGTATGATACTTATCAGATAATTCACCGATACTCATGCCGCCGAGCGGAATGGTGATCGCCAGAACGTTCACGGTAATCATGGCGAGATAAGCAAGCACGTTCCACCATTTATAGGGATTCAGTCTTTGCATGAGTTCTCCTCCATTTCTAGGGGGTCTATAAGGATCTTTGTGTTTATAATTGGAATGACCCGTGGTTCATTCTTGGACAGCAAGAAGCGCTTCACTCTATGAATATACCCACATTTCTCAGGAACATTAACCTTTTGCTAAAAGTGTTCAAATATTGGTGGACAGGATCGCTTTTGACCATCCGCCTTTTGTTCTTGATCAAGACAGGATTTCTTGTTTTTAAAAGGGACTCTTGATGTATAATATAGTATTAAGTTCTCAATCGAAGATAGACAGGAGAAAGCAATGAATCAACGTCTGTATGCTACTTGGCTCGGTGATGTGTTCTTTTGCTTCTCGGGCGAGATATCAGAAATGAAAGTGGATGCATGGGTTGCGGTAATGCGCCGAATGCAGCCCATACCGGGGACAAGACCCTTCAAGCAGGCTGCACTGCGGATTGCAGAGCTGCGCTGGCCAGCAGTTCTCCGGCATGGAGGAGGCCGCAGGAGCGAACGGAAAGCGCTGACTGGACGCGGCATGGAGGGGCTGGCCTTATCCCCGAAGGATACCTGGGATTTGCTGCTTCACTACAGTGCTGAGGCTATGGCTGCGCAAGGCATTGAACCGGGGCCTGAACTTAGCTACTGGAGGGAAGCGGCGAAGTTTGCTCTTGAGCTGTTAAGCCGCGGAAGAATCGTTCCCGGGGCGCTCCCCGCGCCGCTTCCGAGCGGACGCAGACGAGGAAACAGCGGTGCGCTGAAGGCTGTCTGGTGCCCTCGGCTGGATGACCCAGAGGATGAAGCGCGGTTCAGGCTGCTCGCCAGTGCCATGCCGCCGCTGGGCTTGGCGCCGGTTTTGCCGGCGGCGGAGGAAGAGCTGCAGCTAGTCGAGACAAGACAGCTTAAGGTGCTCTACTCCTTTATAACCGCAATGATCCATGTAGAGACGGAAGAGGCTGTCAGAGCTTTGGGCCGGAAGCTGAACCCCGCCCGGGCTAACTATATCCGTGGAACTTCTCCGCTTAGCGAACTGTGGTGGAACAGTCTGCTTGGGGCAGCTCCGCCGGCCGATATCCAAGGACCTGCCACAGAGATTCACGAGCTGATGGAGGGCTTGTCGGCGGCCTTCGGGTCCGCACCCCAAGTTGAATCCGAAGGAGAGGCGCCTGCGAGCGCCGGGTTCAGATTATGTCTGCGACTTGAACCGATTGAGCAGCAGGAAGGCTCATTGAGCTGGCGGCTGTCCTTCTGGGCTGAAGGCGCTGAGGATGCGTCCCTTCTGGTCCCAGCAGGCGTCATCTGGAATGAGCCGCACACAGAGGTGACTTACCGCGGCAAGGTATATCGCGGAATTCAGGAGAACCTGCTGCTGCGTCTATATAAGGCTGCGGAGATTGCCCCGGAAATTCGGGATGCGATGCAGGCCCCCCGGCCGGAGAGTGTGGTTCTGCAAGCGGAGGAGGTCTACCGTTTTCTAAGCCGTTCGGTCCCGGCGCTTCGGAAGAACGGGGTCACTGTACAGATGCCCTCTCGCTGGACAAGAGAAGGCCGGAGAAAAGCCGGGATCAAGCTGAAGGCGGAAGGCTGGGAGCGCCAAAGCTCCGCTAAAAGGCAGCCCGAGCTCGGCATGCGTGAGCTCGTGAAATTTGAAGTGGAGGCCGTGCTGGGGGGAATGGCTCTCAGTGCCGCAGAGCTGTCAGAGCTCGCTTCCGCGAAATCGCCACTCGTTCTATTTCGCGGCGAGTGGATTGAAATCGATGCGAAGGAGATTCGCCAGGTGCTCCGCCAGATGAAGAAGCAAGAGCAAGGGAGTATGACCTTTGCCGAGCTGATGCATCTGACAGCTGGAGATGAAGATGCTGAGCTGTGGGAAGGACTCCACCTGGCGGGCATTGAAGTGCAGGGACATCTCGCCTCGCTGATGCAGGGAGACAGTCTGCGCAGCGCACCGCCCCGTCCGATCCCTCCGGCGCTTCACGGGACACTTCGCCCTTATCAGGAGCGGGGCTTTCAGTGGCTCGCCGCGATGCGGGATATGGGTTTTGGAGCCCTGCTCGCCGATGATATGGGGCTCGGAAAGACAGTGCAGGTGATTACCACTGTCCTAGATAGGGAGAAGCGATCCGCCCCCTGCCTGATCGTCTGCCCGACTTCTCTGCTTGGCAACTGGCAGCGTGAGCTTCAGCGCTTTGCTCCGCAGCTGAAAGTGTATGTTCATCATGGAACGAACCGCCTGCATGGAGAAGCGTTCGAAGAGGCCTGGAGAAGCTGTGATGTCGTTCTAACGACCTATCAGCTGGCCGGACGCGATGCCGGAGAGCTGAGACAGCCGGAATGGTCCACGATCGTGCTTGATGAAGCGCAGTACATTAAGAATTTTGGAACCAAGCAGGCCCAAAGTGTGATGAAGCTGAACTCTTCGCACCGGATTGCTATGACTGGCACTCCCGTCGAGAACAGGCTTAGCGAACTGTGGTCTATCTTTCAGTTTCTTAATCCAGGATATCTTGGCTCCTCTGCTGCCTTCCGCCGCAAGTATGGAACAAGCGGCGATCACCAGCAGGAGGAGCTGGCTAAGCTGCGCCGTCTGGTTGCACCCTTTCTGCTCCGCCGCCTTAAGAGCGATCCGGATATCCGTAAGGACCTGCCGGAGAAGATTGAGCTGAAGTCCTACTGTTCATTGACCGCTGAGCAAGCAGGCATGTACCGCTCGGTGACAGAGGAGCTGATGTCCCGGATCGATGACAGTACGGGCATCGCCCGCAAGGGGCTGGTATTGTCTTCTCTGACCCGGCTTAAGCAAATTTGCGATCATCCGGCCCTTGCGAATCCAGGAAGACCCTCGGAAGTTCAGCGTTCAGGGAAACTGGAGCGACTGCTGGAAATTTTGGATACGGTAATGGAGAACGGAGAGGCGGTGCTTATCTTTACCCAGTATGTGAAGATGGGCGAGCTGCTGGTTCCGCATATCCGCGAGCGCTACAACGAGGAGCCGTTCTTCCTGCATGGGGGAATATCCAAAGCAGAACGCGATGCCATGGTAACAAGCTTTCAGAAGGGTTCAGGCCCGCGGATCTTTGTCCTGTCCTTGAAGGCGGGCGGGGTAGGGCTTAACCTGACCCGGGCGAACCATGTGATTCACTATGATCGGTGGTGGAACCCTGCTGTAGAGAACCAGGCCACTGACCGAGTCTTCCGAATTGGTCAGGAGAAGAATGTGGAGGTTCACAAGTTGATCTGCCAAGGCACGCTGGAGGAGCGGATCGACGAGCTGATTGAGCGGAAGAAATCGCTCTCGGAGCAGGTTGTAGGTTCCGGGGAACAATGGCTGACAGAAATGTCTACAGATGAGCTTCAGCAGCTGATTACGCTGCAATACAGCGATTGGTCGATGTAACTACACAGAAGAAGCAGGTGATCAGATGGAAGGGAAGGCACAGGCGGCGGTTACCGCAGCAGCAGGCGTCATTGAAGTGGCCTGGCCGGCAGTGGCCCAAGGGCGCAAAGCCACAGAGGCGCCCTCCTCCTGCAAGGTAAGGCTGCCCGTTCGCGAGCTGGACGCGAAGGGCCGGAGCGCCATTCTCAAGCGGCTGGAGCGCGATCCGCTTGAGCTTGGAGCGATGCTGAGCGGCAAGGTTCCAGCGAGCCTGGCGAAGCTGCTGCCCGAAGCGCCCCCTTGGGCGGAAGCTGCTGACGGGCAGCCGCAGGGCAGCTGCGCTTGCGGCAAGCCGGACTGCCCGCGCATTCCAGCGGCTGCAGGCGTGGCCGCAGAGCGCTGGCAGTCGGAGCTGCTGCTGCGCCTTCAGGCGCTGGGGGCAGCTCCGGAGACGCTTGGCGCGGCTGTCTTCGCGGCCTGGGCACAGGACGTGACGACGGCTTCACGCTCCTTCGAACAATGGGCGAAGGGGCGTGAAGGGGTGTCGGCGGAAGCAACGCCGCAGGAGGGCCCGTCCCTCGGCGAATGGCTCGCCGAGGCCGCGGTGCAGGGCCGGCTGCATGAGCCCGGCCCGCAGCTCCATGATGTCCGGGTGCAATTAAGCCCGGACCCGGGGGCGGAGCCGCCGGAGGTGAATGCGGCGGCTCTGGCGGCCCTGCTGCCTGCCGTGCGGGGCGCCGCAGGAGGCCTTGCGGCTGTGGCCGCCAAGGCGATGGAGCGGGCGGCAGCGCTGGCGCAGGACCTAAAGCCGGAATAGAGGGGAATCTAAGCACATAAACTAAAAAACAGCAGGCCAGAATTGTCTGGGCCTGCTGTTTTTGCATCTTTATCATAGGCTTCTAAGACAGCGTCTCTGCCGGGGTATTGTCCCCTAGAGCAAGGATTTCCTTGCGCAGACGAAGCATCTTCTTGTCCAGCGCATCTGCAGCCTGGGCAGCTTCGGTCAGCTCCTTAACGACATGGGGGGGAACCTGCTTGTCATATTTATAGAACAGGATGTGCTCCATGCTCGCCCAGAAGTCCATAGCCAGCGTCCGCAGCTGGATCTCCACCTTGATCCAGCGCTGCCCTTCCAGCAGCACCAGCGGGACGGCGACAATGACGTGCAGGCTCTGATAACCGTTCGGCTTGGGGTTTGCGATGTAGTCCTTAATCTCAAGCACCTTCAGATCTTCGCGATGCTCTAGGTGCTCAAGCAGACTGTAGATATCTTTAACAAACGCACAGACAATCCGCATGCCTGCAATATCATGAATATTCTCAAAAATGCTGTCTCCTGTAAGCGGAAATCCCTTGCGCTGAAGCTTCTGAATAATGCTCTTCGGCTCTTTGATACGGGTCTTAATATGTTCAATCGGATTGTAACCGCACTTGTGCTGCCATTCGGTCTGAATCAGCTTGATCCTATTCTTCAGCTCATCCAGAGCAAGCTGGTACATCATGGGCAGCTGCTTTAGGTGGCCCAATTCACGAAGCTTCTCTTCACCCGAATCCCAGAGCTCGCGAAGCTCTACCAGGGTCAATTGCGCTTTGGAATCGTTTGGTTCTTCCTTTGGTGTATTCAAGTGATCTACTCCTAACAAAAGATGGATATTGCCTCTTTTATTGTACATTGAACAGCTTGTCAAAATCAAAATGTTAACAGGCTGTGGTAGGCTAGGAGCTTACGATTTTCACAGATCCGTGGAAATCTGGTATGATAATGGAGATTAAATGGCTTTCCTGTGAAATGCGGGATGGCCAAGTTTATTGGGAAGAGATGGGGAACCGGGAGGATGAAGGTCATGAACTTCTTACAGAAACTAAAAAGTGGAGCGAATAAAGCGACCGAACGTGCCCAAAACGTCATGGAGATTAACAAGCTAAATACGCAAATTTCAAATATTGAAAAAGAAATGGGCATTTACTACCAGCGAATGGGCCAGGTGTTCTATGAAGGTTATCGGGCCAAGGATATGCGTGAGGCCGAGACAGAAATGATGGAGCTGGCGAAGACCTGTGATTTGCTGGCCGAAGAGCAGACGGAGCTTCGAGGGAAGATCGCCGCTCTTAAGAATGAGCGCTTATGTGAATGCGGCAAAATCGTACCCGAGGAAGCGCTGTTCTGTCCGTATTGCGGCAATAAGCTGAAGGCAAAGCCTGCATCATCCGTTAAAAAGGAGCAGCCAGAGCCGCAGGAAAGACGCAACCCTTTCATTTCAGAAGATGAAGGGGCTGCAACGGATGAGACGGTTATTTATTCAGGACCGCTGATTCCGGATCTGGATGAAGATGCAGAAGACCAGCTGCTTACTCCTGAGGAGGAAGAGCGGCGCCAGCGTGAGCTGGAACGTGAGCGTGAGCGTCAACTTGAGCTTGACCGCCGGATTCGGACCTGGAAGGAGAACGTCCAAAGTCCGGAGTCTGCCTCGGTCAAATATGACTATAAGCCGCCGGGAAGCGAACGCAGCACAGTGAACTGCCAGATTTGTGCTGCCCAGCTGGCCAAAGGCACCAAGTGGTGCCCGCACTGCGGATCGGAACAAATTTAATTCAAGCAAAGGTCATCAGATTGTCATAATTAGAGGGCCGCGCATCTTCCGGCTTCCCGTATTAATTCATAAGGAAACTCATCGCGTAAAGTGACCCCTGTCAGGGGATGCTTCTGATGAGCTTTTAGGGAATGCTTGAGAACACAAATGCCAACGACAGGAGTGTGACTGCTATGGAATGCATCGTGCATTTTGAGGTTGTTCATGAAGAGAAGACGAAGGAACTGAGAGGCCTGATCTTTGTTGATGAAGGGAAGGTGCCGGGAGAGGAAGATTTCCTCAAGATGTTTGAGGAGATGGGCTACCAGCTGAGACTGGAGGACCGGGAACGCTGGATTTTTAAGCCTGTGGATGCCGGCGCGGATTACAAGGAAATCCGTATTCGCAAGCTTGATACGGGGGATAAGAAGATTGCAGAGGATAACAATTTGAAGTCCATCGTCAGCAATTTGCTGCCCTCCCAGTCCCGTCCGCTATAGGACGCATGCAGGAGAAGCTCCGAGAGGAGCTTCTTTTTTTTGCCTTTTTTCCTCGAAAAAAGTCTGGAGTCCACGAAATACCTCTTTTCTTCCGGGCAGAGTTCCGCTATACTTCTAACATTGCCTTTTATATTTTGGGGATAACCCATAACATACAAATTCTCGTATATGTGCAGGAATAGGCCTGCATGTCTCTACCTGATCACCGGAAATGATCGGACTACGGGGGAATTTCTTCAGGCGGCCTGCCCTAAGGGTTAACCGATGGATCGTGCCTGCTAAGTCTTTTCTGCCGTTGTATACGTTTAGCCTTTCTTCCGGTGTTTTGGGGAGAAGGGCTTTTTTTGCACTTAAGAATGACAGGCTAAAGTGGGCAAAGGATAGAGGGGGAACGAGACAGATGAAGCTGCTCAAAGACAAAGTGATTGAAGAAGGTATCGTGCTTAGCAATAACGTGCTCAAGGTGGATTCATTCCTGAATCATCAGATGGACCCGGAGCTGATGAAGGAAGTCGGGCGGGAATTCACCCGCCGCTTTGAGGGAGAGCGGATTACCAAGGTTCTCACCATTGAATCCTCAGGGATCGCTCCCGGTATCATGACCGCACTTGAGCTTGGCGTACCGATGATATTTGCGCGCAAGCACAAGTCGCTGACTTTGAAAGACAACATTTTCGTAGAGAAGGTATATTCCTTCACCAAGCAGGAGACGAACGAGATTACCGTATCGAAGAAGTTCCTTGAGGCTGGGGATCGGGTGCTTATCGTGGATGATTTTCTGGCAAACGGCGAGGCGGCATTTGGACTGGCCCGCATTGTAGAACAGGCTGGAGCGGAAGTAGTTGGCATCGGGATTGTGATCGAGAAGGCCTTCCAGCCGGGTGGCAAGCTGCTTGCTGAAGCCGGTTACCGTGTAGAGTCCCTCGTTCGTGTGGCCTCTCTGGAAGAAGGAAAGGTCACCTTTGCAAATGAGGTATAACTGCCAGGTGACGTTGGCGTTGCGGTAGGATTTTTCTAACAAATTAGAGGGGGGAAATAACTGTTTATGGCAACTGAACGTATTTTTCAGAAGAACCGTAGTCCGCTAAAGACATTCTCGCTGGGCATCCAGCATGTGCTCGCCATGTATGCGGGAGCGATCATCGTTCCTATGATTGTCGGCACTCAAATCGGACTGGACCATTCGCAGCTGACTTATCTCATTGCGATTGACCTGCTTGCCTGCGGTGTGGCTACACTGCTCCAGGTGTGGGGCAACCGCCTGTTCGGGATCGGACTGCCGGTCATGCTGGGCTGCGCCTTTCAAGCTGTCTCCCCCATGATTGCCATCGGTACCGATAAGGGCATGGGCATCTCCGCCATTTATGGCGCGATTATCGCCTCGGGACTGTTCGTCTTTCTGTTTGGCGGGCTGTTCAGCAAGCTGATCCGCTTCTTTCCGCCCGTGGTGACAGGTTCGGTCGTTACCATTATCGGTGTAACGCTAATCCCTACGGCTTTGACGGATTTAGGCGGAGGCAATGCAGCGACCAATCCCGAATTCGGAAGTGCAATCAACTTAAGCCTTGGATTCGGCGTGCTGTTGTTCGTCATTCTGATGAACCGCTTTGCCAAGGGATTTCTGCAGTCCATCTCCGTGCTGCTGGGCCTTGTGGCAGGAACTATTGCGGCGGCCCTGGCCGGTAAGGTCGATCTGGCGCCACTAAAGGAAGCAGGCTGGTTCCATGTTGTGGAGCCTTTCCATTTGGGAGTTCCAACTTTTCACGTATCGGCCATTCTTACCATGACGCTTGTAGCGATTGTGAGTGTGGCAGAATCTACAGGCGTATTCCTTGCTTTGGGCAAAATTGTAGGCAAAGACATCACCTCCAAAGACTTGGCCCGGGGATATCGAGCCGAAGGCTTGGCCATTATGCTGGGCGGTGTGTTTAACTCCTTCCCTTATACGACTTATTCTCAAAATGTAGGGCTTGTGCAGATGAGCCGGGTGAAAACACGGGATGTTATCGTTGTAGCCGGCGGCCTGCTGGTCGTTCTCGGCTTTGTGCCGAAAATTGCCGCTCTGGTGCAGATTGTGCCAACCTCTGTCCTGGGCGGTGCGATGGTGGCCTTGTTCGGACTGGTATTGTCCTCCGGTATTCGGATGCTGGCAGATCTGGTAGATTTAAACCGCTATGAGAATTTGCTGATTATCGCTTGCTCTGTAGGGATGGGACTCGGCGTAACGACTGTGCCGACCTTGTTCGCCCATCTGCCAAGCGGGCTGCGGATCTTAGTGGATAACGGTATCGTGGCGGGCAGCTTAACGGCGATTGCCATGAATCTGCTGTTCAATGGTCTTCGCGGTTCTTCTGAAGCGAATGCGAAGGAAGGTGCAGTGGAGGAACAGGCTGCTTAAGCGAAATAGACAGCTTTGTCCTTTGATTAGGATATGTTGATCCATATGTTAACTAGATTGATTCTAGATATAAAGTGCAGAACGAGTGACCTGTTCTGTGCTTTTTTGTGCTTGCTGGGTTTGTAAATTTGGATCCAGTCTAACCATAAGGCAAACGGAGTATTATGAAGATATAATAAAAAAACGAAATGTTGGGTGGTTAATATGAAAAAAATCATCTTTACTGGTGGAGGATCAGCAGGACATGTGACTGTAAATATGGCCCTTATACCGAAGTTTATCCATGAGGGCTGGTCCGTTGATTACATAGGTTCGGCCAATGGTATTGAGAGGCAGTTAATCCATTCTAAACTTGGCGTAACTTATCATTCAATTTCAACCGGTAAGCTTAGACGGTATTTGGATTGGAAAAATATAAAGGATCCCTTCAAGGTGGTTAAAGGAGTTATCCAAGCGTATAAAATTATTAACCGACAGAAACCTGATATCGTATTTTCTAAAGGAGGGTTCGTATCTGTCCCTGTCGTCATTGGAGCGTGGCTGAATAAAGTCCCTGTGATCATTCATGAATCAGACTTGACCCCAGGTTTAGCCAATAAGATTGCAAGTAAGTTTTCTAGTGTAGTTTGTACCACTTTTCCTGAAACTGCAGCTGCTTTTAGCCATAATAAATGTCGATATGTTGGACCTGTCCTTAGAGAAGAAATGAAAAAGGGGAGTCGTGAACGTGGGCGTAAGTTCACAGGAATTGTAGAACTGAATAAGCCTATTGTTCTGGTTATGGGAGGGAGTTTGGGTTCCCGAAATATTAATGAAGCGGTTCGACAATCTCTGCCGAAATTAACGAAGCAGTTTGCAGTCGTTCATCTTTGTGGAAAAGGGAACCTAGACCCTACTATTTCTTATCCAGAATATCGTCAATATGAATACATAAACGAGGAACTGCCGGATTTATTGGCTATGTGTGATCTTGTAATCTCACGGGCAGGTTCGAATTCAATTTTTGAGTTCCTATCCTTGAAGAGACCGATGCTCTTAATACCACTTTCTAAGCAGCAGAGCAGAGGGGATCAAATTCTAAATGCAGGTTCATTTGAACAGCATGGCTATTGCAAGGTCTTGTATGAGGAAAACCTGAGTCCAAGCAGCCTGACAACTAGTATTGAAGCTTTGGCAGAGGACAAGGATATTTATGTTAAGAACATGGGGAGTTTTAAATCGAAGGACGCCCTAACCGATCTTTATGATCTCATTATCGAAACATCAAACAACGGATAAACAGCAGATATTTCTGGTTCAGGGATGTTTGTCGATTAAGGGAGGTGCTGGGCATTAGGAGCAGTGTTATAAGATGAGCGTAGAGTTATAGAGTTATCATGAAGTCAAACTAAAAAGAAAATGATAGTTAAAAAAAGCTATGGGGGAGGTCATCATGCTGAACAACAAGGACAACCTAGCCATAAGACAAGCGATTGCCGGACTTAGTGCTGATGATTTAAGGGGGTATGTACCCTTTATTCTGGCGCATATCAAGATGCTGAAGGAGCAGCCGGAGACGCAGGAAGAATCAGTGGAGAGTCTCATTGAGCTTTATGATGAACTGATGGGGGTTCAGGACCGGAGAGGGTTCTGGAACCCGGCTCCGGATTGCACGCATGTTCATATCGTCATCGGGGATTCTTTTGCAGGAAGCATGAAGCTGGCACTGAAGGAGCTGGGCTGGTCAGATACGCATAAGATGATCATCCTGCGGGAGAATTATGCGATGGGACCACTTCGCCAGCTGGATTCACTCCAAGGCAGAAGCGCACGAAGCGAGTGGTTCTGCGATCATATTACAGAAGCATTGGAGTATTACACGGAGTTTGAGGAAGAGTACCAGGAGCTTCTGCATAACATCGAACGGATTCCGGGACAGGCCCGGATCGTGATGTGGGCTGATGACAATGCCTGTGAGCAGGCGGGTATGCGGCATGCCGCATCTTTGCTGCGACATAGAAGCAATCCGATTGCGCTGTATAATGCCTGCTCCATGTGTGAAGAGCTCTATAATCGTCCGGATGCCCGGATAGATTACCTGTGTTCGGGAGAGATTCCATCTCATAAGCTCAAGGAAGTGCTCACACGGATGGATGAGAATAACCGTCTAAGTCCCGATGATATCGCGCGCTTGGCCCAGGAATGGCAGGATATTTCAGAGCGCAGCGGAATGCTGCGGATATGGCGGGATGGTGCTGTAACTGAGGTGACTGCCGACTATTATGATTCTTATTTGCTGGAGAAGCTGGATCAGCTCAAGCCGCCCACAGGTGACCAAGGCTTCATGAAGTCAGCCCGCTTGATTGGAGAAGCCATCGGCCATTGTGAGCAGTATATCGGAGATGCTTACTTTGAATACCGGCTTAGGGAGCTGATTTATGCGGGAGTGCTTGAAATTAAAGGTGTCCCTGCGGCCATGAGATATTACAGCGTCCGGCGTAAGCGATAGATAGAATGTGCCAGTATGGTGCTTTGCCTTCCGCCCTGCCTTGGCGACTTACCTCGCGCCTTGTTGGCGGTTTGCAAGACGACCTGTTATCCTTAGGCCAGAGGTGTTTAACATGACAGGTAAACGGGTAACGAGCTTGGATGTAGCAAGGCGGGCGGGCGTGTCCCGCAGCGTGGTTTCAGCAGTAATTAACGGCACACAGGGAATTGGAGTCAGCAATGAGAAGCGCCAGGCTGTGCTCGATGCCATGATGGAGCTGAATTACCATGTAGATGCTCAGGCCCGGGCGATGAAAACAGGGAAAAGCTACTGTATCGCCGCATTCGGGGATACTTCCAATGCACTGTTCCTGCAGATGCTTGAAGGTGCCCAGCGGGCCTGTGCCGGTCACGGGTACACGGTGCTGCTGGTCGGTGAGGCCTCACGTGAAGAAGCGCGTGAGGAATTGATTCATCTGTATCTCCAGCGGAGAATAGACGGAATTATTAGTCTGGACGGGCCCGGCTACCAGAATGAAGCCTGGGCGCAGAGGCTGCTGGAGCTGGATATTCCTTATATCTCCGTCGAAGGCTATGCGGAGAATGATCATATATGCTCGGTGCTTGCAGATTATGGAGACAGTGTCACCGCTGCTCTGAATTACTTGGAATCCAGGCATGAGCAAGTGCCTATCTATCTTAGGATGACGGCGGACTGGCCGACCGACAACTGGGCGGAACGGGCCCGGCTGGAGGCTTATCTGCAGTATTGCCAGGCCAAGCAAGCTGCTCCTGTAGTACATACCCTGCCTAAGGAGCATGTGGATGCGATGGAGAGTCTGCTGCTTGCAATTCATCGTGAACAGGGGACGCAGATATATTTGTCCAACTGGGTAGACGGAGCCATTGATCTGTACCGGGCGGCCGCACGGCTGAACCTAACGATCGGACAGGATCTCTATGTGATGTCTGCAGACAACACTTACCGCATCAGCGATCATATGGTTCCTCGCCTGAGCGCAATGGCTGTGCCGTACAAGGCGATGGGCGAACAAGCGGTGGAGCTGCTGATGGCGCAGATTCACGGCGACGGGGAGCCGCCGGATGGTGCCAGCTGCTGGCTGAAGGCTGAGCTTCTGCCGGGCGAAAGCAGTTGACCATCATCTTATTACCAGGACTTCAGCTGCCGCTCGGCGAAGTCTCCGATCCAGGGCAGCCTGAGCCATTTTCCCTGTAAGGAAGCCAGAAGTAGCAAAATCCATAGCAGTACGCCCATAATGCTGAGCAGCAGGCTTAGCAGCAGTCCAAGCAGGGGAATGAAGCCGGCCAGCGTGTGGCTGACCATCAATCCGCCGAACAGCAGCACGGATTGCAGGGCATGGAACAGTACGAACCGGCTTCGCTTTTCTAAGACGAGAAAGATGACGCCGCCAACGAAGGGGAACAAATGACATAGAAAGGCTGCAAGGTTCTCGGGCAAGCCTGTAGAGGACCGAAAGGGAGACAATCCTGATACACCCTCTTCTTCAACAAAGTTAAAGGGAAACCCCTTCTCCCTATCAATGTATGACAAGCTGCCCTCTCCGAGAACGGATACTTTTGCGGGCGGCTTTTTTTGCTATAGGCTATTGCTGTTGAAGTAAAAGGCTTGCTGCCGGAGCGGAAAGGTACTGCCCGATGAGATCCTCAACAATGGTATTCGCCGCATGCGGGCGGCTCAGCTCCTCAAGGGTTTCGAGCAGGCCTGCTCTTCGCTCTTCATTGCGAAATAGAGCTTCGATATCCAAGGCGAGTTCATACGGATCATAAGCGATGGTGGCAATGCCCTTGCCCTCCAGATATAACGCATTGTTGAGCTCTTGTCCGGGAACTGGGCGGTATAGAAACAGAGGCAGCCGGCTTGCGATCGCTTCTGACAGCGTGATACCGCCTGGCTTGGTGATAATGCAGTCGCTTGCAGCCATCAAGTCGGGAATATTCTCTACAAAGCCATACAGGTCAATATCTGGATGGCCGCCAAAGGCCGTCTGAAGATTTCGATATAGCTCCTTGTTCTTTCCGCAGACGACAGTGATATGGTACTGCCCAGAGAGGGTAAGTGCATGGCAGATGTCGCGTAGTCCCTGCATCACGCCGAAGGCGCCTGCCATGAGCAGCACATTTCGCTTGCCCGAATTGTTGCAGCGGTCCTCGCGGGATTCGCCAAAGCCGGCCTTAAGCGGAATGCCGCTGGCTAGGACGCGTTCTTCAGGAACTCCCTTGGTGACGAGCTCTGCCTTAAGGTCTTCAGTGGCTACGTAATAGCGGTCAACTCCGGGATGAATCCAGCGGCCGTGGATATCGAAATCGGTCAGCACATTAACCAGCGGCAGAGCCAAGCCTGTCTTCTTAAGAAGACGCGGCATGACAAGCTGGGGGAAGGTGTGAATAATCAGATCGGGAGCCGCCTCGGATATCAGCTGCTGCAGCTTTGTAATGCCAATCGAGTGCAGCAGGTTGGAGAACGGCCTGCCGGGCTGCATATCTTTCGTGGCGTTATATACCCATCCGTAGAAGGCAGGAATGGTCTTGAAGCTCTGCATATATACGAATTTAGTCAGTTCATTCAGCATTGGATGCGCCTCGGCCATCAGGTCAAGAAGCACTACATCCGTATAACCCTTGGCGTGAAATCGGTCTTCGATGGCCTTGGAAGCCTGGTAATGCCCATCTCCATAGCTCGCATACAGAATTAATATTTTGGGCGACTTCATCCTAGGCTCACGCTCCTTTTATATATTTTAGATAGGCTTGGATTGTTCCAAAGCAGATGAGTTCAGTGAGGGAAGTACAAACTGCTTAAGCAGCTGTCTCGGGTTCTTCCAACGGCTCACTTGACTGTCTGCCGTGAAGACACAGACCGCTGAATAATCCGGTATGATATAAATTTGCTGTCCTCCGTGGCCGTGCGCATAGGTGAAGGAAATGCCATCTTCTTTGGCACACCACCACTGGAAGCCGTACCTGCCGAAGGCAGGATAACCCTCGGAATGTGGAGAGAAGGAAAGCTGCACCCATTCTGCGGGCAGCAGCTGTGACTGCTGCCACCGTCCTTGCTGAAGAAAAAGCAGTCCCAGCTTAAGCATATCCCGCGAAGTCAGAAAAAGACCAATATGTCCTGTGGAGTGCCCTTCGGGACTGGCGGACCAGGCGGCATTGTCAATGCCGAGCGGACCGAATAACCGCTGCTTAGCCAATTCGAATGCGCTCTGTCCGGTCCATTCGGTAAGCAGAACGGAGAGCAGATGCGAATCTACGCTGCGGTACTGAAAGCTGCCTATACTCTCTTCAATAACCGGCAGCCGCAGAATGAACTTGGACCAGCTCTTGCTCCGGTGAAACCGGTGGATGAATTTCTCTCCCAGCTTGGAACCGGTCTCCCAGTACAGTCCTGAGGTCATCGTCAGAAGGTGGCGAAGCGTCACCTGAGGCCAGAAGGGATCAGGACGAAGGGGAGCCTTTGATTTAACATATGGCCAAACCGGGGCGTCCAGTTCCAGGGCCTGTTTGCTATCAAGCAGCAGGCCCACAAGCGCGGAGACGAAGCTTTTGGTGGCGGAACGCAAGTCATTAAGGGCTGCAGCATGGAAACCGTTATAATATCGTTCAAAAATCAGCTGGCCCTCCCTGGCGACAAGAAAGCTGCGAAGCTTCGGGTATCTGCGGAGCGCTGCAGCATCGGCAGCGGCCAGCAGCTGGCCATCCGTCCCGGTATCCTCGGGAGAAGCAGCAGGCAGCTTAGGGAAGGAAGCGGATGACGAGATCAAGATTGGAGTTTGAATATTCATACCTAGGCAAAGCCTCCTCTCCAGCCACCCTTCGCCGCAAGCGCCCATGTTGGGGGAGGGAGCAGGACGTTTTTTTGCTTACTCTTATCTTAACCAGGACGCCGTCCGATAAATAAATTAAATACAGGCAACTGTTCGGGTATAAATGGGACAAAAATGATGAAAGCTGAAACCCTGACTTGAATATGTTACAATTAGAGAGATAGGAGGCCTCTAAAAGTACCCGAAACCTAAACCATAGACAAAGCTGTATCCGTTAGTCCGTCTTCTTTTGCTTAGACAGCAAGCTGTGATTCAGCGGAATAAGCATCGGGTATTTATAGTGTCAGATGCCTGCCGGAAGGGCAGCGATTTAAGAACTAAATAACTTCATGATGTGCTTGCAGATCTTTTCGGCGTTCTCATTTACGGAGCATTAACCACTAGCGTTCTGGGAGGGAATAACTATGGCAACGAAAGGTCACAACGAAGTCAAGGAAAGTCTAATGGAAATGACTAGAATTTTCCGGCCGAAAGATCCTAAGAAGTTTGTCAAGGAATATGTCCGGAAGTACCGCATCATGGGAGGGTATGAAGAAGAGCTGACCCACCTGGTAGAACTTGAATTGGGCAAGTTGGATTCTTCCGTGTCTTAAATCCATAGCTCCAAGAAAGCCTGACACACTATACGATTGTCTCATACTGATTACACACGCCGACCGCCCCCGCACCGTCGCGGGAAGGCGGTTTTTTCTTGCGTTTTTCTCACATATATAAATATATTGCCCTCATATTAAGCAGGTATTAAAAAAAGGGAGGAGACACCGAATTGAAGGCGGTTCTGAAGAGTCCGGAGGAGATTGCGCTGATCCGTCATGCCGGGCGAATTGTTGCAGATTGCCACCGGGAGATCAGCCGAATGATCGCCCCTGGAATCACTACGCTGGAAATTAATGAATTTGCCGAAGCCTTTATCAGCGCACAGGGTGCCAGCCCCGAGCAAAAGGGCTACCGCGGCTTTCCCTATGCAACTTGCGCGTCGGTGAACGATGTGGTCTGCCATGGCTTTCCGTGTACGACTCCGCTCCGAAGCGGTGATATCGTCACGATTGATTTGGTTGTCAACAAGGACGGCTGGCTTGCTGACTCGGGCTGGACCTATATCGTGGGAGAGCCGAGTGAGGAACTGAAGCGTCTGTTCGAGGTCACGAAGCGGGCGTTATACCGCGGTATTGAACAGGCAGTGCCAGGCAAGCGGATTGGCGATATTTCCTGTGCGATTCAGCGCACTGCGGAAGAAGAGGGGCTTGGTGTCGTCAAAGCGCTGGTTGGACACGGCATAGGCCGGCTGCTGCATGAAGCCCCGGATGTCCCTAATTACGGCAGACCGGGAGCGGGGCTTAAGCTAAAACGGGGGATGGTGATCACCATTGAACCGGTATTTACGTTGGGACCGGAAGGGTCCATCCGGTGGGGAAGTGATGGCTGGACGATCCGGTCTGCGGATGGGAGCCCAGGTGCTCAATTTGAGCACACGATTGCGGTGGAGGATGGCGGGCCGCAGATCTTGACAGAGTGAACATATACAAACTATATATGCGGTTATCAAGAATAGCCTGTGTGGCAGTGAAAGGTCAGAGTTTCGTACTTTTCGCTGCACATGGGTTATTTTATTTTTTGCCTAAAGGGATTGACTGGAAAAACATCACCCTATATACTGTGTATAAAGATATACACACTATAACAGTGAACAATATGTGTACATAAGCTATTGCTGAAATGAAGGGATGGTCGGAAGCATTGAACGATTGGAAGAGCAGCCTGGCGTTAGTCAAGAGGGATCTGGGCAGTGAAGGCCTATATCTGATATGGAATGTGATATTTATGGTGTATACAGGCGCCTGCATCAGTCTCTGGTTGTTTACGAACGATCCTGAGGCTCATTTTATTCAAAACTCCGTCATTGATTTTTTGATGCTGATCTTTACGCCCATGATTTGTTTTCAATATTCAAGGCGTTCCTTCCGTTATTTGAAGGATGATTCTTATACACAGATGCTGTTATATTATCGCTCACTGCCGATTCCGCTTAAGGTAATCATGCAGAGCCGGGCCTTGAAGAGCTTGCTTTCTCTGGCGATGAACGGAACGCTGTTTTTTGCAACGATGTATCTGGCTTCGTACAGACTGCGTGGAGATTTGAACATATGGGAGTTCGTTGCCTTCGCACTGACCTGGTCAGGTTATGGACTGCTGGCTACAGGGCCGTATATTTACTACGAATTTCTGAAGAGTGGACGCACCTACCTGAAGCTATCATTTCTGTATATGGGACTCCTGCTGGTGGCTGCTGTGCTGATTTCGCTAACAGGATTTAATATATTCCGGGCTGTCCTTGAAATGTCGCAGCGCTTCGGCCTTCTCTCTCCACTGATGTGGGGGAGCCTGCTTGTAGGTGCAGCAGGGCTTTGGTTCACCTGTAAAGTGACTGTGCGCAAGCTGGGGGCGCGTGATTTAGTATAAATCAATGTAAATGAACTTAAGGCGTGGCCTTTAGTAATGAAGGAAGAGGTGAGGTGCGAAAGGTGTGGATTCCTATTCAAATTAATGAAACAAGCGCCGAGCCTCTCTATCATCAAATCGAGACCCAGCTGCGCTCGCTAATTGTCAGCGGTCAGATTGAGGAGGGGACGCTGCTTCCTTCCATTCGGGAATTTGCCAGCAGCCTGAATTGCAGCGCCATTACGGTACGCAGGGTTTATCAGGACCTGGAAAGTGAAGGTCTCCTGCGAACCAGACAAGGGACAGGCACGTTTGTGGCCAAGGTTGGCGAGAGCGAAAGAGATGAGTTCAAGCGCGGCACCGTGCAGAAAGCGCTGGAGGCCGCCATAGATACCGGCAAGTCGGTACAGTATACCGAAGAAGAGCTGAAGACGCTGTTTTTGCAAATTCTAGCACAGAAATATTCCAAAGAGTCGTAGAGGAGGAGCAGCATGACCGAAGATAACTTAGCCATACAATTAAATGCTGTAGTCAAGAAAGGCCGCAGAAAGCCGATCGGCCCCATTGATCTTGACATCCCTGCGGGCTATGTGGTTGCACTGGTTGGCCCCAATGGATCTGGCAAGAGCACACTGCTCCATCTGATGCTTCAGACGCTTCAGCCGGATGGCGGGGAGATACGCTGGTTTGGTGAACGGTACGGCAATGTACTGCCTACTGAGATCAGACAGCGTATCGCCTATGTCCCCGAGCAGCCGATTTATGATGAGAATTATCTGACCGCCGAAGAAGCGGGGAAATTTCGAGCCCAGTGGTACCCTGCCTGGGAAGTGGAGCGATTTGAGGAGCTGCTCAATCGGTTCAGCGTTCCCCGGGGCATCAAGCTGTCGAAGATGTCCAAGGGAGAGCGCCGCAAATTTGAAATTGCGGCAGCCCTTGCCCCGCGGCCGCAGCTCCTTCTGCTGGATGAGCCCTCGTCCGGTCTGGATCCCTTTGTCTGGAAGGAAATGATTGATTGCCTGCGCAGCTTTCTAGAAGAGGATCATGTGACCATCTTGCTCTCCACTCATATTGTTGACGAGGTGAAGCGGCTGGCGGACTACATTGTCCTTGTTCATCAAGGACAGGTGCATGGCATGGTCGAGAAGGATGTGCTGCTTGGCAGCTCACAGGAATGGTGGATCAAGGGGGAACCGGAGGACGCCGTGAAGCTTGGAGCGGTTGCCTGTGAAGACGGGCCGGGGATTGTGAAGGCTACGATATACCATCCTGAAAGGTCTGAAGAGCTTGCAAGATCCGAAGGGATTACCATTTTAAAGCGCCGAGCTTTGGAACTGGATGAAATACTCAGCTTATGGCTGCAAGGGCATCTGCCTGAAGAGATCAAATGGAGGAGGAATTAAACGTTATGGCACAACCATTAGTATTAGATAGTGTATTTAAGCAGTTTGGCAGCAAAACCGCGGTGAACGGCATTTCGCTTAAGGTAGAGGAAGGAGAGATTTACGGCCTTCTGGGGGCGAACGGTGCCGGGAAAACAACAACGATGCGTATGGTGCTGGGCGTTATTTATCCGGATGGCGGGGATATTTCATATTTTGGAAAGCCATATGGCCCGGATCAGCAGCATGAGATGGGGTATTTGCCGGAAGAACGCGGCTTGTATCCTAAGATTAAAATAAGCGAGCAAATTACATATTTGGGCAAGCTGCGCGGATTGTCGGCTAAGGAAGCGGATCAGAGTCTGCGCTACTGGCTGGATCGATTCGATGTGCCGGAGTATTACGATAAGAAGATTGAGGAGCTGTCCAAAGGGAATCAGCAGAAGATGGGCTTTATCGCGGCGGTCATCCACAAGCCGAAGATTCTTATTCTGGACGAGGCATTCAGCGGCCTTGACCCGGTCAACGTGGAACTGCTTAAGGAGACCGTTAAGGAATTGAGAGATGCCGGAACGAGCATTCTGTTCTCCACACACCGGATGGAGCATGTAGAGGAACTGTGCCGGAATATCACCATCCTGCATCGTTCCAACCCGGTGATTCAAGGGGATATTCGCGAAATCAAGAAGCGCTACCCGCGGGAGGAAGTGCTGCTCAGCACGATAGGGCCGGTTGAAGGCCTGGAGCGTATCCCGGGCGTAACAGGGGTAGAGCGCACAGAGCGGGGATATGTAGTGCGGATATCTGATGTATCCGCGGCCCGCGATATTCTGAACACGGCTATGCAGCAGAGCGAGGTCGAGCACTTTGAGATTAAGGAGCCGACATTGAACCAAATCTTTATCAAAGAGGTGGGAGAATCCAATGAATAAACTGGGGACGGTAATCGGGTTTACCTTTTGGGGGAAAGCGAGAAAGAAATCATTCCTGATTACGACATTAATTCTGGCTATTGTGTTGACGATTGGTGTGAATTTACCTTATCTGATTAATTCCTTTACCGGAAGCAGCGGTCAGAGCGTAGAGAAGATCGGCCTTGTCTATGGGAATCAGCAGGCCATTGCCGAGAAGCTGAAGCAGTATGGGGACAGCGCTGCCGATGCAGGCTTCAAATTTGTTCCTTACGAAGGCAATCCGAGTGCTGACGAATTGAAGCAGGCGATTGAAAATGAGAAGATTGACGGATATTTAAGCTTTAACGAGGCTAAGGCCGGGGAATTTCCGCAGGTAAAATATGTGTCGGAATCCGGTGACGGATTGAGCGGGTCCATTCAGACTGTAATTCAAACTGCTCTGCAGGGCATCAAGACCCAGATTATCGTAGGGGACTCCCTGAATGAGCAGCAGATTGCCGCGCTGAACATCCCTGTACAGATTGAAGGGGAAAAAGCAGCGGGCATCGGCGGAGCCCAGGCGGAATCTTCTGACGATGGAATTAACTTGTCTAATTTCATCTACGTGTACGTGCTGCTCATCGTATTTATGATTACGAACACGACCACAGGCACGATGATCGCCTCTGAGGTTACTTCTGAGAAGAGCTCGAGAATCATGGAAATTCTGATCACCAGTGTCTCGCCGCTAACTCAGATGTTCGGCAAAATTATCGGTATGTTCCTGCTGGGACTTTCGCAAATCGCTGTCTTTACTGTAGTCGTGATCGTGAACCTCATGCTGCCGCATAATCAAACGGCTCTAACGGATTTAGGCTTTAACCTTTCAGATCTTAGCATTGATGTGTTTATTTACGGACTGATCTTCTATATTCTCGGGTACTTCCTGTTTGCCACCTTGTATGCAGCCATCGGCTCTCTGGTGAGCCGCACGGAGGAACTGGGTCAGGCCACAATGCCTATGACCGTGCTTACCTTAATCTCGTTCTACATCGGAACCTTCAGTGTGAATGCACCGAATACTCTGCTGCTGAAAATTACATCGTATATTCCTTTTACTTCGCCGATCTCTATGCTCGTTCGCATTGGCATGGGCAAGGTAGCCACTTGGGAAATCTACGTGTCTCTTGCGGTTCTGGCCGTCTCGATCTTCATCTTCGGCTGGATTTCGGCCAAGATCTATCGCACCGGGGTACTGCTTTACGGCAAGCGTCCTACCTTTAAGGAGCTGCGCAAAGCGATGAAGGCTTATGATATTTAGGAAAGATTCATTGTCATCTGTCTTGAAAATAAATTAATTAAAGCCCTCATATCGTATAAGAAAAGGAGAAATAACACATGAAAACTTGGAAAAAATCGCTCTTATCCCTTATGATCTCATCCAGCATGCTGATGGCGGCAGTTCCTGCTATGGCCGCTTCTGCTCCTATTCCACAGCAGCAGCCAGTATTGAAGGTAGATAACAAGCAGGTAGACTTTGCATCTGAAGCTCTTGTGGTTGACCAAGGGACAACCTTGGTACCGCTGCAAACAACCTTTAAAGCGCTGAATGTAGGTCTGACCGATGTGAAGGACGGTACTGTTCATGCTGTAGTCAACGGCAAGGAAATCACACTCAGCAGCAAGGCGAAGGTGATCAACGGTGTCACCTATGTGCCGATTCGGATCTTGGGTGACGCGGCTGGTTACACTGTTCATTGGGATCAAGCCACCCGTACCGTGTACCTCGTGTCGAAGGCAACAGGAACTAAGCAAGCTGCTCGCGGCTTTATGTGGGAAGTCAAGAATAACGGTAATACAGTCTATCTGGTAGGGTCGATGCATATCGCAGACGATAGCTTCTACCCGCTGCGTTCCGAAATCGAGGATGCCTTTGCCGAAGCTGATTATCTCGGAGTTGAGATTGACCTCAGCAAAGCGGCAGGTGAGGAACAGCAGAATCTGATCACGAAACTTGGCACGTACCAAGACGGCACAACCTTGAAGGATCATGTGTCCGAGGAGACGTATGCGAAGGTCGGGGAAATTCTGAAGAAGAGCGGTGTTAAGCCGGATGCGCTTGATACGTACAAGCCTTGGGTTGTCGAGACAACCATTAGCAGTCTTAAATCTATGAAGGCAGGTTATGAAGCTGGCCAAGGCATTGATCTGTATTTCATTCAGAAAGCCATTGAGCGTAAGGTTCCTGTCGTAGAACTTGAATCCTATGCGTCCCAGCTGGGCATGTTCGATAGCTTCTCCAAAGAGCTTCAGGAGAAGAATCTTAATACAACCTTAGACAACTTCGATGTACTCGATGAAGGCGTCGACCAAATGGCGGACATGTGGAAAAGTGGGGATGAAAAGGCATTGCTGGAGCTCACTAATAGCATGGCGGGCGATGAGGAGTATAACAAGGCGATGCTAATTGACCGCAACATCGGCATGGCCGATAAAATTGACGGCTTCCTGAAGAGCGATAAGAAAGTGGAATATTTCGTTGTGGTTGGCGCAGCCCACTATCTGGGCGAGCATGGGGTCATTAAGCTGCTTGAAGACAAAGGCTATACCGTTGTCCGCAAATAAGGGCAGCATCTGAGCAAATTTAGGAATGCAGCAGCAGACGGCAGGTTCGGGACTCATTAGAGTCTTGAGCCGCCGTTTTTTTGTTTTTTAAACAGAATTTAAATGAAACAGAATCTCTTCTTAAATCCAGCCTGCTAGGCTGAAGTTAAACAGTAAGGGAGTGATGAATACGTGAAGCGTATGTTGAAAAAGGTCATTGCAGCTGCGGCGGTCTGCAGCCTGGTGTACATGGCTGGCGGGCAGTCCGCCTATATGGCAGAGTCCTCCTCTTTAGTGAAAACAGATGTACCGCCTGCGAATCAAGCTGAGGTTGAGTTGTGGAGAAATGCAGTTCGCTCCGAGGCGAAGACGATTACAACTATTAAGCCGGGACAGAACGGCAGCTTTGCCGATCTGAACTTTCTCAAGACGATTCTGGCGGATAAACGGATCGTTAGTCTGGGCGAGGCTTCACACGGCGCATCCGAGTATAACTCAATGAAAGTTAGACTTGTCCAATATTTGCATGAGGAGCTTGGCTATAACGTCATTGCTTTTGAATCGAATCTGGGAGATATGGCTGCAGCCTATGCTCAAATACATAATAAGTCACCCGAGGAAACGATGAAGAAGTCTGTTATCAGATCCTGGCAGGTCGAAGAGAACCTTGCATTGTTCGAATATATTGCCAAGCAGCGTAACACTGAGCATCCGCTGATATTGACCGGCTTTGACGCACAGGGGACCTCAGAGCCGTTTATCGACTTTGCTGAACAATGGTTTGCAGGGGTCGATCCGAAGAAGGCCGAGGCTTTTGCAGCCACCGAGCGCTGGTACTTCAAGCTGAGCATGATTAGTGATCTAGAACAATTTAATGCGCAGAAAGACAAGATTAAGCAGAAGTACAACATTTTTCAGGAGTTTGTCAAAGCCCATAGAACTGAATTAAGCAAGGCTTACCCAGACCAGCCGGAGCTAGTATCTGTGATGGAACGCATTTTGCAGAACAGGTTAGATATGCTGGATTCCTACCATGTTTATTTAGTCAAAATGGTGGCAGGGATTGATACGGAGAAGCAGTTCAAGGAGCTCAACTATGAACGGGATCGTGTGATGGCGAGTAATGTAGCCTGGCTGGCGGATACGGCTTATCCGAATGAGAAGATCATTATATGGGGACATAACTATCATGTCCGCAAGAGCAATTCAACGATGATTACAGAGCATAACGGCTACGATTATGATAGCCACCCTTATCCTTCGATGGGAGAGATGCTGCCCTTATCGCTGAAGAAGGCGGGGTATGTCATCGGCCTATATGCTTATCAAGGGAGCTCCAATAAGAGCAACGGGGAGGCTGAGAAGATCATCCTGCCGCATGAAGCAGGGAGTGTTGAAGATATTTTTGGTCCAGACCAGCAGGGAGCCGTTCGCTTCTTTGATATGAAAAATGCAGTATGGAGTAAGCCGGATGCATGGATGTTCACCCCCCGCATTGCCAAGGCATGGGGAGTGCTGGATGAGATCATGATCCCAAGAGAACAATATGACGGAATCTTGTTCTTCGATACTATTCACCCCTCCCATAGAATAACAGCAAAATGATGAGCCCAAACCGGCCGCGGCCAAGGATTCAGTCCTTAGCCGCGGCCGGTTCATGTTCCAATACTTATACAGCCTGGTGGGCGTCGCCCTTTTTCTGCTCTTTCAGCTTCTCAAGCTCTTCCTTCACACGTGCCTGAAGCGAATCTTCTTGTCCGTATTCTAAAGGCACCTGGGCGAGTTGGCCCACCATTTTTCCCGCTCCAGCGTCTGCTTCCATCTTCCAGACCCGTTCCTCCATCCGCGTGAAGCCTTGGCTTATTTGATCCGGGTTGAAGGACTTCAGGGCCGAGTGGATACCTTGTACAGCCTGCGCTGCATTGATCCGTGAGATTAGGTAATCTTTGCGGACATGGAGTTCTTGATACACCTCTTGAAGCTGGCGGATTTCGTCCAGTAAGACAGCGGTCTGCCGCTTCACCTCACTGTACTGGGTGCGGTAGGCTTCAAGCTTACTCTCTTGAATCAGCTTCTCTCTAACCGCCAGCTGGGCGATATGCTCTTCATGCTTAGCGACGGCAAGCTCGGCCTGACGTGTCCGCTTGCTGATCAAGGCTTCGGCTTCCCCTATCAGTGCGTCGTATTTCCGCTCGACAAACTGCTGGTGCGATAACGCCTTCTGAGCTTCACCAATCTGTTCTTCCAGCTCTCGGATGTATTGTTTTAGCATGCTGATGGGATCCTCCACCTTATCGAGCAGGTTGTTGATGTCCGCAACAGCTATGTTCTTCATTCGCTTGAAAATTCCCATAATTATTTCTCCTCCTTATGAATGCTTTGTTCCCATTCGTCAATGATGTCCCGCTCTCCCACGATTGCCGTCGTGTGAATGACCGGTGTTACCGGTTCGATGGCGAGCGGCTGCATACGGTTGCTGCGATGTATACGGTAAATGATGTAACCAATGGCCGCCGTCACTGCGGCTGCCAGGAAGAATGGCATCAAGGTAAAGAGCCCGATGACAAACAATACGACACCAAACCATTTCAAAGCGTTCTTTCCGATCCGCCATAGCAGAAGACCGAAGAGAATGAACGCGATTTTAAAGAATAAGGAGTAAGCTAGATCGCTCCCGGATTTATCAAATCCGCCCCGATCCATATAGCCTCTCATCACGCCGCGTCCTTCCAGACCATGTTGTCCAAAGCCGCTGTGCGCCGGCTGAAATCCCCCATGCATCCCATGAGGATGCCCCCACATCAGGTTCAGTATCCAGATGAGTAATGCGATTGCAGCAGCACCAAGGAGAGTCCATTGTAGTAATTTTCCACTGCTTGCTTTCATAGATTCACCTCCTTTCAAGCCGGAGTCCAGGTTGATGTCTGTAGATTAGCACCCGAATCTTTAATGAATCTTAAATAGCTATATAGAATGAACTAAAGAAATGGACGTTATAGGACCGTATTAGGTCGTGATAACAGAAAATTCAATGTAAAATTTTAGTTCAATCTATATAGAGAGGGATAGAAACGCTAAAACTTAAGGTTGATTAAAGGTAACCTTCTTATAATAATGGAAGGATCAAATAAAGGAGTTTTTTAGCATGAGGATACTGATTGTAGAGGACGAAATAAATCTGGCGGAGGCGCTCTCGCAGATTTTGAAGAAGCATCACTACTCTGTCGATGTCGTGCATGACGGGCAGGAGGGCTTGGATAATGCCTTAAGCGGAATCTACGATCTACTGCTGCTGGATATCATGCTGCCCGGCATGGATGGAATGACGATACTGAAGAAGATCCGGTCAGAGGAAATTTCAACGCCTGTCATTATGCTGACAGCCAAGGGGGAGATCCCGGATAAGATTGCAGGACTCGATCACGGAGCGGATGACTATATGTCCAAGCCCTTTGATGCAGGAGAACTGCTTGCCCGTATTCGCGCCGCACTGCGCCGCAAAGGAGAGGTCGTGCCAGAGGATGGACTGCGGTTCGGGGACATTGAGCTGAATGCGGCGAACCTCAAGCTTAGCTGCAAGGGGAAGGAGCTTAAGCTGATTTTGAAGGAAAGTGAGCTTCTGGAATTGCTGATCAACAGAAATTCAGCCGTAACCTCCAAGGAGCAGATGATTGAGAAGGTATGGGGATTTGATTCGGATGCCGAGTATAATAATGTGGAAGTGTATATTTCTTTTCTGAGAAAAAAGCTGGCCTTCCTGCAATCCTCGGTCCGGATTAGTACGATCCGGGGTGTCGGCTATGTGCTGGAGGTGTCCTCCTAATGTTCACTAAGTTGCGCAACCGATTCCTTCTGATGAACATGGTCATCATTTCAATAATAATGCTCGTTGCTTTCACAGCGATTTATGCGATCACTTATCAGAACGTCAGGAATGACATGGAGATGGATCTCCAGCAGGTGAAGGATTTATACGGGAAGGCAGGCAGCATGATGGGTAAAAGGGGAGAGGCGATGGACCGGCCCCGCCAGGATCGGGACATGAATATGCGCTCCATCTCGTTCTCGCTGCAAACAGACGGGCAGTGGAACATTACGGATAACAGCTCCCGCTTTGACATGGGAGAGGAGTTCTATACCACCGCTGTTCAGGAAGCTGCCGAACACCCTAAGAGATTCGGGGAGTTCACACTCGAAGGCACACGCTGGGCCTACAGTGTAATGCAGAATCCGCAGGGTTATTCTATTTCCTATATAGATATTACCGCCCGGCAAGAGATCCTGAAGAACCTCATTTATACGTTCTCTGTCGTCGCCCTAATCATGTTAGGGGTTATCTACATGACCAGCCGATACTTTGCGAACCGCTCTATCGCTCCGGTGAAGGACGCCTTTGAGAAGCAGAAGCGATTTATTGCGGACGCATCTCATGAGCTGAAAACGCCGCTTGCTGTCATCAACACGAATGCTGACGTCCTGTTAGCCAATGGGGAAGATACAATTAACGAGCAGGCCAAGTGGCTGCACCATATCAAGTCGGAGACGGAGCGTATGAAGACGCTCACGAGCGATCTATTGTACCTCACCCAGATGGAGGATGCCCGCTCCCGCATGGTCTATGCTGCCTTCGACCTCAGTGAAGCTATCGAGAGCGTGGTCCTTACGATGGAGCCTGTGATCTTCGAGAAGGACCTTAACCTGGATTACAACATTGAGCCCGGTCTAACGATCACCGGGAGCTGTGAGCAGATGAAGCAGGTGGTCATGATCCTGCTGGATAATGCGATCAAGTACGGAAATCCGAACGGTTCGGTGGGCCTTACGCTGAAGCGGCATCAGGGCCATATTCAACTGTCGGTTACGAACACCGGGCCAGGGATTCCAGCCGAGCATTTGGGCAGAATCTTCGACCGCTTCTACCGGGCGGATGCTTCGCGCTCACGGCAGAGCGGCGGCTATGGCCTCGGCCTCGCGATTGCGAGGTCGATCGTCGAACAGCACCGGGGAAAGATATATGCGAAGAGTGTGCCTGATGAGAAGACCACGTTCTATGTGCAGCTGGCTATGAATTGATGAATACAGTCAACTCTGCGTCCTAATAGGCGCGTACACATAGGTAACACAAGAAAATGGCGTATTTCCCGGACCAACTTCTTTAGGAGCTGCCGGAATACGCCTCATTTTGTCAATGACAGTAATCGATTATAGGCTAGGGTCTTCCCACTTTAGACTTTGTAAAAGACCGGCCTTTAGTAGCTCTGCTAGAAAATCGTTATAAAACTCTTTGCGAACAATAACTTTGAATTCATTGTCTTTGTAGGGATAAGATAATACATCTGTGTAGATGTTGTTTCGATCAAAATAGTCAAGAACGGCCAAAAGTTTCTTCAGGTATTGAGTATCCAGAACTTTAATACGAAAAGTGTTTTCCTGATCATCTTTGGTTTCAATAATGTGGATCATATTGGCATCATAGTTGTAGACAAGCATTAATACCTCCCTAAAGTGTGTATTTTGGTTAGCTGGACCGTTTTTGTACACTTGCTAACCCTAGCTTAAGAACCAGTTTTTTAATGGTAAGGCCTTGGACGAGAAGAGAGAACAGTACTACGCTAAAGGTCAGGACGAGAATATCATCACGGCCCTCAAAGCCTTGGGGGAGAGTCAAAGCAAGAGCGATGGAGAGGCTTCCTTTTAATCCACCCCAATTTAGAACGGCTTTCCAAGAACCCGGGAAGTCACGCAGTACCAAGGTACTGGAATAGAGGGCCATGGTTCGTCCAGCAAGGACTATGACAATAGCTAATGCAATCATATACCATTTGTCCGAAAAATCTATATTACGGATTTCCAGGCCGATCATTAGAAAAATTAAGGAGTTGGCAATTAGAGTTATGACATCCCAGAAGGAATTGATATTCGTCTCGGTCTTCTCAGACATCCCGACATTTGCCCCGTAATTCCCGAAGATAAGTCCGGCTACCACCACAGAGATAACTCCTGACACATGAAGATGCTCAGCGACGAAGTAGCTGCCGAAGAATAGCAGCATGGAGAACGCAATCTCCAGCGGGTAGTCATCATAGAAACGAATAAACTGAGAGAAAAGGTACCCAAGAAGGGCTCCCAGCGCAATTCCGCCCAGGGAAAACTGAAGGAACAGCAATATTCCGCTTCCAACTCCTGCCCATCCCATCTCCATGTAGGTTAACAAATACACGGAGGAGATTTGGAATAAAACGACCGCAATTCCGTCATTAAATAGAGATTCCCCTTCTATAATGGTAACGATGGACTTGGGGACACCCAACGATTTGAAAATGGAAATGACACTGATCGGGTCAGTTGCACTCATTAAGGATGCGAAAGTGAACGCAACAATTAATGGAAGATTGAGAATGTAATACCCACCCAGAGAAATAACAGCAAAGGAAAGCAGGGTGCCGCCAAAAGCTAATGCCAGTACAGGCCTGCTATACTCTTTAAGATGAGAGTAAGGGAGTTTGAGCGCCGCATCGCCCAGAAGAATGGGCAGAAACAAAGAGATCACAACAGCCTGAAATACATGGGATTGAGTAATATAAGTCTCGGCTTCTTCTAACACAGGGATGTTAAACAACCCCAGAATAAGTCCGACAATGACCAACGCTATACTATATGGCTGATTAATTTGCTTTGCTATTGCGATGACGAATATAGAGATGGCAAGTAAGATTAATAGCTGAATAAAAGTTTCATTAAACAAATGCATAGACTATCCTCCTATGTATGAATAAGCTATACATATAACATAACCATCCTACACCACTTTTAGCATGAATATCGGCAATGACTATTCTACAAGTGCATAGCGGTCTATTTCCTCCCAGCATTCCATTCCTGCGGCAAAGTAAATGAAATATCTAAATCAGGGTCAGTTCAGGAGCTTGTTAATTCACAAGGGGAGCAAACCTATCAAATAGGCTTAGCTCCCCTTGCAAGAGTTAAATACTCAAGTTTTGAACATTTCATGGTTAGACAATAGTAATTTCACCGTAATACATATACATACCGCAATGAAACTCATAAGTGCCAGGCTCTAAATCCTGCAAAGTATAGAGGTTGCTGCCTCTTTTCAAATGCAGGTACATATTCCAGTCCTCCATAACAACATCCCGAATGCAGGAGATGCTGTTTGACTTTTTAAAATTGATTTGAGTAGGAACTCCCTTCTTTATCTTTATATGACTTGGAGAGAAGCCGTCTGCAGTTACATTAACGGTAATTACCTGAGCGTTTGCGTTTGCCTCCTTGACGGAAGACTCGGCGGTTGAATTGTGATTAAGGAAGAAGAGAGTACAACCTCCTGCTAGAATTGCAATAAATCCAATGATCAAAAATGGCCAAGCATTTTTTATTTTCTTTAACATTAAACCCTTCCTAACTTATTCAAATTTAAAGTAATGTGCTTAGCATAAATTTAAAATTTATAAATAGAAATAGCCCATTCGAGTCATAAGTTACGCAGCAACCCCCAATATTATCTCAAAAGTGTGACAGTGAAGTAACGGTCATCAATCGTGAATGTCAGTAACAAAGATGCGACAGGTTATGGTATGACTTTGGGGGCGATTAATCGGGAACAATTGCTAAGACGAGGGCGTTGGAACATGAAGCTAATTTAAAATTTCCGATAGTCGTTGTGAGTCTTATTAGTGATTTGTGGCTAGGGTTGGGGATCAAGCCAGAGGTTTATGATAACCGAAGCAAAGTGAAGACTAAAGCCGGTTATATTCTATTTGTTGTTCTGGCTGTACTGATTACAATATCAACTGTTGTGTGGGCGATTTTATGAACGATACAAAAAGCACGCTTCCCAAGAACAACAACAAGAGTACATACAGATGACTGAACAAATCATTAATGGAGGTTATCGTTATGAAGAAGTTTGTCCAATCAACGGCACTGGCTCTCAGTTTGTTTAGTTTAGCATTAATCACGCACAGCCATATCATCACGACATTAGTGCACGGGGTAGATCATTAGCAATAAGAATCCTTCGATTGAACAACACTACATTAAGCAGACAGCAGTTAACAAGCAACATGCAACATTAAACAGCCTACGTCCGATATTCACATACGGGCTTAGGCTGCTTAATTCTGCCTGAAAATGGGCTTGGACAAATTTGGTATTTAAGCACAATTTCCCTTTCCGGACATGCAGGTGACAACTTTGCATCTTCTGGGAAGCAGGGAATTACAGAGATCTCGGGGAATAAGTATGTAATCTGAATGTCATGTGAGAGTCCAGAGGCGTGTTTAGTTGTACGAAGAGATTCTGTTTTACATAACTTTTATAGGGGGCTTGAATATCATAGATCCTTTTACACTTCAAAATATAGACATAGAAGAAGCAAGTATATATGAGCTGCAAGTTGCTATGGAACAAGGAAAACTCACTTCAAAGGAATTAGTATGCTGCTATTTATCACGGATCGCAAAGTATGATCAAGATGGTCCTCAGATCAATTCCATCATGGAAATGAATCCAGATGCCATTTTTATCGCTGAAGCACTCGATATCGAACGACGCTGCAAAGGCAGTAGAGGACCTCTTCATGGGATTCCTATTCTCCTCAAAGATAATATTGAAACCGGTGACAAAATGCGTACTAGTGCGGGTGCTTTGGCACTGGCTCAGCATGTAAGTAAGCAGGATGCCTTCCTAGTCCGTCAGTTACGAGATTCCGGAGCTGTTATACTAGGCAAAACAAATATGACGGAATGGGCCAATGCAGTCTCCTCCACGATGTGGGCGGGATACAGCGCCAAGGGGGGGCAGGTCAAGCACCCTTATGGTGACTTTTTTACAGGCGGATCATCCACGGGATCTGCGGCTGCGGTAGCGATGAGTTTTGCAGCAGGATCGATAGGTACTGAAACTTCTGCTTCAATTCTTAGTCCGGCCATACAGATGTCAATTGTAGGCATTAAACCGACGGTCGGCTTAATCAGCCGTACTGGAGTTATTCCTTTTTCCTACTCCCAAGATACAGCAGGACCCATGGCCAAAACCGTTGCGGATGCAGCCGTTCTCCTGAATGCATGTGTTGGCAGAGATGAGGAAGATCCGGCCACTTGGCGTAATGAAGGCGATCAAAGGATACAAGACTATACTGTGTATTTAGACAGAGAGGGTTTACAAGGTGCCAGAATTGGGGTCTTTTGCGAGGTGCCTGACTTTGTACGCGAATCTGGCGAATATGATGAGCAGCTGTTTAAAGATGCCGTTTCTAAGGTGATTGAAGCAGGAGCTGAAGTGGTAGAGGATATTCAAATTCCTTCATTTCACGGGCCGTGGAAGTGGGGGAAGATGAACTTCGAATTTAATCACGGAGTTAATAATTATTTACAAGGACTGCCATCACATCATCCGGTTCATACATTGTCCGAACTTGTTGATTGGAATATTGAGCATGCGAAAGATGCCCTGAAGTATGGTCAAGATATGTTGGAGTACCGGGCGGGGTTAACCGATCCCTTAAAGAATAAAGATTATATACTGGAATCTATTATGGATTTATACCTCGCTCAGAATGAGGGAATAGATCATGCGATCAACCATCATCAATTGGATGCAATCATGTTTCCAGCCTATATTGGAGCAGATATTTGCGCCAAAGCTGGTTATCCATCCATTGCTGTTCCTGCGGGCTATGGGGCGAACGGCAGACCATTTGGCATTACGTTTGCCGGAACAGCATTTACCGAATCCACGTTAATTCGCATAGCCTATTCTTTCGAGCAAAAAACAAAACTTCGGGAAAAGCCTGTCCTTCGCTAACGGGACATATTAGTTCAATCATAAATACTACTCCAATAAAATGAATTCAAAGGACGAACGCCAAGAGCGTCGTCTTTTTTTTTGTGGCAATAATCACAGCAGGTTCATTTTCTGATTCCCTTTAGGTCATTTAAGTTTCATTAAAGGTTCCGGTGCTAATCTACATACATGAACGTGGCGGGGTTACACGCCGGAAAGAGAAAGGGGGGCTGAACATTGACTATTGAAGTGTTCAACCGATATGAGAACAAATACTTGATGGATACTGAGGCTTTTAACGGCATATATAGCCGTCTGATGGAATATATGGAGCCTGATGCGAACAACAAGGATGGAAAGTTCTATTCTATCAGCAATCTCTACTATGATACCGAGCATCATACCTTAGTACGGAATAGCCTGTCGAAGCCAAAGTATCGGGAGAAGCTGCGAATCCGGGCTTACGGTGTTCCTACCGAGGAGGCCAAGGTATACCTGGAGCTGAAGAAGAAGGTGTTCGGGCTAGTCAATAAGAGACGGACAGCGCTGAAGCTGAACGAGGCTTATGAATTTGTCCGGACCGGACAGGCTCCCGTCTTCAGAGAAGGCATGAATCAGCAGGTCATTCAGGAGATTGAGTATTTCTTGTCAAGATACGAGCTGATGCCGATGGCATACATAGCCTATGACCGGATTGCAATGTTCTGCAGGGGCAACCGGGATTTGAGAATAACGTTCGATACCAACATTCGGTCGCGGCGGTACGATCTCAAGCTGGAGCAAGGCGACTACGGCAGCCAGCTGATGGAACAAGGCCAGTGGCTAATGGAGGTTAAGGCGGAGAAGACGATCCCGGTCTGGTTATCCAAGCTGCTGTCCGAACACCACATGTATCGTACCGGATTCTCCAAGTATGGCAATGAGTATAAGAAATCAATTCGTTATGCGAATAAGGAAACGGAGTGTATTCCCTCATGATTGAATCCATCTTTACTAGCAGCAATGATGCTGCCGAATTGACCTTGAATTACGCGCTGCTGACCTTTGCGATTGCAATCGTCGTCGGAGGAATGATCAGCTGGACTTATATGAAGACGCAAAGTGCTTATTCCCATAGCTTCACGCTAACGATGATGGTGCTGCCGACGATCGTGGCGATTATCATCCTGCTGATTGGCAGCAATGTCGCTCGTGCCTTCAGTCTTGCTGGCGCATTCTCCATTATCCGGTTTCGCAGCGCCCCTGGCGATTCGAAGGATATCTCTTATGTCCTGTTCTCCATGGCGGCTGGCCTCGCTACCGGTGTTGGTGCTTACGGATACGCTGTATTGTTCACAGCACTGCTCTGCGGGCTGATGTTCATTCTAAAAGCAGTCAAGTTTGGCAGCAACAAAGAGTCGGTGAGAACGCTGAAGGTAACCATTCCTGAGAATCTGGGCTATGAGGAAGCATTTGATGGCGTCTTTAAGAAATTCAATATGGATTATGAGCTGAAGAAGGTTCGTACGACAGAGCTGGGCAGCTTGTATGAAGTAATGTATGCCGTAAAGATGGGGCCAAGCACGAACCAGAAGGAGCTGCTCGATGCGATTCGCACGCTGAATGGCAATCTTGATATTACATTGACGATGAATCCGGCGGTGCTGGATTAATAATGAAGAGAGGTTGATGACCTGTGAAAAATTTAAATATAGCAAAAATAATGGGAATCGGATTGTTGAGCGCTCTATTAGCCTCGGGGTGCAGTACGAATTCTGCGAATACGGCTACAGCTGCCTCCAATACAGCCTCGGACACCGAAGCCTCTGCGCAATCAAGCGGGGCTGCTCAAGCCGCAGCGGTGAAGCTGGCTAGTGTTGATGCTGCCAAGCAAGCCGGCTTCGATAGCGATGACGCTCTGACAACCTGGAGTGAGGACAGCTCAACGATGATCAAGCTCAGCACCACCGGAGCTGCGGTTAGCGGATCTGGCGCAGCCGTTGAAGGGCCTGTGATCACGATTACAAAGGCCGGAACTTATGTCGTAAGCGGCGGGTCCTACAGCGGACAGATTGTAATTGACGCCCCGAAGGACGCGGTTGTACATCTTGTGCTGAATGGCGCACAGATCAAGAATGCAGATGGCCCTGCGATTCACGTGAAAGAAGCGGACAAGGCCATCATCACACTTCAGGCCGGCACAGACAATACGGTATCCGATGGGGCCGTATATGCAGACACCTCAGTGGATGCACCTTCTGCTGCGATATTCAGCAAGGGAGACTTAACGATCAACGGTACAGGCAAATTGAGCGTACAGGGTAACGCGAATGACGGCATTACCAGCAAGGATGATTTGAAAATTGCGAGCGGTACAATTGCGGTTAAGGCAGCTGATGATGGTCTGGTCGGCCGTGACCTGATCGCTGTGAAGGAGGGCACGATCACGGTGAATGCCGGGGGAGATGGAATGAAGACTACGAACGATACGGATGCGGACAAAGGATATGTGGCGATCACGGGCGGAACCTTTGACATTATATCTGCAAATGATGGAATCCAGGCCGCTTCCTCCATTCTGATCAGCGGGGGAACATTCGATATCACAACAGGGGGCGGCAGTGAAGCCTCTACGAAGACCCATCAGGAGGAGCCGCCACGTGGGTTCAGCGGTGGCCAGCCTCAGGATCAGACCCAGGGCCAGCCGCAGTCACCACAGGGACAACCACAGGATCAAACCCAGAGTCAGACACAGGATCAAACTCAAAATCAGGCTGGGGAGCAGACTCAAGCACAGGATCAAGCGCAAACAGAGGCTGCGGAATCTGAGTCCACCAGTACCAAGGGGCTGAAGGCTGCGGCAGATATCGCAATCACAGGCGGTGAGTTCCAGGTCGATGCCGCGGATGATGCGATCCACAGCAATGCAAATGCTGCAATTATGGGTGGGCAGTACAGTATTGCCAGTGGTGATGATGGCATCCATGCAGATACCGCGCTATCCATCTCAGCAGGAACAGTGAATATCACGAAGAGCTACGAAGGCATGGAGAGCGCGGATATCGCGATCTCCGGCGGCAAGATCCATGTCACCGCAAGTGATGACGGTGTGAATGTCGGCGGAAGCAGCGATGACACCTCTGCAGGAGGAGGCAAAGGCATGGACGCGCCGACGGACGGCACGCTGACAATCAGCGGGGGCTACACCTATGTTGACGCCTCCGGTGATGGCCTCGATTCCAACGGCTCAATCGTTATGAATGGCGGCACCGTTATTGTGAACGGACCTGAGAACGGCGGCAATGGCTCACTGGATTATAACGGAACCTTTAAGCAGTCAGGGGGTCTCCTCGTTGCAGCCGGGAGCTCGGGCATGGCTCAGGCTCCTTCGGAATCTTCATCACAGCGCGCTCTGCTCATGACCTTCCCAAACACGCTTGAAGCTGGCACCCTGGTGACGCTGACGGACAGCTTGGGCAAAGCGGTTGTGACATTTGCCCCGACTAAGACGTTCAGCAGCGTGGTGATTTCCTCGCCGGATTTGAAGGCAGGTGCTGAGTACACGCTCTCTACCGGAGGCAAGGCTGCCGGTACAGTAACCGATGGTCTGTATGCAGGCAGTACGACGAGTGGAAGCAGTAAGGTCGTTACCTTCACCTTGGGGGATAAGGTGACTTACCTGAACGAATCCGGTGTCACTACGGCTCCTAGCAATGGCGGCTTCGGCGGTGGCGGACGCGGCCCGGGCCGGGGAAGAGGTGATCAAAGCGGTGATCAAAGCAGCGGTCAAAGTACGAGCACAGGAGTAACCGGTTAGTAGCAGCCCTTGATTAAAATCGTCACAACCATAGATCGAGCATAAATTCTAGGAGGAATTATAATGAAAAACAAAACTAAAGTGATCACAGGAGCTTTGGCATTGGCCATTACAATAGGGAGCGGCGCGCTTCTGTCCGGACAGACTTACGCTGCATCAGCTGCAGATTCTGGTACTGCAAAGGCATCCGTTCAAGGCTCGTCCGCGGCAGCTGTAAAGGGCAAAGGCGGAGCTCATGGACAGCATGTGAAGCTGGATGATCAGGCGATTGCAGCGCTGCTTGGTATAACACAGACAGAGCTTAAGACACAGGAGAAGGCGGGGAAATCCCTTGCCGCAATTACTGAAGAGAAGGGGGCTGAGGTTCAATCGGTGATCGCTCTCGTGTCCAAGCAGCTTACAGCGGCACTGGATGAGAAGCTGACAAGCGGCAGTATCACCCAAACAGAGTATAATTCCAGCAAGGCGGAGATTGACACGAAAGCTAAGAATTTCGTAAATCATGTATTTGACGGAAAAGGCCGGGAAGGCGGCTTGAAAGGTACAAGGTTTGATAAATCTGAGATTGCAGTACTGCTTGGCGTAACAGAAGCAGACCTGCAAACTGCAGAACGCGGCGGGAAATCACTGGCTGCTGTGGCTGCTGAGAATGGCGTCTCTGTGCAGTCTGTCGCTGATCTTGTAACTAAGCAGCTCAGCACAGCGCTCAGCAAGCAATTGTCTGACGGCAGCATCACCCAAGAACAGTATGATAGCAAGAACGCAGAGCTTGCCGATAAAGTCCTTAAGCTGGTCAATGCCGTATATTCCGGCAAAGATGGCCGCCACGGGCAGCATGCTGAAGAAGGCGGCAGTACAGCGGAGCAGACAACGGCCAGCTAATCAGGAAGGCGGGGTGCCTTGCGGTCGCGGATCCTTTTAAACACGGCAATGCTCCCTGAATCTTGGCAGCAGCAATAGACCTCATCGTCCACCCAGTGCTGGAAATGAGGTCTATACTCGTTTTTATGCTATTCAAATTATTGGCTACAGCTGCTTAGCATCGGCTTTAGTTGCCTGTGCTTTCATACTTGGATAGCCCATACCGAAAGATGCCATAAGCCCCTGCCGCGCTGGCCGCCGCCGCTACAGGCGCAAGCATCCACCAGCCGGACCAGCCGGCCTTGCCGAATAAATAGGTGGCAGGGTAGAAGCTGATAAAGGCATAGGGAAGAACGGTGGAAATAAAGATGCGAATTCCCTGATTAAACAGCGTAATCGGGTATTTAGCGAGATCAGCAAGGCTGTGGACCATCAGCGGGAAGGCGTTCCCGGCATTGCGAATCCAGAAGGCTGCTGAGTTCCCGGCCAAGTTAATAGATACCCGGATAATAACGGCCGTTACGAGCAGCAGGCATAGAATGCCGACCTTCGCAATGGACCAATGAATATCAGCATGCAGGAGCGACTGCCAGACGATGAGTCCGCCGATGACAAGATTGCCGATCCCGTTAATGCCAATGCCAGAACATAAAATCTGCAGAATCATGGGCGCGGGCCGCAGCAGATAGCGGTCAAGCTCTCCCTGGTTCACAAGTCTCCCCATTCTCCATGTTCCTTCAAAAAAGAGGGAGCAGATCCCTTCGGTCAAGAAGATCATGGCATACATGAAGGCGACCTCCCAAAACTGCCAGCCGTTAATATCCGGTATGCGGTCATAGATAACCCATAGGAACACGAAGCCGAGCACCTGGGTCAGCGCCGCAGAAGCAAGCAGGATATAGAAGTCCTTGTTGTATTCGAGAATCGCCTTAAGCTGCTGCACATACATTCTCCTGTACAAATACAGGATACGTGAAAGAGACACGGTTCATTTCTCCTCCTTCTCAAATTATCCTCCCGCAGATTACCCGCCATGAATGGTGACTTGCCGCACCGCCCAGCTCCACATCGCCTTGCCAGCCAGCCATAGCACTGCTCCCCAGAAGCATTGAACGCCAAGGAGTCCGAGCATTTCCGGCATACTTGCCTGCTCCAGAAAAATCATGGTTGGCGTATGAACGATGCTCTGAAACGGGAGGAACCATGCCAGCCGCTCCAGCCAGCCCGGGAAGAAGGCGAGCGGTACCAGGGCGCCGGACAGCAGGTTGGTCACAGCGATTCTTGTCCAGACAATGCCCATTGAACCCGTCGACCAGAAGCACAGCAGCGCTGCCAGATAGACCACCCCGAATTTCACGAGCATGGCGGCCAGAAGGCTAATGGCAAAAAGCAGGTAGATCATAGGCGATGAGGGCAGCGGAATGCCGGAGACAAACAGCGTGAACAGGCCGATTAGGATCAGGCCCATCGTGCCTTCCAGGAGGCTTGAGCCTAGCGTTTCAGCCAGACGGGCTTTCTGGAAATCAATAGGCTTCAGGAGATCCACGGAGACGCTGCCATCCAGAATTTTGCCGGAGATCGAAGTCTCGGAATACCAGGACAGCACGGAGTTGGCTAGAAAAGTCACGAGCAGGTAGGTCTTCATCTGATCCCAGCTGTACCCGCCAAGCTCTTCCCGACCATGGTAAATCCCCTGCCATAGAAAGTAGATGGCCGCAAGGTTCACAAAGTTGGACAGGAAGGTAATGATATAGGAAGTCCGGTAGGCCAGGACGTTCTGTAACGAACGATTCATAATACTTCTGTATTTCTTAGCCCGGTACACGAAAAAAATATCCCCTCTCCACATTAATCTGCCGGTACTACCCGCCCGGCTTGGGAGGCTACATGCTTTGCTTCAAGCTAAGCTTGCCGTCATATACGGACTTAATGACCTGTTCAATATTGGAGTCCTCCATCTTGAAATCTATGATATCTCCTTGCCGCATCACCCGGCTGACGATATCGCTGGCCGTATATTGATCGCGGTGAAAGGCCATGGAGAATTCCAGCTCATGCTTGATATCCAGACTTATGCCGGGCAGCTTGGCCAGCTCTGCAAACATATGCGGCTGCGGGGCAGCTAGCTGGAAGATAATCATCCGCTCCGTAGCATATTCGGACTGCACCTGTTCCAGACTGCCGTCATAAATGATGGAGCCGTGGTCAATGATAATTAACCGCTTACATAAATCGCGAATATCCCCCAAGTCGTGGGTAGTAAGCATGATTGTTGTCTGCTGCTCCTGGTTGATCTTCTTAATGAACTCCCGGATTTTTTGTTTGACTGACACATCGAGTCCAATCGTAGGCTCATCCAGATAGAGAATGGGCGGATTGTGCAGGAGGGAGGCTGCGAGATCGGCGCGCATACGCTGTCCTAAAGACAGCTTCCGGGCCGAGAGGTGAATGAACTCCTCCATGCCTAGGAGCTCGGTAAATTGGTCGAGGTTATGTTTGTATGCAGCTTCGGGAATCTGGTAGATATCCTTCAGCAGCCCGAACGATTCCGTGATGGGGAGATCCCACCACAGCTGGGTGCGCTGGCCGAAGACCGCCCCGATCTGGCGGGCATTCTCCATCCTCTGCTTGTGAGGGTCCAAGCCGTTCACGCGGATGGTTCCCGATGTGGGAACAAGAATGCCGGTCAGCATCTTCAATGTCGTGGATTTGCCCGCGCCATTGGGGCCGACATAGGCGACGGTCTCGCCTGTTTCAATGCTAAGATCCATGGGTTTGACGGCTATTTTCTCGATATGCTTGGGTGCAAATAAATGCTTGACTGCTCCGCCAAGCCCAGGGCCCTTCACGGCCTGCTGGTAGGATTTCGATAGCTGTCTGGCTTCAATGATGCTCACATCATTTCCTCCTTCTTCATTTCTGCCACGGTTACCTTGCGCAACTATATCACAGCCCAGATGTCGAAATCCTCAGGATGTTGTCGGATAAAGGCTGAAATGTTGATGAACATATGCAGCAGAGGGCAAGGTCTTCCGCTATTCATGCAGGGCGCCGGGTGATTATCCAGAATATCAGGGCTGCAGCACTGACTGTAGCTCCCAGGATACAGACCCCAGTCCATCCATAGTGGGCAAACAGCTGTGTGGATATCATGGATCCAGCCGCGCTTCCTATGGAGTAAAAGATCATATAGGCTGCAGTTAATCTGCTTCGCGCTTCCGGCCTGACACTGAGAATCATACTTTGGTTGGTGACATGAACGGCCTGGACAGCAAGGTCGAGGAGAAGGATTCCAAGAAGAAGCAGGACCAGTGAATGATCCATGGCATGGATCAGCGGCCAGGAGCATAGCAGCAGAAGCAGGGCTATACCGCTGACCGCTTGGCCTAGCCCGCGGTCTGCGAGCCTTCCGGCTCGGGCCGCTCCGAAGGCGCCCGCTGCTCCGGCGAGGCCGAAGGCGCCGATCGCGGTATGGGACAGCGAGAAGGGCGGTGCGCTCAGCGGCAGCACCAGCGGCGTCCACAGCGTGCTGAACGCCGTAAAGATGAATAAGGCCAGCAAGGCCCTTATTCGCAGCACCCGCTCCTGGATGAACAAGGTGAAAACAGACAGAAGCAGCTTCGAATATGGCATGCGGCTATGCCGCTTCTCGTCTGCTGGAAGCATGCGCCGCAGCAGCATGGACGAGATCAGCAGCAGCAGGGCGGAGACAAGGTAGACGGAGCGCCAGCCGGCAAGATCGGTCAGCAGCCCGGCGGCGGTTCTGGCCAGCAAGATGCCGATCACGACGCCGCTTGTGACCTGGCCAACGATGCGGCCTCGTGAGGAGGGGGAGGCTAGAGCTGCTGCGAAGGCGACCAAAGTTTGGGTGACAACGGCGAGCAGCCCCACGACAGCTATGCCGGCGAGAAAGACCATGCTGTTTGGAGCTAAGGCTACAATCAGTAAGGCCAGCACGGATAACCCCATCTGGCCGGTCACGAGCCTGCGGCGGTCCCATAGATCGCCGAGCGGGACGAGCAGAGCTAGACCTAGGGCGTAACAAACCTGGGTAACCGTAATAACCGCACCGACATGTGCAGGTAAAATGCCAAACTCTGATGCTATAGAGTCCAAAAGAGGCTGAGCGTAATAAATATTGGCAACAGATAGCCCGCAGGCTACGGCAAACAACCATGGCAGCAGCCCGGTCATGGAGCTCGGCTGTACGGCTCTGGATTTTGTATTTGACATCAGAATAACCTACTTTCATTTTATAATACATACTGATCGGTATAAAATAATATTATGAATCATAAGGAGGATGTGGTCTGTTTGTCAAGATGAATTATGTAAATCATTGACATGTTCAAGCTTTTTAACTTAATATTTATTTACTTGTTGGTATAGTAAGAGGGGAGGAAGGATCATCCATGGTGAGACCTCGGGAATTTGTTAAGGAGCAGGCGCTGGAAGAAGCCATGCAGTTATTTTGGGACAAAGGCTATGAAGCTACCTCGTTAAGTGATTTAACGGCTGGCATGGGCATTCAGCGTCCGAGTCTGTATGCCGCCTTCGGGGATAAGAAGCAGCTGTTTGAATCGGCACTGCGCAAGTACACGGCAGAGCATGCCTTGCACGTAAAAACGATGCTAGCGGCCGGGGCTTCAGTCAAGGAGGGATTTCGCCTTTTGTTCGAAGGGGTTGTGGATGAAGCGGGTCAAGGCGACAGCTCACGGGGCTGCTTCTGCATTAATACGATGGTGGAGCTGGCCCCGCATGATGAGAAATTCGAAATTTTGACCCGTGAGCATCAGATGTATCTAGCGGCCATATTTCAGGAAGCTCTGGAGAAGGGGAAAGAGGCAGGCGAATTAGCACCCAAGCTGAATGTCAAGGCCGTGGCACAGACACTGGTGGTTTCGCTTATCGGGCTAACGGTGCTGATGAAGTCACGCCCGGACCGGGCGTTTGCAGATCATTCCATACAGATGGTGCTTGGTCTGATTGACTAGGTTGTCTGAGGGTCTATGGGTCTATGCTGCCATCAGGTTAGCCTCTTATTTAGGCTCATCAGGTACGGAAGATGCTGCATAACGACAGCAAGTAAAGCCTCCTGCCGAATTTTAGAGTTCAGGGGGAGGCTTTGCAGGTCCTCATGTGTGATTTTCGAAAAATTATGAAAACAGCATGAAAAACAAAGCAATTCATCGGAACGTGTGAATTTTATTTATAATTTTCAGTTTTTTGAATCCAGCGCAGCTCCTTTTTCGTGATTTTGCCAAAAACATAATTTTACAATCTACATGGTGCAGAGGTATGATTCGTCTCGTACCTGAAAACCACATATTCGCAAGTCCGCTTAATTTCCTGTAAAGGAAAGCGGGGGAACCAACAATGATCAGGCCGGGAAGTGGGAGCCGGAAGATCATTAGGGGTGAATCCTGTTCAGTCGCCAGCAGGGCAAGTGCCTGCATGGTCCAAGAACGGGTAGGGCGACTCTCACCGCCCGAATCCGACAGCTAACCTCGTCAGCGTATGGAGAGAGGATGGTGTCATGTGACCGTTATTTAAGATCACGGGGATATTCCTCTGTGGTCTTTTTTGTTGTGCCATGAAATGGATGATTAGGATCTTGATGGCTCTGTCCTTACAGAGCGGACTATTTATTTGCAAGGTTTGCAAGGGAAGGAGCGCAACATAAATGACGGATCTATATATGCTAGCCCTTCTTGCTATGGGCTTTGGCTTGATTGTCTTGTTCCTGTTCTGGTGCTCACGGGTCGTGGATGATAAAAGGGGGGCTAAGCGATGATTTTGATCCTAATCGTAACCCTGCTGCTGTTCATCTATCTGGTCTATGCTCTGATTCACCCTGAGAAATTCTAGGCAGGCTATGAAGAATTAGGAGGAACCTGATATGGGCATCGTGCAAATTGCAGTTGTCATTGTGATATTGATCCTGCTGGTTAAGCCGGTAGGTACTTATTTGTTCCATGTGTTCTCAAATGAGCCGAATAGGCTGGAGCGCTGGTTTGGTCCGGCAGAGCGCGGCATTTACAGACTGATTGGCCTTAAATCGACGAAGGGCATGTCTTGGAAAAAGTATGCGCTCAGCTTCCTGCTGACGAATCTTGTGCTTGTGATCTTCAGCTACTTGATTCTGAAGCTGCAGGGAGGACTGCCATTCAATCCCTCAGGCACGAAAGGCATGGAAGGAACGCTGAACTTCAATACGGTGATCAGCTTCATGACCAACACCAATCTGCAGCATTACAGCGGGGAGACCGGGCTGACTTACTTCTCGCAGATGGCTGTTATTACTATGATGATGTTCACCTCTGCTGCCAGCGGTTTTGCCGTTGCGATTGCGTTTGTAAGGGGGATTACTGGCAGAGCCTCTGTAGGTAATTTTTTTCAGGATTTTGTCAAGGCGCATACGCGTGTGTTCATCCCGCTGGCGTTGATCGTCTGCCTGGCTCTTGTGGCCCTTCACGTCCCGCAGACTCTGAAGCCGGCAGCCGACGTGGTGACGCTTGAAGGAAGCCGGCAGGAAATCGCTATGGGGCCGGTTGCATCGCTGGAGGCGATTAAGCATCTGGGCACGAACGGGGGCGGATTTTTCGGGGCGAACTCGGCTCACCCCTTCGAGAATCCGAGTCCGCTGACGAATGTGATTGAGATCTTGTCCATGTGGACGCTCCCGGCTGCATTGCCGTATACCTTTGGCCTGTTTGCCAAGAACAAGCGGCAGGGCTGGGTGATCTTCGGCGCCATGATGATCTTGTTCATCCTGCTGCTGTCCCTTAATTACTATGCGGAAAGCCGCGGAAATCCGGCAATACAGGCCATGGGCATCGATGCTTCGCAAGGGAATATGGAAGGCAAGGAGGTGCGCTTCGGCATCCCTCAATCCTCGCTGTTTACGACGGTTACAACCGCAGCTACCACCGGCAGTGTGAACAATATGCATGATGCGCAGACGCCGCTTGGCAGTATTACACCGCTGGCCTTGATGATGCTGAACAATGTGTTTGGCGGCAAAGGGGTAGGACTGATCAACATGCTGATGTACGGCATTCTTGGCGTATTCCTCTGCGGTCTGATGGTAGGCAGAACGCCGGAGTTTCTCCGGAAGAAGATTGAAGCCCGGGAGATGAAGCTGATTGCGATTGCGATTCTTATCCATCCGCTGATTATTCTGGCCCCGACCGCTGCGGCTTTTCTGACAAAGCTTGGCTATGGAGCGGTCAGCAACCCGGGCTTTCACGGGTTATCCCAGGTGCTGTATGAATTTACTTCTTCGGCCGCCAATAACGGTTCCGGATTTGAGGGGCTGGCGGATAATACGCCGTTCTGGAACCTGGCGACCGGGGGCGTTATGCTGCTCGGCCGATACATTTCAATAGCGGCGATGCTGGCGGTAGCCGGTTCGCTGCTGCGCAAGAAGCCGGTTCCTGAGACGGTGGGGACGTTCAGAACGGATAGCCGGTTGTTTACCGGTATCTTGATCGGGACCGTGCTGATTATTGGGGCCCTTACCTTCCTTCCGGTCATTGTGCTTGGACCGGTGGCCGAATATCTGACCCTGGGTTAGAAGAGGAGAGAGTATAATCATGAGTAAATTACAGAGAAAGAAGCTGCTGACCGGGCCAATGGTCCGGAATGCCGTCAAGGATAGCGTGGTCAAATTGAACCCGATCACCCTACTGAAGAATCCGGTAATGTTCGTGGTGGAAATCGGTACAGTGCTGGTTCTGGTGATGATTCTCTTCCCCGGATATTTCGGGGCCGCAGCTTCAAGAGGGTTCAATATTGCGGTGTTTCTGATTCTGCTGTTTACCGTTCTGTTCGCGAACTTTGCGGAGGCGCTGGCAGAGGGCAGGGGGAAGGCGCAGGCCAATTCCCTAAAGCGGACCAAGCAGGATATCACGGCTAGGAAGGTGACGGGCACCGTTGTTAAGAAGGTATCCTCCTCGGAGCTGAGAAAAGGGGATGTGGTCATCGTCAGCCAAGGCGAACTGATCCCGGGAGACGGTGAAGTGATCGAAGGGCTGGCTTCTGTGGACGAATCCGCTATTACTGGGGAGTCAGCTCCGGTGATCAAGGAGGCTGGCGGTGATTTCAACTCGGTGACCGGGGGAACCCGGGTGGTCAGCGATGAGATCAAGGTGCGGATTACCAGTGATCCGGGAGAGTCTTTTCTGGACCGGATGATCTCGCTCGTCGAGGGTGCGGAGCGCCAGAAGACGCCGAATGAGATTGCGCTGAATACGCTTCTGATCAGCCTGACGCTGATTTTTCTCATCGTGGTGGTTACCCTGCGGCCTATCGCCGATTATCTTCATGCCGATTTGGAAATTCCGGTGCTGATTGCGCTCTTGGTATGCTTGATTCCTACCACTATCGGTGGCCTGCTGTCTGCCATTGGGATTGCGGGTATGGACCGGGTCACCCAGTTCAATGTGCTCGCCATGTCGGGCAAGGCTGTGGAGGCGGCTGGCGATATTAACACGATGATACTGGATAAGACCGGAACGATCACCTTCGGCAACCGGATGGCCAGCGAGTTCATTCCGACAGCCGGAACGGCTGAAGAGGAGCTGACGAATTGGGCGGTGATCAGCTCCTTGAAGGATGAGACGCCGGAAGGGCGCTCGGTGCTGGAGCTGGCCAAGGCGCTGGGACGACTCGATGAGAGCCTGCTGCAAACCGCCGGAGAATTCATCGAGTTTAAAGCCGAAACCCGCATGAGCGGCATGGATCTGCCGGACGGGCGCAAGGTCCGCAAAGGAGCCGTTGATGCTGTAAGACGCTGGGTTATGGACCAGCAAGGGGATGTGCCTGCCGATCTGGTAGCCATAGGAGAGCAGGTCTCCAGGCTTGGCGGAACCCCGCTGGCGGTGGCAGTGGATCATCGGGTTCTTGGAGTGATCTATCTCAAGGATACGGTGAAGCCCGGGATGAAGGAACGGTTTGAAGAGCTGCGACAGATGGGCATCAAGACGATTATGTGCACGGGGGATAACCCTCTGACAGCTGCGACGATCGCGAAGGAAGCCGGGGTGGATGACTATATTGCCGAGAGCACGCCCGAGGATAAAATTGCCGTGATCCGCCGGGAGCAGGAGGCAGGCAAGCTGGTGGCCATGACCGGGGATGGAACCAATGATGCCCCGGCACTGGCTCAGGCCGATGTAGGTCTCGCTATGAACAGCGGGACGACAGCGGCCAAGGAAGCGGCGAATATGGTGGATCTGGACTCCGATCCTTCCAAGATTATTGAGGTGGTCGCGATCGGTAAGCAGCTCTTGATGACGCGAGGAGCGCTTACCACATTCAGCATTTCAAATGATATTGCCAAATATTTCGCCATCATTCCTGCGATGTTCACGGTGGCCATCCCACAGATGGAGCGGCTGAATGTGATGCATCTCGGCTCGCCCAGCTCGGCCATTCTCTCAGCGCTGATCTTTAACGCGATCATTATTCCGCTGCTGATCCCGCTGGCCATGCGGGGAGTTAGCTACAAGCCGATGAGCTCCTCCAGGCTGCTTGCCCGCAATTTGCTGCTGTACGGGCTGGGAGGGGTTGTGGTTCCTTTCCTGGGAATCAAGCTGATTGATCTTCTGGTCAGCATCTGGATATAGCTTTTGGATACAGCCTCTGTAAGTTGAATTGATATAAGAGAGGAATGATGAACATGTTTGCGGCACCATCTATTCAAGAAGACCATGAAGCCGCCGAATCCAAAAGAGGCTTCCTGTCCACCATTGTACGGCTTAGCTTCGTATTTGTTCTGATCTGCGGCATGGTATATCCTCTGGCGGCCACGGGCGTAGCCCAGCTTCTGATGCCCGGACGGGCGAATGGCAGCCTGATCGTGAATGCAGATGGTCAGGCGATCGGCTCGGAGCTCATCGGCCAGTCCTATACTGATCCGGGCCTGTTCCATGGCCGGGTCTCCAGCATTGACTATAATGCGGCAGCATCAGGTTCGAATAATTACGGGCCTTCGAATCCCGATATGCTGGGCCGTACAAGGAGCTTCATCGAGCAGTGGAGCAAAGATAATCCCGATGAGGACATAAGCAAGCTGCCGGTGGATCTGGCAACCAATTCGGGCTCGGGACTAGACCCGCATATTACGCCGGCTGCGGCCGGGGTACAAATTTCCAGAGTCAGCCGCTACACCGGCATTCCGGTTAGTCAATTGAAGCAGCTGATCGCGCGCCATACGGAAGGCCCTGATCTGGGACTGTTTGGCGAGCGAAGAGTCAATGTACTAAAGCTGAACCTGGATGTGCTGAAGCTAAAGGCAGGGGAGCGCTAAAGTAAAGGAGGGCAAAGAGAATGGAGCCCTTTCGCCGGAAAACGCCGGAGGAAATCCTTGAGTCGATTTATGAGCTGAAGCGGGGCAGGCTGAAGGTCTATATCGGGCCGGTGAGCGGATCAGGGAAAACGTACCAAATGCTCCGGGAAGGGCAAGCGTTGCAAAAGCAGGGGGTGGACGTTGTGCTGTGCGCGGTGTCCACCAACCAGCGCTTGGATACGATCGATCAGCTTGCCAAGCTTGAGCGAATTCCCAGCCTTCACTGGTCCAGGAAGGGAGTCGAGGTCAAGGATCTCGACCTTTCAGCCATTGTGCGGCGAAATCCCGAGGTTCTGCTCAGCGATGGGCTGGCCCACCGGAATCGTCCCGGGGCTGAGCATCCGGGGAGATTGGAGGATATCAAATATCTTCTCGATCAAGGCATCAGTGTCATTACTACAATTAATGTGTTTGAGCTTGAGGGGGCTGCTGATCTTGCCAGGGAGTTGACGGGGATTCATACGGACTATCTTCTGCCCGCGGAAGCTCTAAGCCTCGCCGACGAGGTTTGTTTGGTGGATGTAACCCCCGAGAAAATCCTTGAGCGTTTTAACAGGGGCCGAATGGGCCGGCAACAGAGCTACCCGCCGCTCAGCAAAGAGAAGCTCGGTAAGCTCCGCGAAATAGCTCTCCGTCTGGTAGCAGAGGAAGTGGACGGTTCCTTGCAGAAGCACCGGGAGGCTGAAGGGGTAAAGGGGCAGGCAGGCATAGCAGAGAAAGTGCTGGTTGCGGCCCAGTATTACTGGAACGGGTCGATCCACATTCGCAGAGGGCAGCAGATCGCCAAACGTCTGAATGCCGAGCTGCTCATTTGCTCCTTCTGGAAGCGAGGCGTGAAGCCGAGCCGCGAAGCCGCAGCGTTTAAGCGAGCCATCTGGAAGCTTGCCGGTAAGCTGGGAACACCGATTAGGGAGATTTCCGTTCGGTCCCGGCGAGAGATCGCTGTGCAGCTTGCGAAGGTTGCGGGGGACACCCAAGTAACCCGGATTGTCATGGGGCATTCCAAACAGACCCTTTGGCAGGATATCTGGAAGGGGTCCATTGTCAAAGCTCTGCTGAGGCATATCCGGTACACGGATGTGTTTCTGATAGCCGATCGGTCCGAAGCGGAGGGGGAGCGCTTGCTTCCAACCCGCAAAGCGGGTCCGGTACGGGAGCGAGGTTCCTTCAACCGGCTGAGCCGTGAAGAGCTTCATCATAAAATAGAAGGTATCCGCAGGGGGACCTTCAAGGTGTATATTGGCTGTGCGCCGGGTGTAGGAAAAACCTACAAGATGCTCCGCGAAGGGAATGAGCTGCTTGGCGAAGGAATCGACGTGGTGGTTGGCCTGCTTGAAACGCATGGCCGGCAGGAAACGCTCGAGCAGGTGGGGAGTCTTGCGCTGATTCCCAAGCGGTCCTTGGACTATCGCGGCAGAAGGCTTGAAGAGATGGATATTTCAGCCATTATCCAGCGGAATCCCGAGGTGGTGCTGGTGGACGAACTGGCGCATACCAACATGCCGGGAAGCAGGAACAGCAAGCGCTACATGGATATTATGGAGCTGCTTGAGGCAGGCATCTCGGTGATTTCCACGATGAATGTTCAGCATCTAGAGAGCCTGAATGATGCGGTGGAACAAATTACGGGAATTCGGGTCAGAGAGACCGTACCCGACCGGATACTGCACATCGCTGACGAAGTCGAGCTCATAGATTTAACTCCCCACGCGCTCAGGCAGCGCATGAAGGAAGGGAAAATCTATGCAAGCTCCAAGGTAGAGCAGGCGCTCAGCAACTTTTTTCGGATGGGCAACTTGATCGCTTTACGTGAGCTTGCGCTAAGGGAACTCGCGGATGATGTGGACGAACGGCTGGAGGCGTGGGAACGGGACGGTTCCCTGAGGGGACCGTGGCGTCGCAGGGAGGTCATCTATGTGTGCGTCACCTTAAGTCCGGAGGCTGAACGCTTGATCCGCCGCGGTTTTCGGATTGCTTACCGCCTCAAGGCGGTATGGTATGTCACCTATGTTATGGAGAAGCGGCGGATGGAGACGGCAGCTGGCCAGCGGCTGGAGGAGCTTCGGGCACTGACGGAACGCCTGGGTGGATGCTTTAAATGCATTGAGAAGAAGAGGGGACAGCGTATCCCTGCTATTCTGCTGGAAAGGGCGAACAAGCTTGGGAGCACTCAGATCATTCTGGGGCAGTCCGGCGCATCCTGGCTGCGGAATTTGCTGCGCGGTAATGTAACCGCCGAGATGCTGCGCCGTGCAAGGCATATGGACATTCTGATCGCCTCAAGCAGCGGGGGAGCAGTCAGCAACAAAAAAGGATCATAAGCAGCCGTGAGCTGCTTATGATCCTTTTTCTGCTGCCATGCCGTTCATGATCAGCCGGATGGTCTGCTCGATCTCCTGCTCCTCATCCCAAGGCTTCTCAGGCATGAGCAGCAAGTGGACGATGAACAGCCCGAGGACGGAGGAGGCGGTAAAGCGCACCGCCGTTAGCGTGGGAACGGGGATAAGCTCCCCTTTTTCCTGAAAATGTGTAATGATCTCCTGCATCCGTCCCAGCACCTTGCTGCCCACGTTCTCAATAAATTGCTCGCGAAGTACGGGCTGAAAAGGGATTTCCTGCAGCAAAATCTTGATGATCTTCAGGTGCTTGCGCGCAAATTGCAGCCGGTTATGCAGCACCGCGCGAAGAAACTCCTCGAAGGTAGGATAGTCCTTCATGAGCACCTCATTGAAGTTATTCAGGATAAAGGGTCCGACCAGCTTGCTCATTAAAGGAAAGGTAATGGATAAGAGCAAGTCCTTCTTGGTCTTGTAATGCCGAAAAATGGTCCCTTCTGCAACTCCTGCCTTCTGGGCAATCTCGCTGGTGGATGCAGCGGAATAGCCTTTCTCGGAGAACACCTCGACGGCAGCCTCGATAATCTTCAGCTGCTTCGCGGTCATTTTGTGCTCCTCATCCATATTGAGCAGCTCTTGAAGCCATTCTTCTACCGGCTCATGCTGGGCCATGATTTAAGTCCTCCCGTGATCAAGCATCTACTGGGATCATTTTATCACAGAGGGAGACGGGGGGTTAAATTTTGCGGTATTTTTTGAGTGCAAGAATGTTAAGAATCATGAATACCAGGGAGAAAGCGAGCAGGATATATACATCCCCTGCAATGGCGCTCCAGCCTTTTCCGCGCAGCATCACATCGCTCATCCCTTGGGCCCCGTAAGGCAAAGGCATGATTTTGCCAAGCGCCCTCAGCCAGCCGGGGAGGGTCTCCAGCGGAAACAGTCCGGACAGGAACAGCTGGGGCACGATGATAATCGGAATGAACTGAATCATTTGGAGCTCGTTATCCGCATAGGCCGACAATAAGGTTCCTAGGGTCAAGGCGGTCAAAGACATCAGCAGGGTAAGCAGGAGTACAAGCCAGAAGGCCCCTTCCATCATGATGCCGAGCACCTGGATGCTGTACCAGGAGATCAGCAGGGCTTGAACGATGGTGAAGATGCCGAAGCCGGCAACATAACCCATGACGATTTCCCATCGGCGCAGAGGGGTAGACAACAGGCGTTCCAGCGTACCGCTTGTTCTTTCCCGAAGGAAGGCGACTCCGGCCACGAGAAAGACGAAGAAGAAGACGAAGAAGCCAATCAGAATCGGTCCGAATTGATCGAGGCTGGTCATATCGGCCGACCCGTGCAGATAGGTAATCTCCGGCTCAGCCGCTGCTGTTGGATGCAGGGTGGACATCATTTTTTGCAGGAGCTGAAGCACGGCCCGGTTCACAGATCCCTCGCTGCCTTCAAGCTTCACGAAGAGAGAGCGGTCGCTCTTCATAGAAATCACAGCGTCGATCTCGCGGTTCTCCAGTGCGGCCTCGGCCTGCTCAAGATTAGGATACGTGGTGAGTGAAGCACTCTCTTCTTGGATTACACTGCTAAGCCCATTCAGTTCGCCTATCGTGCCTAGATGAGGATGATAGGCTTTACCGCCAAACACGAGGCTCATTAAGGTGAGTACAAACAGGGGGGCAATCAGCATGAGTGCCAGAGTTCGCTTGTCTCTCAGAAACTGTCTTAAGATGCGCAGCACCAGGGCCATGATCTTCATGAACGGTCACCTCCATAAAATAGAAAGGCTTCTTCCATCGTAGAGGAGCCGGTTTGATTCATTAGATCAGCAGGCGTCCCGACAGCCAGCAAGCGTCCATCGCGGATCATGCCCAGCTGATCACATTTCTCGGCTTCATCCATGACATGGGTGGTCAGCAGAATGGAAGTGCCCTGTGTATTAAGCTCCTTCAAATTGCGCCAGATGGATTGCCGCAGCAAGGGGTCTATGCCTACCGTTGGTTCGTCCAGAACCAGCAGGGGCGGTTCATGAAGCAGCGCTACCGCCAGGGATAGCCGGCGCTTCATTCCTCCCGAGAAGGCAGCAACCTTCTTATGAAGGTGCTCTTCCAGTGCGACAATCTCCATCACTTCTTGAATTCTCTGTTTGCGCTTGTGGCCTCTTAGTCCATATAATGCTGCAAAAAACTCCAGGTTTTCCTTGGCACTAAGCTCCATGTACATGGCATCAGACTGGGCCATATAGCCGATTTGCCTTAGAACGGGCAGGCTGGGAACCGTCATGCCGAGCACTTGAACAGAGCCGGAGGTGGCTTGATCGATGCCGGTAAGAATCTTGACCAGCGTTGTTTTTCCCGAACCCGAAGGGCCAAGCAGACCGAACGTTTGGGCGGAGGGCACCTGAAGCGATATGTCTTGAAGCACGGTCTTGGCTCCAAACTTCTTGCTGATCTGCGCTGCATGGATCACAGGAGAGTTGTTGGACATAAGATCAATTTCCTTTCTATACAAAATGAGTGAGTACTCACTTTTATTGTTTTGAGTATAATCCAGCAGGTCGTGATTGTAAACAACAATTATATTTAATCTGAGTTTTACAACTCTATGGATTGGATTTAACACAGCAGGTCTAAAGTTAGGACGAATTACAAAAATCTAGGGGACTTGGAGGTTCATATGAAACGACAAACTCGGAATAGATTTAAGAAGGTGCTCGCATTGTCCGCCGCAGCGGCGCTTGTGTCTGCCGGCATTTTGTCCTCGCAAGCATCAGCTGCACCGAAGAAGGCGAAGAATGTCATTTTGTTCGTAGGTGATGGGATGGGCACGGCCCAACGGGATGCCATTCGCCTTGCCACGGTAGGCGTAAAAGGCAAGCTTGCCATGGATGATATGCCATACACAGGGCGCGTACATACAAGCTCAACTTCTGCGGTAACAGACTCTGCGGCGTCCGCTACCGCCTATGCCAGCGGTGTGAAGACCTATAACGGAGCGATTGGCATGGATGCTAACAAGAAGCCGGTCAAAACCATTCTGGAGTATGCGAAGGATGCCAAGAAGGCGACAGGGATCGTAACGACAAGCCAGGTTACGGATGCGACGGGAGCGGCATTTGCTGCCCATGTGGAGAACCGGTCTGCGCAAAGCGACATCGCCCTTCAGTATTTGACGAAGAGCAAGGTCGACGTCATTCTGGGCGGGGGCGAGGATTTCTGGCTTCCAGCAGGTACGCCGGGTGCTTTCAAAGATGAGCCTGCCGAAGACCCATCTGAGAAGAGCAAGGGAACGCAGGGCAATCTGATCGAGAAAGCCAAGAAGCTTGGCTATACTTATGCGAAGAGCAAGACAGAGCTTCAGAATGCCAAAGGCAGCAAGCTGCTGGGACTGTTCGCCAATGAAGAGATGTTCCAAGCCAATCCTGAGGGTGAAGGCGACCTGTACAATCCGGTGGTTCCCCTTGCGGACATGACGAAGAAGGCAATCAGCACGCTTTCTACGAACAAGAACGGGTTCTTCCTGGTGGTTGAAGAAGAGGGAACCGATGAGATGGCGCACCAGAACAATGCCAAGCTTACGATTAAAGCCGGTCAAGAGCTGGATAAAGCGGTGAAGGTTGCCAAGGATTTTGCCAAGAAAAATCCGGACACCCTCGTGCTGGTACTGGCTGACCATGAGACAGGCGGTTTCTCCATCGAGAATGTGGATGACAAGGATGAGTCCGGGGACGGCATCTCCAAGGAAGATGGTCCCTTTGCCATTGCAGGCTCCAAGGAGCAGTTCATAGTGGATTGGACAACGTCCGGCCATACTGCGGTCGATATTCCTGTAACGGCTATGGGCAGCCATGCGGAGCTGTTTACCGGGACCTATGAGAATACAGAAATTTTCACGAAGATTGCACAGGCCATGGGACTTAAGATTAAGAAATAAACTATATTCTTCCTAACCTTTTTTTCTCCTATAAAAATCCAAAAGCCTCGCCCTTTTAGCAGCTGCGGCCTGTCCGTGCTTGCCAGTGGGGGGGGCTCTTTGTTATGCAGCTATCCTGCTTGGTGTATGCCCGCGTTTGTTTTTGGCCTGGCTGGCGGATAAAATGGTGAAAATAGATAAATAAGAATTACCGGGGGACCGGAATCAGGAGATGATTGGAGTGGAGACGAAATTGAGGAAGAGAGAATTTAATTACATTGAGCGGGTAGCTGATGCCCTGCAGATGATCCTGAACGTATCCCTTATGTTGGTCGGGTTTATTCTGAGCTTCTTTCTGCTAAAAGAGACCTGGAGCATCTTCTCCTACATTTTCATCGAGACGGGGACTAAGCTGACCTATTATGAATTCACGGAGGAACTGCTGGTGTTCTTTCTTTATTTCGAATTCATTGCGCTCATCGTGAAGTACTTTAAGACCGACTTTCACTTTCCGCTGCGTTACTTTATCTATATAGGCATCACTGCGATTATCCGCCTGATGATCATCAATCATGATCATGCCCAGGATACCTTCTGGTGGTCGATCGCCATTCTGGTGCTAGTAGGTGCCCTATTCGTAGCAAACAGCAAAGTACTGAAGCGGGAAAGCTGAATAAGGAGACTGGGATATTTTTCAACTATTTTGTCTATAAATAAAGCCCTGCAGAATGCCGTTATATTTCTTAATCGGTGGCTAACTTGCCGCCGCCAACCATAAGGGGGAATATACAGCATGAGAAAAGCAGGGTCAATTCTGCTCACTTGTATTCTGGTTGCCAGTCTGTCGGCGGGCTCAGCCGCAGCTAAGCCAGGGAATAACGGGAATGGTAAGGGAAACGGAAATGGAAATGTGAGCACCACTAAAGATGCCGAGGCCGCCTCCAAGGATAAGGGCGGTAAAGCGGTGGATTCTAAGAAAACCGAGAAAGCGGTAGAAAAGCCAGCTAAAGAAAGCACGGAGGGGCCTAAAAGCAAAGAGGCCACTGAGGTTCCAGATTCGGCGAAAGCCACTAACCCTGGCTCGACCGAGCCTACAACGGTTACGGATGCGGTCTATAAGAAGGATAAGGGACATAACGGATACCGGGGGCTGCTGAAGGCCATCGAGAATGTCAAAGATAAACCGGCAGGAGCGGTGCTGGCCAACCTGCTGCTTACGAAATATGAAGCAAAGCTGACCCCAGAGAAGATCGAGGAGCTTAAGGCACTGCTGGACTCCAAGGAAGCTATGAAGAAGGCGGCGGACATGCTGTCGGAAAGCGGCAGCCCGGAAGAAGCCGCTGCGGTTCAAGAGGAAGTGATTCAGGCCGATCCAAGCGATCTGGACAGCTACAAGAAGCTGGGTGAATTGGAGCAGGAGGCGGGAGACACTTCGGAACCAAAGCTGTTCGTGAATGGCGAGGCTTATCCTGATGCTGCTCCAGTAGCAGAGGAAGGCAGCACGCTTGTTCCTCTTCGGACCGTAGCTGAGGCGCTGGATGCCAAGGTGACCTGGAATCCGAAAGATAAGACCGTAACTGTATCGAAGAATGGAGTGAGTCTTAAGCTTGTCGTGGACAGCAAGACAGCTTATGTGAATGGTAAAGAGACGAAACTCAAGGTCCCTGCCTCTGCTAAAAAGGGGCTTACAATGATACCTATGCGTTTTATCGGGGAAGCACTGGGCTCTGTAGTGAAGTGGGAGCCGGTAAGCCAATCTGTGGTGATTTATGAGCCTGGAGACAAGACCCAAGCACAAGCAGCGGATACAACGGCACCAGTGAATGAAACCACAACACCCACTACAACTGTACCTACGGAAAATGCATCCGCTTTGACCGAGGAGTCAAATCTCTGAAATATATGCCAAGATGACCTGCAGGCTGCCTGCGGGTCTTTTTTTATAAAACACCGTATTGTAAATTCATATGTTTATTTCTGAAAAATACATTGACTTTTATCACACTTTATCCGCTATAATATATAGACCGATTGTTATAATTGAGGAGGGAGGCTATGACTGAGAAGGCGAACTCGCGAGAAATGATTGTGGAGACAGCATCGCGCCTTTTCTTTTGCCAAGGGTATGCAGGAACCGGTCTGAACCAGATTATCAAGGAAAGCCACTCCCCCAAGGGCTCGCTTTACTATTATTTCCCGGATGGGAAAGAGGGGCTTGCGCTGGAGTGTATTCATCATAACAATCAAATTGTGACCGGTAAGATCAGAGAGAGTCTCAAGAGTACCGATAACTGTGCAGAGGCGATCCAGCTGTTTATCAGCAACTTGATCAAAGATACGGAGGAGTCCGAGTACAAGGGCTTTACCCCCTTCAGCTTCTGGTTGGCTGTGGAGACTTCGAGTATTAGCGAAGCGCTTAGGGAAGCTTGTCAATCGGTGTTTGCAGAGTGGGTGAGCCTATTCTCCGAAGCTTTAATCAGGGAAGGGATGGAGTCCGCTAGAGCTAAGGACATCGGGATGCTTATTGTTTCGATGCTGGAAGGCGCCCTTATTATCGCTTTGACAAAAAGGGATAAAGAGCCGCTGATGAAGGCTTCGAATTATCTGTATCTTCTGATTAGGCATTAAAGCGCCCAAGGCAGAAATATGATTTGAAGTGAAGCAAGTAAATCATAAATATAGAGATAAATAATAGGAGGATGGAAAGTGGAAGCAACGATGCATATGGATTCACAGGGTGCGAGGCAGGAGAATCGTAATTTCAAAGTGATGCCGATTCTCGTATCCTTGCTGCTCAGCGGTTTTATTGGCATGTTCAGTGAGACCGCGCTAAATGTAGCATTGACTGATTTGATGGAGGTGCTTCACATCACCCCAGCCACCGCCCAGTGGCTTACAACCGGGTATCTGTTAACCTTGGGGATTCTCGTTCCCGTATCGGGACTGTTGTTGCAATGGTTTACTACAAGACAGCTGTTTATTGCCGCAGTTAGCTGTTCGATTATCGGGACAGCGATCGCTGCGCTTGCGCCAAGCTTCGAAATGCTGATGGTCGCACGGGTGGTTCAGGCGATTGGTACAGGTCTGCTGCTGCCTTTGATGTTTAACACGATTCTCGTGATTTTCCCTCCGGAAAAACGAGGAGCGGCGATGGGCATGATCGGCCTTGTAATTATGGTGGCCCCGGCTGTGGGCCCAACGATTGCTGGCTTGCTCATTGAGAACCTCAGCTGGCACTGGATCTTCTGGTTATCCCTGCCGTTCTTGATCCTTGCTCTCATCTTCGGCACTTTGTTCATGCAGAACGTATCTACGGTCACTAAGCCCAAAATTGACATTTTGTCGATTGTCCTCTCTTCGCTAGGCTTTGGCGGTATTGTATTTGGCTTCAGCAGCGCGGGAGAAGGAGAAGGAGGCTGGAGCAGCCCGCGTGTCATCGTCGCGCTGGCCATCGGTGTAGTCGCTCTAATTCTGTTCGGAATTCGTCAGGTGAAGATGAAGCAGCCGATGATTAATCTTCGCGCATTCAAATATCCGATGTTCACCCTTGGCCTTATCATGGTGTTCATCTGTATGATGGTGATTCTGTCCTCCATGCTGATCCTGCCGATGTTCCTGCAGCAGGGACTGGGCAAGTCTCCCTTCTATGCAGGTTTGATGCTCCTGCCAGGGGGAATTATCAATGGGATTATGTCCCCAATTATGGGACGGCTGTTCGATAAATTCGGACCTAAGTGGCTTGTTATTCCAGGTCTGCTGGTGGTAGCCGTTGTGCTCTGGTTCTTCTCAAGCATTACGGTGGCTTCATCCGTTGCCTTAATTATTGTCCTGCACAGCTGCCTCATGATCGGAATCTCGATGATCATGATGCCTGCCCAGACCAATGGCCTGAACCAGCTTCCGCGTGAATACTACCCGGACGGTACAGCTATTATGAATACACTGCAGCAGGTAGCCGGTGCGATCGGCACGGCGCTTGCGGTCAGCATTCTGTCTTCCGGATCTAAGCATTTCATGGAAGGTGTTAAGAATCCGCTGGACCCAGCGAATCTTCCTGCAGCTTTCACAGCAGGGGTTCAGGATGCCTTCGTCTTTGCCATGATCGTGGCGATTGTCGGCCTGGTCGTGTCCTTCTTCGTGAAGCGTGTTAAGGTTCAGCATTAAGAACTGAATAGTTCATAGATATGAAGACCGCGATCCTTCCAAGGATAGCGGTCTTTATTATATAGCTCCAAGCTTCAGGCTAGCTTTAAGTATATAAATAGATACTACATAACATAATTGTGCGTACTTACTTCTTCGGAACTTAACGACTATAATTTGGATATTCCATGAAGAATATATAGAAGGAGTGAGCAGCATGAACATGATGAAAGCAGTTGGATTACAAAAATATCTCCCCATTCAAGAAAAGGACAGCCTGCTGGACCTTACATTGGAGAAGCCTGTACCTCAGGGACGCGATCTGCTTGTACGGGTTAAAGCCGTATCGGTCAATCCGGTCGACGTAAAGGTTAGATCACCGAAGGATCGAGTCGAGTCTGCCCCTAAAGTGCTGGGCTGGGATGTTGCAGGCGTGGTGGAAGAGGTCGGCGAGAGTGTGACACTGTTTCGCCCGGGGGATGAGGTATACTATGCCGGGAGCATTACCCGCCCGGGAGGCAACAGTGAATTCCACCTGGTGGATGAACGAATTGTTGGCTACAAACCGAAATCGCTTGATTTTGCTGAAGCGGCAGCTTTGCCTTTGACCGCGATTACCGCCTGGGAATCGCTGTTTGACCGGCTGGGCGTGTCGCATGATCCGGCAGAGAACGCCGGGAAGACAGTGCTTATCATCGGCGCTGCAGGCGGCGTAGGCTCCATCGCTGTGCAGATCGCGAGACGAGCCGGCTTAACCGTCATTGGCACGGCTTCCCGCCAGGAATCGGCGGAGTGGGCGAAATCTTATGGAGCACAGCATATTATAAGCCACTATAAGCCATTTGTGCCGCAGCTTCAGGAGCAGGGCTTTTCTTCCGTCGACTATATTCTGTGTCTTAATGAGACGGATCAGCATTGGGAGCAAATGATGGAGGCTATCGCTCCTCAGGGTAAAATCTGTTCCATCGTGGAGACGGATACGCCGCTGAATCTGCTCCCGCTCAAAATGAAGAGTGCCGCTTTTGTATGGGAGACGATGTTCACGCGGGCCAAGTATGAAACAGCCGACATGATCGAGCAGCATCATTTGCTAAATAAGGTGGCCGAATGGGTGGATGCAGGCAAGCTTCGTACCACACTGACCAAGCGTTTGGCCCCGATTCATGCGGAAACCCTGCGGAAGGCTCATGAGCTGGTGGAGACAGGAGCTATGATCGGCAAGGTAGTTGTAGAGCGATTTGAATAAGAAGTTAAGACCCCGTTAAAAATAAGCGTAAACAAGAGGATTGTCCTGAAAAGGGCGATCCTCTTTTCTGTAAGAGTGTTTAATTTATGAAAATTGCTGAAAATATAACGTTGACGTTAAGTTTATATAAATAATATAATATAAAAAGTTACATATCCTTTGGAAGGGGATATTGGGTTCATGCATTACAAAATTGATGAGGTTGCCCGTGAGACAGGGCTGACCAAGCGAACCATCCGCTACTACGAGGAGATCGGGCTTATGCCTTCCCCGCAGCGCAGTGAAGGCGGAACCAGGCTCTATACGCCAAGCGATATAGACTACCTGAAGAAGATCATCAGCGCACGGGATTTGCTGGGATTCTCCCTGCAGGAACTTCAGCACTATGTTGAAGCGGCTGAAGCCCTTCGCGGACAGCGGCGGCATTACAGGGAGCATACGGACCGGCTGACCGATGAAGAGCGCAAGGTTAAGCTTGCTGAGATGGATGTGACCTTGACCGAGCAACTCGACTTGCTGGAGCAGAAGGCTCAGAACATCCGAAAGTTCCAATCCGAACTGGAGGAGCTTCAGCAAAGGGTACGCACAGGGCTTGCACGTCTGTAGCGGTCAAGCAAAGCTTGGTCAATCTATGATTTCCTTCCGGCAATCTGAAGTACAACAAATCACAGTGGAGGTTACACCCTTATGAAGTCAGAATCATCCTTTACCGGGGAAGAGCTCAAGAAGCGCTCCGGGATCATGTCACAGCCTAAAGCGGTTTGGGCTGTCGCTTTTGCATGTGTAATTTCATTTATGGGACTCGGACTTGTCGATCCGATTCTGCCGGCGATTGCTGAGCAGCTGCATGCCAGCAAGAGCCAGGTGTCGCTGTTGTTTACAAGCTACAATCTTGTGACCGGTATTGCCATGCTGATTACAGGAGTAGTATCCAGCCGCATCGGAGTGAAATGGACGCTGCTGTCAGGCATTATCTTGATAGTCGCTTTCTCCGCACTTGGCGGCGCCTCAAGTACCATCGGCGAGATCGTTGGCTATCGCGCAGGCTGGGGACTTGGGAATGCGCTGTTTATCGCTACAGCCTTGTCGGCCATTGTAGGCTTCTCAACCTCGGGAACCGCTAAGGCGATCATACTTTATGAGGCGGCCTTGGGCCTCGGTATCTCTGTTGGGCCTTTGCTTGGCGGTGAACTTGGCTCCATCTCATGGCGCGGCCCTTTCTTTGGCGTAAGTGTCCTGATGCTGATCGGCTTTCTCTTTATCCTGTTTGTGCTGCCCGCAGTGCCTAAGGCGAAGAAGCGCACCTCGCTTGCCGATCCGTTCAAGGCTCTGTCTTATCCGTCCCTGCTGACTTTGGGGATTGTTGCTTTCTTGTATAACTTTGGTTTCTTTACCTTGATGGCTTATTCGCCTTATGTGATGAAGCTGGATGAGCACGGTCTAGGTTATGTGTTCTTCGGATGGGGGATTCTCCTGGCAATAACATCGGTATTCGTGGCTCCAAAAATTCAAAAACGGTTCAATCTCGTTCCTTCTATCTCCTGGATGCTTGTCCTATTTGCCCTTGATCTGGGCGTAATGGCACTGGGAACGATGAACGACTCTCCGAAGGTCGTGATTGTGGCGGTTATTGTTGCCGGGATCTTCCTCGGTATTAATAATACCCTCATTACCACAGCAGTCATGCAGGCAGCTCCGGTAGAACGGTCAACGGCTTCGGCCGCCTACAGTTTTGTCCGTTTCCTTGGTGGCGCGGCTTCTCCATGGCTGGCCGGGAAATTGTCCGAGTGGTACACCGCAGAATCCCCGTTCCTCTTCGGGGCAATCATGGTTCTGTTAGCGGTAGTCGTTCTTGTCGCTCGAGGCCGTCATTTGCGTGACATTAAGATTGAAAGCCACTAATCTCAAGTCAAGGAGGTAATGCCGTATGTTTACACGTATTCTGGTGCCTGTGGATGGCTCGGATCACGCGCTGCATGCGCTGCGCACGGCCAAGACCATGGCTGATCAGTTCAAAGAACCTGCAAGCATTCTGGTCCTTCATGTCAATCCCGAGCTGTCCTTCAATGAACCGCCGCTTGGCGTGGATGTAGATGCCCGTTTGGAGGAAGAAGGGCGTCATATTATGGAGCCGGTTCAGGAGCTGCTGAAGGAGATTCCGGAGAATCGCCGGAAGAGTCTGATGAAGCACGGAGATCCGGCCAAGCTGATCTGTGAGACGGCCGCTGCCGAGCAGGCAGACCTCATCGTTATGGGGACGAGAGGCATGAGTCTGGTCTCGGAAATGCTTCTCGGCTCTGTCAGCCACGCTGTCATTCAGCATGCGGCTTGCCCGGTTGTCACGGTTAAATAATGTAAGCAGATATATAGAATGAACTAAAGAAGTGAACGTTATAGGACAGTATTAGGCCGTGATAACAGAAAATTCAATGTAAAACTTTAGTTCATTCTATATAGATCCCCTCTGAGTATAGACTCAGGGGGTATTTTACATTTGGGCAGGATTCCCAGCCGGTTCTATTGAAATAAACGAGAGTAAATTTCCAGCTTCACACACTGATTGAACACATATAGCTTTAAGCATAAGCAGGCTTATTTATTTCTTAATAGGGAGCGGGTCTTATCTATGAGTATGAACATGAACTATCAGACAAAGCGCCTGTACGAGTACCATGTTTGGGCCAATCAGCTTGTGTTTGCGCATTTGAGAAAGCTGCCAGAAGAGGTATGGGACCATGAAGTCACCAGTGTGTTCCCTTCGGTCAGCTTATTGGTATCACATATTTATGCGGTGGATGTAATGTGGCTCGGCGTTATGAAGGGAAGCTCATTTGAGGAGGCAAGAGCACTGCTCATGAGTTCGCTCCAAGAATGTAAGGGAGCTAGCCTGGAAAGTATGGAACAGCGATATGCAGGGATCGCGGACAGCTACAGGCAGTTTCTGTCCACCTGCGATGCTGAAAAACAAATCATGATTACGCATCCAAAGTCTGGTTCTGCAAAGGCTTCAATTGCAGATATGGTTCAGCATGTTATGAACCATGGAACCTATCATCGGGGAAATCTAACGGCCATGCTGCGCCAGTCCGGCCATCCAGGGGTTCCGACCGATTATGCATTCTATATGTTTACGGAATAACAAAGGGTCGGCCTATAGTTATATAGATTGAACTAAAGTTTTACATTGATCTTTTTATATAGCAGACAACGTTTGAATTCTGCGCACACAGGGTAAAGATGCAATGTGCCAAGATGACATCAAGGAGGTAATCATCATGAATCAGAAAATAGTTGGCGTATTTGAATCAGAGAATGCAGCTTCCCGCGCGATCGAAGAGTTGAAGAACCAAGGTTTTCGGACAGAGGATATCTCCGTCGTGGCGAAAGACCGCAGAGATGTGAAAGCACTGCATGAAGAGACAGGAACTAAAGCACCGGAAGGCGTAGCCTCCGGCGCGGCAACAGGCGGCGTGCTAGGAGGCCTTGCCGGTCTTCTCGCCGGTATTGGCGCCCTGGCGATCCCCGGCATCGGTCCCATTGTCGCCGCAGGTCCTATTGCGGCTACCTTGACAGGCGCGGCGGTAGGCGCAGGAACAGGCGGCCTCGTAGGCGGCTTGGTTGGCCTGGGTATCCCGGAAGAAGAGGCAAGAGATTATGATGAGAGTGTGAATGCGGGCCGAATCCTGGTGCTGGTTGAGGCGGATACAAGCCGCAGTCAGGACATCTACGGAATCTTCCGCTCAGCAGGTGCTCTGAACACCCAGTATTATCATGACGATGCAGAATTGGCCGCGAGTGCCAAGCCCGTGGTGGGTACGGAGGCCGCGGACCAGTCAGGGAAGCTTCAGCTGAAGGAAGAGCAGCTGGACGTCTCCAAGAACAGCATCAAGACCGGTGAGGTAGAGCTTCATAAGGAAGTTGTTGAGGAAGAGAAGACGATCAACGTTCCGGTAACTCGCGAAGAGGTTGTGATTGAACGCAAGGCTGTTCAAAACCGGGAGTCGGATGCTCCAATCGGACAGAACGAGACCATTCGTATTCCGGTTCGTGAAGAGCAGGTGGACGTGAACAAGCATACGGTAGTCACCGGCGAGGTGGAAGCCCATAAGCGCAAGATTCAAGAGACCGAGCAGGTGAAGGATTCGGTGAAGCGTGAAGAAGCGAGGGTGAATCGCACTGGCCATCCAGCTGTGTCTGGCGAGGAGCCTTATACGGGCTTGGACAAAGAGCAGGACGAGAAAGACATGAGTCATGACACCTTGTATCAAAGCCGGAACAGCTTTATTCCTAAGAAGTAAAGAAGTGCAGGGTTCATATATTATAAGAAGCAGCCAGCCGTCCGGTTATTCGGACGGCTGGCTGCTTTGTGGCTTAAAGCGGCTGGGTTTCAAGCCTAAATGCGCTCACCCTGCCCTTAGGTGTTCGATCAGCTCGGTCAAATCCTGCTTCTACACCTGCCAGTGGCGGACGGTCTTAAAAGCAGGAATGACCCCGTAAGGCCGATATTGGAAGATAAACTGGACTATAAACGCTTACATGCTAGTATATGAGCTTTGTTCACTCAGCCTCTTCTCAGCTATAATTCTCTTCATGAGCGTTGCACCGGGCCCTGGCTTTTCCGGAGGGAAAAGCCGCAGAGTATAAGATGAACTTCATGTTCACCACCTATTTACTTAACTGAGCGGAAAATTTTGTTTGTAGTGCCACTATTTGTAGTGCTTAAATTTAAGGGGGATTACTTGCTTTGAATGTACAACAACTGAAAATGGGCTGGTTCTCGAATGTACGCAGTGACGTATTATCCGGGATGACCGTAGCGCTGGCGCTGATTCCAGAAGCGATCGCCTTCTCGATTGTAGCGGGGGTAAGTCCGATGGCCGGGCTTTATGCGTCGTTCACGATGGCTGTCGTGATTGCCTTTGCCGGGGGAAGACCGGGCATGATCTCTGCGGCGACTGGAGCGATTGCACTGCTAGTCACCAAGCTGGTGGGGCAGTATGGCGTGGAGTATTTGTTTGCGGCCGCCGTTCTGGCCGGGATTCTGCAGATTATTCTGGGCGCTTTGAAGCTGGGCAGGTTCATTACGTTTGTGCCTCAGCCGGTGATGACCGGGTTCGTCAACGCGCTGGCAATCTTGGTCTTTATGGCCCAGCTGGTTCACTTCAAAGGCCAGAGCTGGGTGATGTACGCCCTGGTAGGTCTGACACTGGTTATTATGTATGTGCTGCCCAAGCTAACCACAGCAGTTCCAGCAGGTCTGGTAGCTATTATTCTGGTGTCCATTCTGTCCATATCCATGCACCTGGATGTAAAGACCGTCGGGGATATGGGAGCGTTGACACGGGATCTTCCCGTGTTCCACATTCCGAGCATTCCGTTTACTTGGGACACATTGGTTATTATTTTTCCTTACTCCTTGTCCATGGCAGTGGTCGGAATTATGGAATCGCTAATGACAGCTACCTTGATCGACGATCTGACAGGAACGGATAGCAACAAGAACCGTGAGATGAAGGGACAAGGCCTCGCTAACATCGTTACGGGCTTCTTCGGGGGCATGGGGGGCTGTGCCATGATCGGCCAGTCGATGATCAATATTAAATCCGGCGGGCGCACACGCTTATCCACCTTAGTTGCGGGCGTCTTCCTGCTCATATTGATTGTTCTGCTGGGCGATATTGTTAAACAAATTCCGATGGCGGCACTCGTAGGCGTAATGATTATGGTCTGCGTGGGCACCTTCGACTGGGGGTCGCTGCGGAGCATTCACCGCATTCCGCTGGCCGAGACGCTCGTCATGCTGGTGACGGTCGTGATCGTTGTGGCAACCGATAACCTCTCGCTCGGTGTATTGGCCGGGGTGCTCCTCAGCGCTTTGATTTTTGCTTGGAAAATGGCCCGAATCCGCACCGTAGCGACGACTACAGAATCCGCGAAGACCTATACAGTATCAGGTCAAATGTTCTTCGGAACGATGCATCATTTCATTAAGGAATTCAATTATGAAGAGGACCCGGAGCATGTCATCATCGACTTCTCCAAATCCCATATATGGGACCAGTCGGCTGTGAATGGCATTTCTAAGGTGCTGCAGAAGTACAAGCAGGCCGGCAAAAGAGCTGAAATTGTGGGCATGAACGAAGAGAGTCGGACACTGGTTAACCGGATCGGTTTGGGATCTTCAGGGGGGCATTAACCCTATGTTTTATTTATATAGACCGCAATATCCCGTCCGTTTTCCACTATGTTACAATGGGGCAAAAGAAAGTAGCAGGAGCGTGATCTATCATTCGTTTTCGAAAACGGGACTATCTGCTTTTTTTCGCTATTTTCCTGACGATTTATACGCTCAATATTATTCATCTGTAAAGTTGTGGAAGGCACTTATCGCTGTACTTATCACAGCCGTACTCTCCAGCCTGGTATGCGATACGATCACCAATCTCATCTTTCGGTCTAACCGCAAAAGACAGCCATGACAAGAAACACCTTCTCTTTCAGCTCAATAAAGGCTTAGGAGAAGGTGTTTTTCTGCTTTGAATGCTGCTAAAAAAGCGAGACTTACGAGATGGCGCTTCGCTTCAGCAGTCTGCGAATCGAATGGTCAGATTCCCGCAGAACCGTGTCTTTGTCCAGGGTCTTCATGATGCCGCCCTGCATGACAACTTGCCCGCCGATGATTGTCGTCTCCACATCCGCCCGCGTAGCGGAATAGACAATGCGGGAGATCGGATCGACATCAAAGGAAGGGAAAGTGTGGAAGTTGTACAGATTCAGGATGGCGAGATCCGCCTTCTTGCCAACCTCGAGACTACCGATCTGGTCCTCCATGCCGACGGCCTTGGCGCCGCCAATCGTAGCCATTCTGAACACGGTCTTGGCATCCATGGCGGTTGGGCCGTGGTGCGGCTTCTGAATCAGTGCAGCCAGTCTCATCTCATTGAACATATCGAGATTGTTGTTGCAGGGAGCGCCGTCAGCACCCAGGCTGAGGGAGACATTCCAGTCAAGCAGTCCCGGTGTATCGGCGATTCCTGAAGCCAGCTTCAGATTGGACCCCGGGCAGTGACTGACATGTACGCCCCGGTCGCGCAGAATTCGCTTCTCTTCATCATCTAGCCAGATGCAGTGGGCGAGAATGAGCCGGTCGTTAGCTAGCCCGATATGATCCAGATAGACAATATTCCGCATTCCTGTGTTCGCCTGCACGATTTCAATTTCACCACGGTTCTCCGAAGCATGGGTATGTACCATTACATTGTATTTGGCAGATAGGTCACGAACCTCTGTTAAGAGCTGCTCTGTACAGGATACGACAAAGCGCGGGGAGAAGGCATACCGGATTCGCCCATTGTCATAGTCGTGCCACTTCTCCAGCAAATCTACACTTTCCTGCAGGGAAGCGGCAGTATCCTCCTGCATGACGGCCGGGGTATCTCCGCCCTTCTGGTCCATCATAACTTTGCCGGAGAGCGCACGGATACCGCTTTGGGCGATAGCCTGGAACGCAGAATCGGTATGCTTTACGGTCTCCATATCTACGATCGTAGTGGTCCCGCTCTGAATCAGCTCACCGATGCCGAGAAGCGCTGAGTAGTAGATCGACTCCTCATCATGAGCGGCTTCGAGCGGCCAGATTCGCTTGCGCAGCCAATCCATCAGCTCAAGGTCATCCGCTTTGCCGCGGAAGAGTGTCTGGCACAGATGGATATGTGTCTGAATAAAGCCGGGGATAACAGTACGGCCTGTGGCGTCGATCACTTGATCGACTTGATCAGGAAGCAGATCCGGTCCGATTTCACGTATGATATCATTCTCAATCCATAAATCCCCTATAAGGATTTCCTCGGCCTGATTCATGGTGATGATTTCGGCGTTCTTGATTAAGATGCTACCCATAAAGCGGCCTCCTTCGATAATGACTTTAACCTTACCCTATAGATTATCGTCCAAATATTCTGGCTTTACAACGGGCCCGAAGCGTAGATGAAAAATTTGAAACTTTCCCCAGCGTCTTTTCGTCTACTATGGAGTTATATGACGAATCCACAAGAATTCTGTCCGAATTAACTGGAGGAAAGGAAACAGTGATGGAACCAAGATCATTGCCTGCACGGAATACAGTCCAAAGGAACAGTTCGAAGAAGAGGAAGAAGAAAAAGAAAAAACGCGGATTTCTGCGCTTTGTATTCCGAATGTTCATGACCTTGATGGTGCTCGGAGCCATCGGAGCGGTATGGCTGTTCTTCACTCCGTCAGGTGAGAATATGCGCTATCTGGCCGCAGATACCTTGATTACAACCCAGCACAGACACTGGGCGAAATATATTATCGGTGAGGAAGAGCTGAAGAAGCGGGTGGCTGAATATAATGCCCGGTTCGAACAGATGGGGGAAGAGAAGGATACCCATACGATCACTCGCCCGGCAACGACCAAGACAAGCGCTCCCAAGCAACTGGTGGAGATTGAGGAGGTTTCCGGAAGCGGTTATCACGGCTATGTCATGACCGTGAACGATCCGACCAAGATCCGGCTTGGCGTGCCGGGTAAGCGCGGCAAGGGAGAGAAGGTGTCGAGCATGGTCAAGCGGCTTGGCGCGATTGCTGGAGTTAATGGCGGCGGGTTTGCCGATCCGAACTGGAAGGGCAACGGCTTTAAGCCGATCGGTGTGGTGATTTCTCAAGGCAAGCTGTACTATAACGGACTTGGGAATAAGGAATCGACCCAGATTGTGGGCATTGATAAGGATGGGAAGATGATTGCCGGTCATTATACGCTCAATGAGCTGAGCAAGATGAAGGTGCAGGAGGCGGTTACCTTCCAGCCCCGGCTGATTGTGAACGGCAAAGGCTTGATCCGAAATGCCAAAGAGGGCTGGGGCATTGCCCCTCGCACAGCTATGGGCCAGCGTGCCGATGGAGCGATTCTGTTCGTTGTCATCGACGGCAGACAGCCGGGCTACAGCATCGGAGCGAATCTGTATGATATGCAGAATATTTTGCTGGAGCGGGGAGCGGTCATTGCGGCCAATCTGGATGGCGGTTCCTCATCTGTACTGGTGAAGGATAATGAGATTGTGAACAAGCCATCCTCGGAGTATGGAGAGCGTTATCTGCCAACAGCGTTCCTTGTTTTCGAGCATCCCGAACAGGTAGACATCCCTAATATCTGGAAAGGGCTGAATCCGAAGGATATTGATCCAGGCAAGAAAAAGTAGGAATTATCCATAAGAATCGTATATGAATAAGAATCGAATAAGAATCGTCCCGAAGAGGCTCACAAGCCTCGCTTCTACGGGGCGGTTCTTTTTTGTAAGAAATCAAGAAAATGCATAGAAGTCAGAAATGTACACGTGTGAATAGCGCAGTTATGTTCAGGAAGCTTGGAAAGCTTCACTATCTGAGGAACCGGCCCTGCTCTTATACTTTGACTTAAAGACAAGAGAGAGCGGCCGCTGCTCACAGGTCTTGGGGTTATCCCAAAATTGAATAGAAGGGAGATGAAGACTGGGCCATGAAGAAGAAGGGCTTTCTGCATGAGCTGGTGACCAACCGGGTCATGTTCCTGATGCTGCTGCCGGCACTGTTGTTTTTTCTCGTGAACAGCTACTTTCCTATGGTCGGCATTTACTACGCTTTTACCCGCTTTGACTTCAACACCGGCTTGTTCGACAGTCCCTTCGTGGGATTTGAGAATTTCAAGTATTTATGGACCTCCGGCGTGCTGATGAAGCTGACGATGAATACACTCGGATATAATGCGGCTTTCATTGTGCTCGGCAATGTGCTAGCAATTGCCTGTGCGGTCCTGCTTAGCGAGCTGAGGGTAAAGTGGTTTAAGAAGCTGACACAGTCCGTAATGTTCCTGCCTTATTTCATTTCTTTTGTAATCCTTAGCGTCATTGCTTACAATCTGTTCAATTATGAAAGCGGATTCCTGAATACGGCACTAAAACAGCTGAGCATGAACCCTATCGACGTATACAACACGCCCTGGATTTGGGTGATCCTGATCATTCTATTTTATCTATGGAAAAATCTCGGCTACAGCATGGTCATCTACCTGGCCTCCATTACAGGGATCAGTGATGAATATTATGAGGCGGCCAAAATGGACGGGGCCAATATCTTTCAGCGAATTTGGTACATTACGCTGCCCATGCTGAAAAATACGTTCGTGATGCTGCTCCTGTTCGCTCTCGGTTCGATCATGAAAGGGCAGTTCGACCTGTTCTACCAACTGATCGGGAATAACGGGGTGCTGTATAACGCCACAGATATTCTGGATACGTATGTATACCGTTCCCTGAAGGTTACGTTTGATATCGGGATGGCTACGGCCGCAGGGCTGTACCAATCCATGTTCGGGTTTATTCTGATTATGACCGTGAATTACATCATCCGCAGAATCAATGATGAATACGCTCTATTCTAGAGGAGGGAGACGATGAAGGTGAAGCAAGAGAAGTACTACAGGTCCTTTCAGGTGGGGGCCTACCTGATCATCACGCTCATTGCACTCCTATGCCTGTTCCCGTTCCTGCTGATTATATCCGCTTCACTGACGCAGAATGAATCCATCGTTCGGGACGGTTATCATCTTCTGCCCCAGGCCTGGTCCCTGGAAGGCTACAGGATGGTATTCCGCTTTCCTGAGCAGGTGCTGAGAGCTTATGGGGTTACTATTATGACCACGGTGCTGGGAACGCTTGGCGGCCTGTTTCTGATTACCATGGCAGGCTATGTGCTGCAGCGCAAGGATTTTAAATACCGCAATGTATTTTCCTTCTATATTTACTTCACCACGCTCTTTGGCGGCGGCCTGGTTCCCTGGTACATCATGATCACCAAATATCTGCAGTTGACCGATACGTATGCCGTGCTGATTTTGCCAGGGCTGATGACACCCTTTCTGGTGATCCTTATGAAGAATTTTATCCGATCGGCCGTTCCTGAAGAGCTTATTGAGTCTGCCAAGATCGATGGGGCGGGGGACTTTCGGATTTATTATAGGATCGTGCTCCAGCTGTCTATGCCGGGTATTGCGACCGTCGGCCTGTTCCTGGCGCTTGCTTACTGGAATGACTGGTTCACCTCATCCTTATTTATTAACGATCAGAGTAAATTCCAGCTTCAATACTATCTCTACAACGTGATGAATGCGATGCAGTTCGTGAATCAGATGGGGGCTGGCTCGGGGGTATCTCTGGGAACCGACATCCCTACAGAATCGACCAAGATGGCGATGGCCATCGTGGTGACAGGCCCTATTCTGTTCCTTTATCCGTTTGTGCAGCGTTATTTTGTAAAGGGCTTAACGATTGGGGCAGTCAAAGGATAGATGCGTGGAACGATCAGGCTTCATAAATTTTTTACGAAAAAGGAGAGAGCGAAGGATGCGGAAGAGAACGGGAAGGCTCATGGCCTTAGCCATGGCCGTGCTGCTTACAGCAAGTGTACTAACAGGCTGCGGAGGAGCCAACAATACACCCATATCGGCTGACGGGGAATCCACGGGAGCCAGCGGGAAGACGACAGATAACGGACTCGATATTTCCAAGAAGGTTACGCTGCAGTTCTATATGCTGGGCGATGCGCCCAAGGACCTGCCGGTGATTGAAGAGGAAATTAATAAGCTGGCCGAGCGTGACCTAAATGCCAAGGTGAAATTTAACTACACCTCCTGGACGGATTGGGATCAGAAATACAAGCTGCTGCTTTCCTCCGGACAGCCGGTGGACCTGATCTTTACGGCCGACTGGACAGGATTCCAGTCTTATGCGAAGAAGGGAGCGTTCCAGCCCTTGGATGAACTGCTTCCTAAGGCCTCGCCCAAGCTGTATGAGTATGTGCCGAAGGACATGTGGGAGGCGGTAAAGGTGGATGGCAAAACCTATACCGTTCCTGCAACCTACAAGGAGTACGTCACCAACGGTTTTGTATATCGTGAGGATTTAAGGAAGAAGTATAATCTGCCGGTGCCCAAAGATATTCCCAGCTATGAGGCCTACATGGACGGAATCAAGGCAAATGAACCGGATATGATGGCTCTTGCCACAACTTCAGACCCCAGCCGCAATCTGATGGATCAATTCAGGGAAATTTCCCACAACCCCATCGGCGGGCCGCTTCCTTATGGGATCGGCATTAAATATGATCAGCCTGGAGAGGTGTATTCCTACTGGGGCTCTGAGGAGCAAATTGAGGACCTGAAGACAGTCAAGCGCTGGGCGGAGAAGGGCTTCTTCCCGAAAAATGTACTGAACCAAAAGGATACGATGCAGGATCAGCTTACCAGTGGCAAAGCAGCCAGTATCCTGGGAGACAATCCGACCCGCTTTAATGATGCGGTGATTAAGCTCGCGACCACTCATCCGGATTGGGAGCTGGGGTATTATCCTTATCCGCTAACCCGTGGATTTGCATCACCCGTTCATCCGATCCACAATGGCTTTGCGGTGCCGAAGAGCAGTAAGAATCCGGAACGCGCTCTGGCATTCTACGAGAAGCTGGTCACGGATAAAGAGTACAATTGGCTGACCGAATACGGGATTGAAGGCAAGAACTTCGAAGTGGATCAGGACGGTTATTACAAAATGCTGGGCGACAAGAACTCCAACGGCTTTGCCCGCGAAGGCATGAACGGATGGGCCTGGCGGAATCCGGAATATATGCTGTTTGACAAGACATTTGACCGGGTGAAGGAGATTTTTGCCGAGCTGGACAAAATTCAGAAGCCCGATATCTTCACAGGCTTTGCCGAGGATTATACGGCGTATCAATCGGAAAGGGCGGCGCTTGAGCAGGTGGAGAAGCAGTACTTATATCCCCTTGAGGCCGGTTTGATCGAGAATGTGGAGGAGGGGGTTCGGAACTTCATGGAGAAGGCCAAGCAAGCAGGGCTGGAGAAAGCACAGGCGGGTTTTAAAGAGCAGTGGCTGAAATATGTGCAGGAAAAGGGGGTGAATTAACATCTTGCCCTAATGGGAGTGACAGGCAGGCCGAGGCACGTAGGCTTCGGCTTTGCCTATTTCTATTCTTTAGGAGGAGCCGAGGGTATGAGAACGGCGATATTCCGTGGGAGTGACGCCGAGGTGTTTCTTGAACATCCGGTAGAAATAAGAGCTGTTGGTGTAACCTATAGACTCTGCAATTTCTGCAATGGAGCTGTCGCCTGTAATGAGCAGCTTTTTGGCGTGCTCCAGGCGTGTGGCTGCGATCCGGTCGATGATCGTCCTCGCCGTATGCTGTTTGTAGATTCTGCTGATATAGACCGGAGACATGCCTAAGAGGCTGGCAATCCAGTTGACGGACAAATTCACATTTGTGTAGTCCTCCTCAATGATCCGCTCAATTCTTCGCACTAAGTCTTCCTGCTTGCTGCCGCGCTTCTCGGCAAGGTGGTGAATGATCTTATCGAAGAACCGATGGAAGGCGCCGATAAATTCAGCTGCTGTCGCATACTGCTCCATTTGTGGAAGCAGATGCTCCTCCTCGTCCAGCTCAAATTCCAGCGGACTGTTTCTCCTGGCGGTCATCAGGGCGGAGTGAATGGTTGAGCCGAGGTGGGCAGCTGCCGTTTGAGCTGCAGGATAGCCTCTTTGTGCGGCTTCCATCATAATTTCTGTGAACAGCTGCTTGGCAGGTAAGGCTTTTCCGCTCATCAGCGCCTCCAGCATTCTCTTCTCTTGTTCAAGTGGAAATACATAGCTCGCGGAGCAGGCAGCCTGCACTTCTTCTGCATCAATCAAGGAACCGTGACCCAGGCAAAACCGCTGGCGGGCCGCTTGCTTAACTTCCCTAAGGAGCATAGGCAGCTTCGAGGCTTGAGCTGTAACGGGACTGTAGGTACCGGACAGGCTAAGCTTCAGGTATTCAGACGCGGCCTGCTGTACTTGCTGCAGCAAGGCAAGCAGCTGGGCGTTATCCATCTGCTTGATGAGCAGGGAGTCCTTCAGATTTAACAGGAGGAGGACCCCTTCATCTGACAGGTCCACGGTCTCGACATGATAAGCCGGTGAGAGAATCTCGCTCGCGATGTTCATCACCGCAAACTGGTAGAGCAGAGCATCCTGGCTGTGAGTCTGCTTGAAGGTGCTCGCTTGATCTAGTTGCAGCAGTACCAGCCGATAGGGGGCATGAAAGTTAAAGGTGATCCCTACCTGCTTCAGCTGCCCGGGGTCTCGCCTCGCTAGAGGCGTCCCTACCCCTTGAACAAGGTCGCGGAGCAAATTCTGCTTGAGCGTATAGAGGCTGTCCCGCTTCTCACAGGCAAGCTGTTCGGACTGGCGCATAATTTGGCGGATCGGCCCATACAGCACGCGTGAGACAAGGAGAGACAGAAGGAGACCGGCCAATAGGATGATAGAGGCAAGTATCAGCGTTGTAGTCCGAATGCTGCGGATCTTCTCCATCACCAAGGTGTAGGGAGTAATGCGAACATATTGCCAGCCTAAGGTATCAGGTGCCGTATAGGTGATTAGGTGCTTGGCGTCTTTCAGGTTGGCGGTATGGTATCCGGAGGTCTCCTGCCCGCGGACATGTTCATTAATATAGGTTTGAAATGCAGAATCCAGAGGATAAGGCGTTAAGTTTGGGCCGGAGAAGAGTCTACCGTTATTGTCCATGATGTAGGTGACGCCTGCCGTGGGATCCATTTCTCCCGCCATGTTATGGTTGATCCAGTCTGCTGAGATGTTCACCACGACTGCGGAGTTCAGGCTCTGATCCGAACTGATGGCATCAAAGCACAGATAGGAATAAACCCCGAAGCTGCCTTGTCTTGAATTATGTACCGTTCTTGGGATCGGGGTGAATGGCTTATATTGCTGGAAATTATCCAGAACCTCAGCGATGCTGGCATCCTCCAGCTCATAACGTCCAAACGTGCCGGATTCGCCCTTGGCAGAGGCTACATAGTATTGGCTGCTCTTGGCATTGTAAATATAGATGGAGTCGATAAAGGGCATAGAGTTCAAATAATTGGACAGCTCCAGCATAGTAGCCGTAGTATCATATACCGACGGCTTCGTATAGAACATCAGCTTGGAGATCGTTGCATTTCTGTAAATCTGGAAAGAAAGAGCCTGCGCACTCTCCGTGGTTCCGATGATCTCTCTGCTCGTTTTGGTTAGATCGCTCAAGTCAGACTGGTATACCTGTTTCAACTGGATACGCTGGTAGTTCACAAAATAAATATAAGAGGACAGCACAAGAGTAAGAACAATGCATAGCGTAAGGCTAAGCAGGATCATGACATAGAGCTTTCGATTTTTGGACAGCTGAAATTCACGCAAAGCAGGTCCCCCCATAACTTATAATTCATATTTGGTAAGCGCTTACTTCACAGCAACCATTATATCGTCTAAATTATGAACCTCATACTGAACTCCCGTTATATTACTGGCTATTTCTAAGGTTGCGCCTGTGAACAAATCTGATCGGTATGAACATTTCTATCCTATGAACATTAGGGACTGACAAAGCGCGGTCAGGGTCTTAAAATAGGTGCGTAAGGCAAATATTGTAATTCTGGTGAGATAAACCATTCTTTGAATGAACGGGGTGGGAACATTTGAAGTCTTCTGAAAGCGTAATCAAAGAGCGGGAGCACAGCTGGGTGCAGGAAGCCTGGGATCGGAGCCGGGAGAAGGTGCACCGGCTTGGCCAGCGTATCGGCTCGGCTTTCCCTCATGCCACACAGCAGGGCAGCTATGTTTGCGAGCCGCCAGGATGGTGGACCGCCGGCTTCTGGCCTGGGCTGCTGTGGTTGCTATACCGGGACGACAGGGCAGAGCCGTGGAAGCTCTGGGCACAGGGCTGTGAGGAACAGATGGATGCGGCACTCCGGGACATTTATCGTCTGGATCACGACCTGGGCTTTATGTGGAGTCTCACTTCCGTTGCGCAGTATAAGCTGCTCGGAAGTGAGGCGTCCAGGCGCCGGGCTGTGACGGCGGCGACCCTGCTGCTCGGCAGGCTGAATGTTAAGGGCGGCTACATACGGGCCTGGAATCCGTGGACCGAGGGTGAGGACAATGCCGGCATTGCAATTATCGATTGTATGATGAATCTTCCCTTGCTCCACTGGGCTTCAGAAGTGACAGGAGACCCGCGCTTCCGGCATGCGGCGGTGATGCATGCGGACACGGTGCTTCAGCACTTTATGCGGGGAGATGGCTCGGTCAGTCACATCATTCGCTTCGATCCCGAGACCGGGGGGCGGCAGGAGGAATTGGGCGGTCAGGGCTATGCGCCCGGATCGGCCTGGGCCAGGGGAACGGCCTGGGCTATGTACGGCTTCGCGCTCTCCTACAGCTATACAGGCCGGAAGGCGGATCTGGAGGCATCGCTTCGAGCCTCCAACTTCTTCCTTGCCCAGCTGCCGGAGGACGGCCTGCCCGAGTGGGACTTTCGCCTGCCGGAGGGGGCGCTGCGCGCCAAGGACTCCTCCGCTGCGGCCTGCGCAGCGTCCGCCCTGCTTGAGCTGGGCAGGCTGCTCCCAGCTCATGAGGGCGGAGCCGCCTATGGACGGCAAGGAGCCGAATTGGTCCGGCGGCTGTATGAGCAAAGCGCCGCTTGGGACCGTCCAAGCGAGGAGGCGCTGCTGCTGCATGGCACGGGGCATGGGCCGCACCGGCACAATATCGATGTCTCCTTAATTTATGGAGACTACTTCTTCATGGAGGCTCTGGCCAAGCTGCGGGGCCAGACCGAGCTGTTCTGGTAACCCGTGACGCTGTATTCGGGAAGGAGGCGAAGCTGCCCATGAACATGCTTGAGGCTCTTCAAGCAGGAACAAAGCATGCCGGGGGCGATGGCCGTAGACTGCTGTTTTCCGAAGGAAGGACGCAGGAAGCGTGGGAGCATATCGCAAGCTCTGCGCTCCATGCGCCGCTCTTGCAGGAACTGCGGGCTGCAGGGGAAGCGTTCATACTGGAGCCCATCCCTGAGCTTCCTTATTCTTTATATAAGCTGTTTGATACGAACGGAGACCGCGTGCTGTTCGAGCAGGCTTATTTTCAGCGGCGCAAGCGGCTGGCAGTCTTCGCGATGCTTGCGCTGGCACAGCCTGAAGTGAGATGGCTGGAAGTTCTTGAGGATGTAATCTGGGCCATCTGCGGGGAGTACAGCTGGTGTCTCCCCGCTCACCTGGGCGGGCAGAGTCTGGCCGAGCCTAACCGGCAAATCGGCGGCTCCGGGCGCACAGCGAGAACCCAGCTGGATTTGTTCTCTGCAGAAACAGCCTTCTATCTCGGCGAGATTACAGCCTTGCTGGAAGGCCGGCTTGCTCCCGCCGTTCTGCATAGGGTGCGCTTTGAGGTGTGGGAGCGTGTGCTGGGTTCGTACGCCGATACGGATTCTGCGCCGAAGCCTTGGTGGGAGCAGACGGATATGAACTGGGCGGCCGTTTGCGCCGGCTCGATTGGCGCAGCGGCGATGTATTTAATTCAGGACGATCAGAAGCTGACGCCGCTGCTGGAGCGGGTGCTGTCCACCATGGATGGTTATCTGTCAGGATTCCCCGAAGACGGGGCCTGCCTGGAGGGAATGAATTACTGGGGCTACGGCTTTGGATTTTTTGTCTATTTTGCAGAGCTGCTTCGGCAGCGAACCTGTGGAGCGATCGATCTTATGGCCGGGGAGAAGGTTCGCAGCATCGCCGAGTTTCAGCAGAAGAGCTATCTGACAGGCGGGCGTGTCCTTAGCTATGCTGACACGTCGCTGCATTATGAGTACCCGCCGGGGCTGACCCATCGGCTCAGGCAGCGCCTGCGCGGTATCGAGGTGCCGGATGTGCGATATGCTTCCGGCATCTGGAGCGATTCCTGCTTCAGATACGCCCATGCCATGCGCAATCTGGTATGGAGCCAGTCGGAGCTGTCCGGAAGCCGCCTGCCTTCCGGTGCCGTCAGCTGGTTCAAGGATGCGCAAATTCTGGTCAGCCGTACCGAATGGAACGGCCATGAGTTAGCCTTCTCAGTCAAAGGGGGGCACAACGGAGAGCCCCATAACCATAATGACCTGGGCAGCTTCATCCTGCATGCGGACGGCCAGATGCTGCTCGCCGATCCGGGGAGCGGGATCTACACCAAGGAGTATTTTGGGGACCGCAGATATGAACTGATCTTCAACGGCTCTCATGGGCATTCGGTCCCGCTTGTGAATGGGGCGCCCCAGCAGGAAGGCCGGGAGAGGGCTGCGGAGCTTCGCAGGATCAGTCTGACCAACGAAGTGGATGAGCTGGAGCTGGATTTAAGCAGGGCTTACGACTCCTTGGAGCCCGACTCCTTGGTGCGTACCTTCAGCTTTGATAAGCGGGCAGCCCGGGTTCAGGTCCTGGATGCCTTCAGATTTACAGGGGAGCGATCATCATGGACAGAACGATTCGTCACTTTCTACGCTCCCACCCCCGCAGAAGAGGGCAGACTGGTCATCCGAACTGGCAGCGGAGCAGAGGTAGAGCTTCATTATCAAGCCGAGCTTTTGGCATGTGAAGTAGGGGAGGCGGACTTCCTCCCCGGCCAGCCAGGGTTGGAGAAGCTGTACTGGGTAGACTTTCAGCCTAAGCTGCAGCTGGAGAACGAGGTGAATTTGAGCTTTGAGTTTGTCTTTTATCCGGGGGAAGAACGAGAGCGTGAGAGAGTCACCTGCTAAGGGCCCCGTGGAAGAGACCCGTATTTCGTGACTATGCAGCGGACCCTAGTGGCAGCAGCAGGGGAAGGAGGAGAATGCGTGTGGAACTGAAGGAATATGGTTGGAAGGACGAAATTCAGCGCTTTATCGAGGAGGCGGAGAAGGTTTCTATTCAGCCGTCCGGCTGGGATCGGGAGAAGAAGGCCGGACTGCTGGAGGGGATTGTTCGGTATTATGCTAAGCACCAGCAGGAAGATGGAGGGATTGTGGACCCTTTTTCAGGCGCCGAGCGTTATTATTCGACCCCATCTTATGCAGCGGCCGCCGCTGCCTTGGTCGCCGAGGGAAGGGAAGACCTGCTGTCTTCCGCTGCGGCGGCTCTGACACACAGCATCGAGCTGGTGGTGGGCCGGGCTGTGCCCGATCACCATCCTGATTTCTACCCGGTGATGATTATGGCGGCTTACCGTCTCCTGAAGGACCGGGTTGCCGGGGCACAGGCGGAGAGCTGGCGCGCGATGCTTGCCCGGATTGATCCTGAGGAGGATTACATCTTCACGATGAGCCGGATGAAGAATATCAACCGGATGATCAATTGGAATGCGATTATGCTGTCCGGCGAATACCTGCGCTTCGCGGAAGGGATATCAGAAGATGGCGCATGGCTGGAGCGTTATTTGCAGGAGAGTCATCTGCTGCGCCTGACCCTGCTGGGCCTGTATCAGGACGGCCCATTGGACCTGCCTAACAGTCCCTTTGCCTATGACATCGTGACTCGGATGCATCTCTCCCTGATGATCCAGGCTGGCTACAATGGGCCATCCGCAGCAGAGCTGCGGGAAAAGCTGCGGCGCGGCGCTCTCAGCTCGCTGCTGATGCTGTCCCCGCTGGGGGAAATTCCCCCGCGCGGCCGCAGTGCACAGCACCAGTGGAATGAAGCCGCCGCTGCCTGTGTCTTCACGCTGGCCGCGGGCGAAGCTTGGCGGAGCGGCGAGCGCGTGCTGGCTGGAGCCTTCCGGCGGGCCGCCGGACTCTGCTTTGAGGCGATTCATGCCTGGCAGACCGAGGAGGGCTGCCTGCAAATTGTTCGCAATCATTATCCGCCCAGCGCCAGGCACGGCTTCGAGGTCTATACGAACCATACCTGCTATAATCTTTGGACGGCTGCCGCGCTGGCCTTTGCGCTGCAGGATGCAGAAGTGGAAGAGATCCCCGAGACGCCTATTCCCGCCGAGGCTGGCAGCCGGGTGCTGGAAGTGGACGGCTGGTTCCAGACGGTCATCTCTTCCGTTCCCGGCAGCCAGGTGGCCGTGCAGACCTCATTAAATGACCCCTATAACATTCCGGGGATCGTTAGGGTTCAAGAGCATGGCCTTCCGCGGGCTATTGGCCCCAGCGCCTCTGGGCACAGCGATCAGGGATTTACGGAATACGCGGAAGGAGAGGTTCTGCCCTTAAGCTACAGCCCGATGTGGCAGACTTCAGATGGCGTCTGGCATTCATTGTCTGAGGGGGTGCCATCCGGTAAGGAATTTGACCGGGATGCAGGTATTGATCCTGCCGCCGGCGGCGTGAGTGTTCAATTGGAGGAGGCCGCTGTTCAGGAAGGCCATACCTCTTGGATGCTTCGGTGGAGGGGGCCCTTCCCGGGAGTGAAGGAAATCGTGACAAGATACTCTCACCAGCGGGGGAGCATTGAGGCGGTTTACAGTATCATTCCTCAAGAAGAGGAGGGGCTGCTTGCGGCAGGGGCACTGTTCCCTGTCCTTGTCTCTGACGGGAGTGAGCGGAGTGAGACCGTGCGGACTGGGGAACAGGGTCTCTGCACTGTAATTCGCGGTGCCGCGGCCGCAATTGCTCCGCTTACGGAGGGAGCCGCGCTTGAGCTGCCTGAACCGGCACGTGAGGCAGCTTCCCGCAGCGGGCTGCTGCGGGAAGCTAGGCTGGTGAAGCCAGGGGCGCTGGAGATCGGCTGGCGCCTGACCTTGTCACCTCAAGCGTAATCCTATTTATTTCAGCTGGACTGACATATACAAAACACGGCAGCCGCCAGGGGAGAAGCTAGAACTTCTTCCACAGGCGGCTGCCGCCCCGATTATTTGATAAATACTCCGCCAAAAGGAATGACTTCGCGCAGGATTCGTTTAAACAGTCCCTCATCCTTCATGTCGTTCTCCAGCCGCTGGCTCTCGCGCCCGGCCTGCAGCAGCACCGTCCCTCGTCCCGTCATCTTCCAGTGGTAGCTCATATGCTGACTGGCCAGGTGATTGCCGTAGACGGACAGCTCCATATGGGCGTTCTCCGGGTAAGCAATGACGCTGCCTACATTAACATAGAGCGGTTCCTCAGGATGAAGCTCGACCTCAATGACATGGCCTTCTGTCAGGATGCCGATTTGCCCGTTTCCGGAAAATTTCATCTTCACGGCGTCCCGGGTAATCAGCATGCTCTTCACGCTCAAGATGCGGGTCTGCATCTGAACTCCGTGAGTGTAGAAGAACAGATGCCTGTAATCATACAGCAGGTCGCTGCCCCTCGTTAGCGGGATGGGCTTGAGGCTGTAGGAAGGTGGGATGGCGGCTATAAATTCGCATGTTCCCGTAATATCCGCACGAATCAGCTTTTTCTTCCGGTACATGCCTTTGACGTTCATCAGCCGGTCGATACGGCTCTCCGAAGGCCCGCGGTAAGCTATAATTTGTCCAGGGTGAAGCACATGGGCCGTCTCCCCTTCATCCAGTTGAAAGGTGACGGCCTGTCCATTGGTATAGGCACTTTCGCTGTCCATTGTAATGTTCAACGGTCCATACTCTCCTTTGCAGCCTAAGTTTCGTGTTGATCAAGGCGGCTGCCCAGCACTGGTACCGACAATTTCTAATTCGGTTAGCGGCAGGGTCAGCTTTGGCTATATTCTTAGCGGCGGAGAAGCACCCGAAGTACCCGCATAAAGATAAAATAACCCACAAAGAGTCCGATTACGGTGTACAGGATGATGCGAAGTCTCCGTGAGCTGGCTTCCCGAGCCTCCTGGGCAGCATTCAGAGTCTTCACCGTCTCGGTTAGCTCCTGATTCTGTTTGACCAGCTCCTCGTTCTGATTCTGATAGGCTTCAAGCGTGCTCTGCGCCTCGCTCAGCTGCTTCGCAGCATCCTGATATTCCTGCTTTAACTGATTCATATCTGACGGAATTTCGGAGAAGGTCTTGATTCCGTTATATACATCGTTGAAGTATCCCGCCTTGGCTTGTGGGGCGGACAAGAGAATTCCCAAGGACAAAATCGGCAGGACCATAAGAAACCGGGTTAACATTTTCCGGGAGTTCACTATCGATTTCACCGCCTTTAGTTCATAATGGCTGCCTTTTGGAAAAACAGGCAATCTGTAGAGTAATACGAGCATTTGTCCCTAAAAGTTTCCCCTATTTCAAAGATATTTCGACAAAATTCTTCTTCGTCCTCAAAGCTCAGTCAAAGCTCAGCCCAAGCTCATATTCTTAGGCGAATTGCTGACGGTACCTGCGAGGAGAGATGCCTTCGTATTTAACGAAGCAGGAGGTGAAATAGGCGGCTTGGTTGAAGCCGACCTCCTCGGCAATTCGTCCTACGCTAAGGTCGGTCTGCTGCAGCAGCAGCTTGGCCCGCTCGATGCGGTAGCGCATCAAGTAGGCGGCGGGAGAGCAGCCGAAGGTCTTCTGCATGCAGCGGGCAATATAGACCGGATGGAAATTGATGCTCTCTCCGAGTGCTTTCGAGGTCACCTCTTCCCGGTAGTGCTCGCGAAGGTAGGCAGCCGCCCGTTCGGCACACAGTACTTGAGCGGAAGGCGCCTCAGAGCTGCGAGGCTCGGTTAGCTGGCGGATCAGCTCCTGGAAGAGCACCTGCTGCTTCAGTCTTGCCCCCTGCAGATGGAGGCCCTTGCCAATCAGCGTAAGCTCCCGCAGAACCTCAGCAAACCTCTCGGGCTGAGACACCCGGCAGAACTGAGGCAGCAGTTCTGTGAAGGGGGCTGCGCTCAGGGTGGAGGGGAAGACGTCGGCTTCAGAGCAGCCGTCCTCCGTGCATGCTCCATGGGATTCCTCAAGGCTGCGCCAAGGCCCGCCGGCTTCAAAGTGCAGCCAATAATAGGTTGTATTCTCCTGGCAAGCAGAGCTGCCGTAATGATAGCGGTCTGGACGCAGGATGAACACATGGCCTGCTGATACATCATACCGCTGCTCATCCTCTCCCATGTACAGACAGCCTCGTAGCACAAAGAGCAGATCGAAGACGCCAAGATTCCGGCGGCTGGCGTGCCTGCTTCCGGCAGGCATCAGCTCCTGGTCGCTGGCAATGTAATAAGGAAGAGGCGGAAAGGTGAATTGGAGAAGTGTCATAGAGCACCTCGGCTTGAGATTTTATATTAAACCCATAAGCTATAACATGGTTGGAAAAATGATAGTTAAAGTTGTGAATGTGATATTCCTGTTTCATTATACCATCTATAATTTGTTACAGACACTTAGATGATGGAGAAATGAACTTCATGAAAGTTACATTTCTTTCCCTTCGGGAGGTTGAAATGTTAATGAAACAGGAAAAGAATAAGTATTCGCTGTGGGTGCTGTCCTGGCCTATTTTTATCGAGCTGTTCCTGCAATTTTTGCTGGGGGCCGTGGATACGCTCATGGTAAGCCGGCTGTCCGATGATGCTGTTGCTGTAGTTGGATTCTCGAATCAGTTGTTCAACGCATTGACGACTCTTTTCGCTACGGTAGCCAGTGGCGCAGGCATTGTTATTGCCCAGAAAATCGGCTCGCGCAGGGAAGAGGAAGGCCGCACGGTTGCCGTGATTGCCTTCAAGGTCACTTTGGTGATCGGAGCGCTGCTGAGCATCCTGTTGATCGCGGTGCCAGGACCGATTGCAAGAGTGCTGCAATTGCCTGAGGAGCTGCTGCCTTTGGCTCAATCGTATATCTCTATTGTGGGCGGCGGCATGGTGCTGACAGCAATCATGTCCACACTTAGCACGGCCATTCGTAACACAGGGAATACCAAAGGGCCAATGGTGACGGCGATCGGCATGAACCTGATTCATATCGGCTTAAACTACTGTTTTATCTTTGGAGCAATGGGATTTCCTCAGTGGGGGATCACCGGTGTGGCCATCTCAACCGTTACAAGCCGGTTCTTGGCCTCGATCGTCTTATTTTTGATTTTCCTAGGGGCCTTTGAGCGGAAGATTGGCCTGCGGGATATCCGTTTGTTTGACCGCAAATTGTTCAAGGAGATTATGGAGATCGGTTGGCCGCTTGGCGTCAACATGGCATGCTGGGTGTTCTCGCAGCTGGCGATCTTCTCCTTCTTGGCCATGCTGGGCTCCAAGGAGCTGGCTGCCAGAACCTATATGAATACGCTGGAGTCATTCTGCTTCCTGCTGGGCTATTCACTTGCTTTGGCCGCCCAAATCCAGATTGCCCATCTGTTCGGGGCAGGGAAGACTAAGCAGGCTTATCGTGCAGCTTACCGCGCCTTGGCGATCGGCATGCCGCTGGTGACCTTGAATGCCTTGCTGCTGCTGCTGTTTGGAAAATACCTGCTTAGCCTGTTTACGAGCGATCCTGAGATTTTGGCGATTGGGGTGTCCCTGCTGTGGCTGAATCTGCTGCTGCAGCCGGGGAAGATGCTGAACATGGCGCTCGGAGATGCGCTCAATGCCCTTGGGGATACCCGCTTTACAATGAACATCTCTCTCTTGTCCATGTGGCTGGTGGCTACGGCCGGGTCTTACTGGCTTGGAGTGTCCTTAGGCTGGGGCATCGTGGCGATCTATGGCTGCATGATCGCGGATGAATACTTCCGCGGCGCATTATCCTGGATGCGCTGGAGAGGCCGGAAGCGTCTGCGCGCTAAGGAGCGAGAGCTGGAGCTGGAGTGGAGCGGGCAGACGGTGTCCTTGCAGACCGTGCCGCTTGCGGGAGCAGAGAGCTGATCTCATAACAATATAGAAAATGCCCCTTGGTTCGTGAAATGAACCAAGGGGCATTCTTTATAGGCAAATTCTTATTTTGCAGCGTTATAACGAGCTTCAACTGCATCCCAGTTGACTACGTTCCAGAAAGCAGCAATGTAGTCAGGGCGTTTGTTTTGGTATTTCAGGTAGTAAGCATGCTCCCAAACGTCCAGGCCGAGGATTGGAGTCTGTCCGTCCATCAGCGGGCTGTCTTGGTTAGGTGTGCTGGTTACTGCCAGTTTGCCGTCTTTGCCGACAACCAGCCAAGCCCAGCCGCTGCCAAAGCGGGTTGCTGCTGCTTTAGCGAAGTCTTCTTTGAACTTGTCAAATCCGCCAAGCTCGCTGTCGATAGCAGCCGCTACGTTGCCTTTAGGAGCGCCGCCGCCGTTAGGTCCAATGATTTCCCAGAACAGGGAGTGGTTCGCATGTCCGCCGCCATTGTTGCGAACAGCTGTGCGAATGCCTTCCGGCACGCTGTCGATTGCGGAGATCAGTTCTTCTACGCTCTTGCTTTGCAGTTCAGGAGCGCTTTCCAGTGCAGCGTTAAGGTTCGTCACGTATGTATTGTGGTGACGATCATGATGGATATTCATCGTTTGTTCGTCGATATGCGGTTCAAGAGCATTTGCAGGGTAGGGAAGTGGTGGCAGTTGATGAGCCATAGTAAATTCCTCCTTAGGAAATGTGATAAATTAAATTGATCTATTAGCATTGTAAAAAACTTTACCGACTTAGTCAACATGAATGTATAATAAGTCGGCTCATTTTTATGATGTAGGCTTGGCATTCTCAGGGTACGGAGAGATAACATATGCACAGCAGGAACCGCCTTTTGCAAGGCATTCGGTGCGTGTCACCTTCGTATCCAGCAGGGATTCGAACAGCTCCAGCTCACAGCTGCAGGCATGATTATAATGGTCTGCCACTTCATAAATGGGACAGTTATATTCCTTCAGAACATAATCCCCATTCTCGCTTTGTCCGCATTCGGCCATGTAGCCGCCTTCATTTTGCATTTCAGTTAGAATACGCACCTTGGCAGGAAGGTCACGCCCCTCCATCCTGGCTTCATATTTCTTCATCAGCTTGAATTTCCGGCGTTCAAACAGTCTGCCGATCATTGCTTCGCCGGCTTCTTCCTTCAGTTCGTTCAGGAGCTCCAATGTCACCTTATGATAAGTCTTTGGGAAAAATCCCTCTGCTTCTTCAGTGAGTGCGTAAACAGAGGTAGGCCTACCCATTGTCTGCCGCTGCAGCTTCGGCTCGATCAGCCCGTCACGCTCCAAGGTTCCGAGGTGGCGTCTGACCGCCATCTCGGTAATTTGCAGCTGCACGGTCATTTCGCGTGCGGTTAAGGGTCCCAAAGTCTTGAGAAGATGAAGGATATGCTCCCGGGTAGGGAGATCTTTCATTTTGTTCAAGGCTGCATCCCCACTTCATGATGAGAATGGGTATGGCTAACCGGTGCGGCATCTCTGCACTCGGAAGAGCAGAACTGCTCGTGTGTGTCTTCACATTCTTCACAACATACATACTGAAGGTTGCAGGTCGGGCAGTTGATGTAGCGGTCATGTGTCTTTCCGCAATGATAGCAGGTGGCAATCACGACGTCTTCGTCCGTGCGGTTAATCGGTACGGAGATTCGCTCGTCAAAGACATAGCATTTTCCGTCGAACAGTCTTCCTTGCACTTCAGGGTCCTTTCCGTAGGTAACGATACCGCCCTCAAGCTGGGCCACGTCCTCAAAGCCTTCGGTTAAGAGGAAGCCGGTCAGCTTCTCGCAACGAATACCGCCTGTGCAATATGTGAGGACCTTCTTGTCCTTGAACTCGCTCAAGTTGTCGCGGATCCATTCCGGAAACTCGCGAAATGATTTGACGTCAGGGCGGATGGCGTTGCGGAAATGCCCGATTTCATACTCATAATCGTTACGTCCGTCGATCACGACAACGTCGTCCTGTTGAAGCTGTTCGTAGAACTCTGCCGGGGACAGACGTTTGCCGCTCAGCGTGTTAGGGTCCAACTCCTTGTCGTAGCGGAAGGTTACAAGTTCCTTCTTATGGCGTACGAACATTTTCTTAAACGCATGGCCTTCGACCTCGTCAATCTTGAACCACATATCCTTGAACAGCGGATTAGCGCGCATGTGATTCATGTACTCCTCTGTCTGTTCCCAAGTTCCCGAGACAGTCCCATTAATGCCTTCTGACGCGATAAGAATCCGCCCCTTAAGTCCGAGCTCTTTACAGTACTGTAGATGCTCTGCTGTAAAGGCTTCAGGATTCTCAATAGGCGTAAATTTATAGTATAAAAGAACACGGTATGCATTTGTCTCCATGAAGTAAATTCTCCTAATCTATGCTATAGAATCCTCAAACGTCAAGAAGCAGTGACAAAAAGGGAGAAACCTCTTGTTCACTGCACTTTCAGATATGAAGTTATTATTAGTCAATAATGTCCGATTTTAAGGCAATAAGCATAGTTAGTCAACATAAAAGTATAGTAAGTATTAAATTGGCATCTTAGGGGAATAGCGCCTTTTAGGGCCAAAAGAAATACAGCCACTATGGATTGCTCCATAATGGCTGTATTTGAAGTGAGATTCTATTTATCCACACGGTTCGGAAGCTGCTTCACATAGCTGTCCGAGAGGTGGAGCAGATCGAGTGCACGATTATATTCATTTTCCGTAGTCAGTGCCTGGTTCACTCCATTTCCGGATAACGGAATTTGGTCCCCGTCATCGTACCATACCCCTGGCATGAACAAGGCCTTGTCGTTAAGGAACGATCCCGAAGGCAGGTAATAACGCTGCGGAAGCAGGTTATAGTCCTGATTCAGAATATCTTGACCAAAGTGGATATGGTTCTGAAGTGAAATGCCAAGCAGATTAGCTACAGTCGGCATGATATCTACCTCGCCGCCAACCTGATTGAATTTGGCTGGCTGCTGTCCCGGGACGGAGATGACAAGCGGAATATTGATCATATCGATATTTCCGTAGGTGCGGCCATAAATTTCTTCCATCAGTGCTTTTTCGTCTTTGTCGAGTGAGTATTTGGGCAAGCCTTGATGATCGCCATACAGCACGATCACGCTGTTATCATAGAGCCCTTTGGCTTTAAGGTCCTCGATGAACAGCCCCAGACAGTAATCGGCGTAATTCTGAGCACGGAGATAGTCGCCAACCATTGTATCCTGGTACCGTTCAGGTAGCGTAATCTTGTCCTTCTCATGAGGTATGGTGAACGGATGATGCGAACTCATGGAAATAATCTGAGCATAGAACGGCTTGCCGCTTTGCTGCATCTTCTGAAGCTCCGGCATCGTTTTCTTGTATAGGACCTCATCCGACGGCCCGAAGAAGACCATATCCTCCTTGCCGTAGAACTCCTGATCATAATACCGGTTCCAGCCAAGAGCCTTATACAGCTCGCCGCGATTCCAGAAGTTTACCACGTTAGTATGGAATGTTGCGGTATCGTAGCCGTTCTCCTGCATTAATCTAGGCAGGCTGGGCAGCTGCTTATCCGGATAATTCTGAGTGGCAGCCTCGTTTGGCGGAATATAGAAGGACGTGTTCACCACAAATTCAGCATCAGAGGTATTTCCTTGGCCGACCATCTGGTAGAAATGATCAAAGTAAAGGCTCTGACTGACCAGCTTGTTCATATTCGGTGTAATTTCCTGACCATCAATCTTCAGATTAATGAGGAAGTTCTGGAAGGACTCGAGCTGAAGGATAATTAGATTCTTCCCCTTGGCCACCCCTTGATACTTGGGAGCCACCGGCTCTGTCGTTCCTTTCAGCTTGTCGATGGCGGGCTGGGTGATCTTGCTCATGTCCACCAGCTCTTCCTTCTTGTTGGACAGAATCGTATAAGCTTCATAATTCAAGATCCCCATGGATTCGGCTTTCTTGATCTCGTTCATGCTGGCACGATTGGGCCAGATGTTAAATATGCACAGAGCCAAGGAGAGAACGAATACGGTGGAGACAACGCTGGAGCGTACGCGCCGCTTATTCAGCTCAGTTACTCTCGGTGTCTTCCTGCCGCGGATGACCAGAAATCCAATGACCAAAATATCCAGGAAAATCAGCAGATAGTAAGGATCAAGCAGGGAGAAGACGCTGTTCTTGACGGCCGTTACCTGGTTCACCTGCTGAAGTGCGCGATAATCCACGATAACACCGTAATATTTATAGTACATAATGGCGGCAAAGAAAATGCCGGTTAAGAGCAGGTTAACTGCCAGATAATAGGCCATCTTCCGCTTGGAAGCGAACCATTCGATCAGGCAGAAGATAATCCAGATGAACGGTATCTCCTTAAGGAGCGGAGACAGGGGAGGAATACCGTCAAAAATGGCCATCCAAGCCAAATAGCTCTTCACAATCATCAGAACTGAGAACAATACGAACGGTTTGGTAGGTCCCAGCCGCTTGAAGAGGGATTCATTTAGAACGGACACTGTAGTTCCTTCCTTTCACTAAGATGATTTCATAAGAGTTCCATATATAAAACACAACACACACATCATACTCCAAAACGAAGTGTGAATAAAATGAGGTATTGCCTGCTAAAACGGAATTATTGTTAACAAAGTTGAGGTTCTATTGTGAAAATTGCGTAAAAGAGGCTAAAATGGCACTGCCTGTCCCTATGCAGGCGCTTCCAAACTTTTCTAATATGTAAACTATAACAATAATATTAAATCACTTTCAACGTTCTTCAGGCCTAATAACCCGCTTGACTTAGGTCATGGGTTGCTGGTAAATTTAAGGTATCTTTCGCATAAAGGAGAAATTTTGATGACGGTGGTTGTTCTTAACTAGTAACTTCATAAGACGCGTTTTGATGTTTAGGAAGGGATTTCGCTTTTTTTATGAAGGCGAAGCTCCTTAATTTCCTGTACCTCGAAACGGCTCTATGATGTAGTTAAGAACACGCGGGATATCATTGTCGCCTGATTGCGGCCTTGTATCGGAGCTTACCCAGTAACCGTGCTGATTCTCAGCACGGTTTTTTGGTATATCCGAATGCAGGCTTAAGACTCTAGGGGCAAGGAATGCTTGTGTGTATTCCTTGCCCTTTTTTTATTTTAATGAGGGGGGCTTATGAACAAATGGATGAGCAGACACTGCGCACCTTGGAGTATGGAGACATTATTGCGGAGGCATCGCGATATGCCGTGTCATATGAAGGAAGGAGAAGAATCAGCGAGCTTCAGCCGATGAGCAAGCTCAGTCAAATTGCAAGAAGCTTGGAGGAGACGGAGGAGGCCAAGCGCCTCCTCAGCAAAGGGGCAAGTGTGCCGCTGCCTTCATTAGAAGGGGTCGAGACCGTGGTGTCTCTGCTTGGCTCGGGCTATATGTTCGGAGAGCAGGATCTGACCTCGGTCGGCGTATTTTTACACAGCTGCACACAGCTTAAGAAGTATATGGCCGGTAAGCGGGAGATCGCTCCTGGCATCGCTTCTTTTGCCGCATCTTTGGAGGATCTGCCGGGGCTGCAGTCGGAAATTCTCCGCTGTATTCGTCATGGCCGTGTAACGAACGAGGCCAGTCGGGAACTGGAGAAGGTGCGCCGCAAAATGGAGCAGGTGAAGGAGCGAATCCAGAAGCGAATGCAGTCGATCATGTCCAGGTATAGCGGAATTCTTCAGGAGCAGCTGGTTAGCGTCCGCGCAGGGAGATATGTGATCCCGGTGAGGAAGGAGTTTTACAAGCAGGTAAAAGGACGGGTGCATGATCAGTCGACCAGCGGCCAGACGGTGTTCGTGGAGCCGGAGGAGATCTCTGCCCTGCAGTCAGAGCTGGAAGGCTTGTCGGCAGAGGAAGGACGGGAGGAGGCCAAGGTGCTCTCCGCCTTGTCAGAGCGCGTGGAAGCCTCGGCGAGTGAGCTGAAACTGAATATTGACATTACGGGGACTTATGATTTCCTGTTTGCCAAAGCCAAGTATGCTGTATCCATCGGCGGGGAGCACGTCCAGGTGAATGATACGGGAGTTACCCGCATGCTGGAAGCTAGGCATCCGAAGCTGCTGGAGCGCATGGTGCCCTTGGATCTTGAGCTAAGTGCCGCAGCAAGAATCATGATTATTACAGGGCCTAATACGGGCGGAAAGACGGTTGTGCTGAAGACACTGGGGCTGCTCACTTTAATGGTGCAGTCCGGACTGCTGGTTCCCGTACGGGCAGGGAGCTGCTTTGCCGTATTCGAGAATATCCGGGCTGTGGTTGGCGACGGACAAAGTCTGGAGCAGTCGCTGAGCACCTTCTCGGCCCAGATGGCAAGCCTCGTGCAGATGCTGAATACGGCCGACTCGCGAAGCCTGATGCTGATTGATGAGCTGGCGGCGGGTACGGACCCGGGGGAAGGCATGGCTCTCTCTGTGGCGATCTTAGAAGAGCTAAGTCAGAGACAGGCAGCCGTGCTGGTGACGACGCACTTCAATGAGCTTAAGACCTTTGCAGCCCAGACACCAGGCTTCGTGAATGCCCGGATGGAATTCGACCCGGTCTCGTTAAGACCGCTATATCAGCTCACAATCGGTGAGGCGGGGCAGAGCTATGCACTGGAGATTGCGCAGCGCCTCGGAATGTCGCAGCATGTGATCGAACGGTCCCGCAAGTGGATGACGGGGCGGATGGTTAAGGAGACCGCCCCGCAGAATAGCCCAAGCGCTGTCCCCGAGCCGCCTGTAGAACTCGAGCAAGGAGAGAAGGAGGCAGGGCAGCGGGCTGATAAAGGATGCCAAGAGGAGGAGGTGAAGACGTCGGTTTCTTTAGCCTCTAATATAGAACATAGCCGCGATCCAGCTCCAGCTTCCACCAGGCAGGAATCTCGCCATCCAGTGAAAGGAGAGGACCAGAAGGAGGAACGGACCGCAGCTAAGAAAGGGTATGAGCCGGGTGACGCGGTGTGGGTAACCTCGCTGAACCGTCCCGGAATTGTCATCGAGCCTCAAGACCACCGCGGCACGCTGCTTGTGATGATCCAGAAGCAACAGATTCGCGTGAATCACAAACGGATCAAGCCATACATCTCCAAAAAGGAGCTGTATCCGGATGATTATGATCTTGATATTGTGTTCGAATCGAAAGAGAATCGTAAGAAGAAGAAGCAGATGTCTAAGCATCATATGGAAGGCATGCAAATCGTGAAGCCATCTGAAGACAGAAGCAAATAATCATGCTTCAATGAAGAGGAATGTACAGAAAAAAGCTGTCATCCAGGCGCAAGGACCGGATGGCAGCTTTTTTTGATAGGTGACCTTCGGATCAGAGGTCAATTCTTCCTGGGGGACCCTTTAGGGGAGCATGAGATCTTTAACAAGAATCTCGACGAACTGTTCCAGGAAGCCCTGTTCGACTTCGTCGAACCTACCCTTTAGCGGGCTGTCGATATCAAGGACGCCAAGCAGCTCGCCGTCCTTGACCATAGGAACCACAATCTCGCTGTTCGAGGCGGCATCGCAGGCGATATGTCCGGGGAAGGCATGAACATCTTCCACGAGTACAGTGGTCCGCTGTTCAGCAGCTGTGCCGCATACTCCGCGGCCCAGTGGAATTCGGATGCAGGCAGGGAGTCCTTGGAACGGGCCGAGTACCAGCTCCTTGCCGTCATACAAGTAGAATCCAGCCCAGTTAATATCTTGTAAAGTTAAATTCAGCAAAGCGGAGGCATTGGAAAGATTGGCGATGGCGCTAGGCTCATCCATAATTAGGCCTTGAAGCTGCGTCAGTGCGGCTTGGTACCGTTCCTCCCGTGATCCCTCCACTGTAGTCCCATTAAACATGCTGTTCCCTCTTTTCCAATAGGCATCATTAATCCATTACATTAGTACAGTTCTTTTTGTTCTGTCAACATAATGAATGACCTGGTTAGGAAAAACTTGTAAATCCCCTTGTTCCTGGCTTGTTTCCTTGCCTTCCTCAAGGGGTAAGTACAACTTGTATGAGAACAATGCCGGAAGGGAGAGAGAAGCGATGCGTGCTGATGTTCAAAACCTATTCATCCGGATTCATATGCTGTATAACGCCAAGCAGCAGGATCTGACGACCGGAGATGCTCTTGTACTGCTGGAGAAGCGGGGGTACAAGGTTGGAGAACGGGAAGTTAAGCAGGAATTGGAGCATTTGACAGAGGATAATTTCCTCACCCCCCATGACGACATGTTTTCAATTACTGGCGCTGGGTTAGAAGAACTGAAGGAGATTCAGACTGTACTTGCTGAACTGTGCAGTGAGGTGCTTCAACCTGAGCAGCAGGAGAAAGCAGGCGCGTAAATACTGACGAAGAGAGACGAGATGCGAAATTATAACATGATGTGAAGATGAAAAACGTTAGCACTCCCGCTGGGAGTGCTCATTTATTAGATACAGAAATAGAACAGACAATACTAGAAGAGAGGATGCCATGAGTCGATTTTTTTTATTTTTTCAAAAATTTGTTTTTTGGCATCATCGGTTACAATATTAGGAAGATAGGAGACAGGAGAGAAGGTGAGCATAATGGCTATGACAGTTTCATATACATTAAACCGCCCGGCTGTCCGCAGCAAGGTCAATGAAGATTTGCTGGCCACGATTGAGAGGCTGAGAAGCGAACTGGTTGCCCTCTCGGCAGATCGCAGCTTTAGCAGTGACAGTGTGCTGGAATTAAGTCAGCGGTTAGATAAATATATTGTTCTCGCCCAGAGGCAAATGCGTAAAGCATGCAGTTAATGGACCGTTGATTACAAAATAGATGTGTTATAAGAACAGGACAAGCTGTCTATTTCGGCATAAGGTGCCAAAGAGAATGCTCGTCCTTTTTGGTGCGGGAATAGAAAGCTGCCCTTAGACAAGAGCTTCAGCCGGGTCGGCTGATACGGAAGCAAGGTGCTGCTTCGCAAATGCGGCTACAGTCTCCTTATAACGCTTGGGATCTGTCTCATAGGCGTTGGCATGCACGGCACCCGGCACGAGCAGAAGCTCTTTGGGCCCGGTCTTAACATCGTACATATTCTGACTCATCCAGGTTGGCACATAGCGGTCCTCAGTACCATGAATGAACAATACTGGAATTTGGCTGGCCTGGACGTTTCTGATCGGGCTCACCTGTGCTAGCCTGAAGCCCGCTTTGCTGCCCAGACGACGATCAATCAGCCGCAAGAACGGAAAAGCGGGAAGCTTGTTGAGAACGGTCAGCTGGTAATGGATAAGCTCAGTTAGATCAGAGTATGGGCAATCCGCTACCACGAATTTTATAGCAGGATGAGCTATCCCCAAGTATTCGAGCACAGTGCCTCCGCCGAGCGATTGGCCGTGCAGACCCACCTGGCAATCCTCCCCATAATGCTCTAAAATCCACTCAACCCAGCTTTCTACATCATGCTTCTCATGATATCCATAGGTTGTATATTTTCCCTCGCTTTGGCCGTGCCGGCGCTGGTCGATCAGCAGCACATTGAAGCCGGCCTCCTCATATATTCCGGCAAAGGGAATGGACTGCAGCAGAGAGCAAGTAATTCCATGCACCAGGATTACCCAGTCTTTGGAGTCCGGGTGGGCCTCAAGAACCTGACCGCTCAGCCGAGTGCCGTCATGTGAAGTGACCTGCACCTGGCGTGGGGACATGGAATCGTATTTATCTATGGTAAATATGCCGGTGCGTTCGAGGTAGTTCGTGATATTCTCCGCTGGCCGGAGGCGCATGCGTGTCATCTGATGGAAGCCAAAGCGTGTGATTCCGCTGACCGTAAGGATGAGAATTAACAGCACGATGGCGATAATGATTGTATAAAGCAAGAAATTTTCCTCCTTAAGGATAGGCATGGAAGAGAGCTAAACAGGTCTTCTTGATTAGTTAATAGTATCGCACATAGGCCTTAAAATAAATCGGGATATTCGGAAGAAATTTGTAAATTTACAGAACGGTATTTCAACTTTTGACGTTCGTCAAAGAATATGTTTTGCTTGTATAAGATGTATAATCCTGGTGTTTTTATTATAGATGGAGGCGATAATTTTTGAGTTTTATTTGTGCAGGTCATATTCCAGTCTTAGAAACAGCCCGCTTGAGGCTTCGAAAAATGGGGCGTGAGGATGCTCCGGCTTTGTTTACATACTGGAGCGACAGGGATGTTGTGAGATATATGAACGTTCCTCCGTTTGGTTCTGAAGAAGAGGCATGGGAGATGATCAATCTGCTGAACGGCTTGTCTGAGACGGAGGACGCCATGCGGTGGGGAATCGAACTCAAGGACGGCGGCCTCCTGATTGGCAGCTGCGGGTTTAACAATTGGGAGCTGGATGGGGCTTACCGGGCTGAAATTGGTTATGAAATCGGTCAGGAGCACTGGGGGCAGGGCTATATGTCCGAGGCGCTGACCGCACTGCTTGAGTATGGATACAACACGATGGGCCTAAACCGGATCGAAGGTCTGGTGGACCCCCGGAATGAAGGCTCCATCCGTTTGCTGGAGCGCGTGGGCTTTAAGAATGAAGGGCTTCTTCGAGAATACCAGCAGTCTCAGGGAGAATTCGTTGATCTATACATGTTCTCACTGCTGAAGCGGGAATATCAACGAGGCGAAGGACATGAGGGCTGATTCTGATACGAAGGCGTATCTTCTACAGCGAATCGATCCGCTCAGCAAGCTTGCGCTACTGCTGTGCATGGCCGTTTTGTCCATGCACTGGGAGAAGCCGGCCGAGCAAGCTTCACTCTTGGTAGCTGCGCTACTATCCGCGCGCTTTGCCGGGGGGATGCCATGGCGGCAAATCTATAAGGGCATGGCTTATATCATAATTTTTGCCCTGCCGCTTTTTATAGTCACCTTGATTGCAGCCCCAGCTGAGGGACGGAACTTGCTTGAAGCCGGACCGCTGTCCTTGAGCAGTGGAGGAATAGACGCCGCAGGCGGGGCTGCCCTTCGCCTGCTTGTCTTGTTCCTGTCTTCGCTCATCTATATCCGCACGACAGAGCCGCGTGACTTTGTATACATGCTTACAGTCCGTCTAAAGGTTCCTTACAGACTGGCATTTGGTGTCTCCATCGCCCTGACCTTTGTGCCTCTGCTGGAGGCTGAGGCGAGAAATGCCTCGGCTGCAAGGCGGATTCGCAGGGGGTACCCGGTGACGGGAATATCCGGGCGAATGGCGCATCTGCTAGGCCTAGCTGCTGCAGTATTCACGGCAGCGATTCGTAGGGTGCAGCAGACGGCAGGAGCTATGGATGCCAAGGGCTTTGGTGCTTTTGCGGAGAGGACCTTTTTGCGGGTCCCTAAGTATCCGGTACATGGGAGGATTTTTGTGATTTGCGGGCTTGGGGTAACCGTGGGACTATGGCTGCTTGGATAAAAAGTGCTTGACGTCTTTTGATTGTTAACCTAATATTCAATTTTAGGTTAACAATTAAAAGACGAAAGATGTGATGAACTTGGGTACAATGAAGAAGACGAAAGCCGGAATATCCCGTTTTACAACGATGGACATTGTGCTGATGGCCATGCTGGCAACGGCTAACGCGGTCATGACAATGTATCTTTCTTCCGTCAATCAGGCGCTGAACAGCCTCGGCGGTCCAATTGCCACATCGACTATAACGGGGATTTATATGGTGTATGGACTGCTTGCCTATTATATAATCCGCAAGCCGGGAACCGGACTTATCACTTACGGAATTGGCGCAGTAGTACAGTCTTTTATGGGGAGCGCTTATGGAATTGCCTCCTGCTTTGCTGCAGCAGCTTGCTATATCGTGATCGTGGAAGGCTTGTTCGGTCTGCTGCGCTACCGTACCTGGAATCGGGGAGTCCTCCTGCTGGCAGGCGGGGCCATGGTGCCGCTTTGGTTCTTCTTTGCTGCCCATATGTTTGGTTATACCAAATGGGGGATGCCTGTGCTGCTGTCAGCCCTGGTGGTCCGGATTGTGAGCGGTATCGTGCTGAGCGGATGGCTGGCTAAGGTGATCGGAGATGCCTTGAGCCGCACCGGATTGCTGCGCTCGTTTGCGATATCTCGCAAGGATGCAACCTCTCGCTAGGAAAGGATATGAGGACTGTTGGATGCAAGCCTAGTGCTTAAGCGGATTACATATACGTACGAGAGTGAGGAAGCACCTGCTTTGCAGGATTTGTCTCTGGTCGTCAGGCCAGGGGAATGGGTCGCAATTGCCGGGAGGAACGGAAGCGGAAAGTCGACCCTCTGCGGGCTTATGACAGGCTATCTGCCGCGAATTGCAGGCGGGAAGCGTGAAGGGGTGCTCCAGGTAGGAGGGGTGGACCCGGCTGAAGCGGATATTGCGGATCTTGCTGTTCGCGTAGGGATGGTATTCCAAGACCCAGATGCCCAGCTCGTGCAGGGGGTCGTTCAGGATGAGGTTGCCTTTGGCCCCGAAAATTTATGTGTCTCGCCGCAGGAGATTGAGCAGCGGCTTCAGCTCGCGCTAAGGGATGTACAGCTTGAGCAGCAGCGCGCAAGTAAGGTGCGCGAGCTCTCAGGCGGCCAGCGGCAGCGCACAGCCATTGCCGCCGTCTTGTCCATGGAGACGCCGATCCTCATCTTCGATGAGCCGGCGGCCAGCCTGGACAAGTCGGCACGGCAGCGCCTGATTGCCGTCCTGCGGCGCCTGCACGGCGAGGGACGCACCGTGCTGACCGTGTCTGCGCGGCTTGACGAGATCGCCGGCGCTGCCGAGCGGCTCGTTGTGCTGGAGCGCGGCCGTGTGGCGCTGGACGGCAAGGCGGAGCAGCTGCTTAAGGAGCAGCGCCCGCGCCTGCAGCAGCTGGGCGTGCTGCCCGCAGGCCCCCCGTCTGTAGCAGGCGGCGGGACGAACCGCAGCATAGGGCAGGCGGCGAGCTCCTCGGCCGCCCCTGCCGCCTCGGGCCGGGAGCCGCTGCTGGAGCTGCGGCAGCTGAGTTTCCGCTACCCGGGCGGGCAGCAGCAGGCTCTGCGGGACGTAAGCCTGAGCTTAAGGCCTGGGAGCTGGACGCTGCTCTGCGGTGAGAATGGCTCCGGCAAGACGACCCTCTCCCGGCTGCTGATGGGCCTGCTTCCTCTTCCCAAGGGCAGCGTGTATTGGGACGGGCAGGATGCGGCACGCCTGGGAACGGATCGTCTGGCTGGCGAGATTGGCTATGTCTTTCAGGAGCCGGACGATCAATTCGTTGCAGGTACGGTGCTGGAGGAGATGCTGTACGGCCCTTTGGCATCCCGTCAGCGGCGGCGATTTGCCAGAAGACGCAAGGAAGTCCCTGGCGCCGAGCTTGAGGCGCTGAAGACGCGTGCGCTTTTGCTGCTTCACAGCGCGGGGCTCGCAGGGAAGGAGAACGCTTCACCATACTTGCTAAGCGGCGGGGAGAAGCGGCTGTTAAGCGCAGCAGCTCAGTTCATGGTTCCGAAGCGGCTGTATATCCTGGATGAGCCTACGAGTGGGACTGATTATGCGGCTTGCGGGCTTATGAAACAGCTTTGTCTGCAAGCTATAGAGAAGGGCGCTGCCCTGCTTATGATCACCCATGAGCCTGAGCAGTTTGCAGCGGCGGCGGATACAGTGATCACCTTGGACCAGGGAAGGGTCTTAAAATGCAAGAGTCACGGGTTATGAGAGATGAAGTCTCTGTCCTGAGGCTCTTTTTTTTGCGTATCTACAAATAGACTTAACCGGGTTATATAACTATAATAGAAGCTTGTGGATTATCCTTCCACCTCTATGGAAGATGATGTGAAAAGAAGGGTGGACAATCGGTATGACAATGAATATGAAGCGAGGCTATATTCTGGCTGGGCTTCTGCTGTCGACGTTTTTGGCAGCAATTGAGGGCACCGTTATCGGTCCGGCCGGGCCTCGAATTGTTGGTGATTTGGGCGGTGTGGAGCTGCTTAGCTGGGTGTTTACAGCCTACTTGCTGACGATGGCAGTGACAACGCCGATTTTTGGCAAGATCAGTGACTTATATGGAAGGAAGCCGGTATTTGTGATCGGCTCGGTGCTGTTTCTGGCTGGTTCCGTAATGTGTGGACTTGCACAAGGCATGGAGCAGCTGATTATCTTCCGTGCAATTCAAGGCATTGGCGCCGGAGGGCTCATTCCGGTTACCTTTACAATTATTGGGGATATTTATCCTATCGAAGAGCGGGGGAAGATTCAGGGCTATATCAGCTCAGTGTGGGGGATCTCCTCATTAGTAGGTCCGCTGCTTGGGGGGTATGTGGTGGATTCACTGAACTGGCGCTGGGTCTTCGGCTTCAACGTTCCCTTCGGCCTGCTGTCTTTGTACTTTATTCTTCGTTACTTCCATGAACAAATGGAGCGCCGCAAAGTTAAAATTGATTATGCCGGAGCAGTAACCTTTACGGTGGGGGTAGCGGCCTTGTTGTTCGGACTAGCTACCGGCGGGCAGCAGTTTGCCTGGAATTCGCCCATCCTGTTGACGGTGTTTGCTGTAGCCATTCTTATGCTGGCAGCCTTTTTTATTGTGGAGAATAAGGCAGAGGAGCCGCTTGTTCCGCTGAGGCTGTTCCGGATCCGGGACGTTGCCTATTCCAATGTGGCCAGCTTGCTGGCGAGTGCACTCTTGATTGGTCTGACTTCTTATTTTCCGCTGTGGGTTCAGGGTGTTCTCGGAGAGAATGCTACACGTTCGGGTCTGCTGCTTGCTCCGATGTCTGTCTGCTGGCTGGTAGGCTCAGTGATCGGCGGACGCTGGATTGTGAGCCGGGGCTCTCGCTTTACTTCGCTAATCGGACTCTTATTGATTGCGATAGGGGCCATCGGCCTTGTCTTTGTAACGGACGGCACGCCTGAGGCTATGCTCATGGTATGGAACGCAGTTTACGGCCTTGGCTTCGGTCTGTCGTTCACAGTATTCACGATCATTGCTCAAAGCTCGGTGGGCTATCAGCTGCGGGGCGCGTCAACCGCTCTGAACTCCTTTGTCAAATCACTGGGCCAGACGATTGGCGTAGCGGTATTTGGGGCGCTGATTAACCAGCATATTGCGAAGGAGACGGCTTCAGGGAGCGTGATGGGCGTTAAGGTGACTCAAGAGGATGTGAACAGCCTGCTGTCACCTGAGAAGGTGCAGCAGCTCCCCTTAGAGCTGTGGAATACGCTTCGTCATGTGCTTGAGAACGGTCTTCATGTGCTATATATTGTTATGGCTGCAATTGCGGCAGCTGGGGTCATCAGTGTGCTTGGACTGCGCAACCGTGCCCCTGAAGCGGAAGGGTCCAGAGAGGAAGCTTGAATCACGGGTAAGGCAAGGTATAAAATCGCTTCTCCCTCCACACCTTATGGAAAAGGGGAGGTGGATGGATTTGAACGAACCGCTAAACACAGATCAAGGGACATTGGTACAGGCTTGGCAGCAGATGCTGCCCTCTATGCTGAGTCCGGGAGACTCGGCCCAAGTTTTGGCGGATAACGCCGATCCGGCATGCCTTAGGGTTCATATTAATGTAGCGGGTCATCAGATGTATTCATTTGATTTCCAGTGCATTTATCAGGACACAAGAGAGCTGGAGGTTAAGCTGGTCGATGTGGAACGCTCGGGACGATCGGTAGACGAGCACAGCGACGTTATTCAGGAGCTGGCCGAGGATTATGCCCGGCATATTCATGAATGCGCCCAGCAGCTTCAGGTTGTGACCAACCCTTCTTAGGGAGAAAGCGAGGTATACCAGCTATGACCAAGGCTCCATCTGGTGTAGACAAGAACCTGCTTAATGAAGTAGAGGCGCTGGAGACGGATCCGGTGAACAGCCATCAGGCCCAGCAGCTTCATCAGGATCGCAATGACCGCAGGCATCAGGATGCTAAGCATCATTACAAGAAGAAGGATATGGATCCGACGCATTAATAGCTCGGAGATAACCTTATATGTAAGATATAAGAACCCTCGGATTTCCTATCCGAGGGTTCTTTTGAGCGTGCGCCCGGCATGGGCGATAACTCGGCGGTGAAAGTCCGCTACAGGCTTGGCAGTAGGAACTGTTAGCTGAAGGCAAGGGTGTCCGCCGCGAGGCGGAATCTGAAGGAAGCCGGAGGCAAACCCTCGGTCTGACGAACAGAAATCACATAGAAGGCATCATGGGACGGACGAGCTTGCACTACAAAGCAAAGTCCAATACTGCCCGAATCCCATGGTGTAAATGTGGCAGATAGATGAGGGGAAGGTTATCGCTCTTACCCGGGGAGGTCTCACAGACGACAAGTAGGAAAAAAAAAACCGAAAGACGGAGTAAAGCTTGCTGTGAGAAGTCAGCAGAGGCCATAGTACCCGGAAGGTTTTTTTTTTCGGGGAAGGGCCGAACAATCGTAAGTCTCGAGTACATACCGAAAGGAGAGCTGACGCGATGAAAGCAGAATACCGAAAGGGCTACCTGCAAAGGGATAGCGTGGAACGCGAAGAGCATGCGGGAGTGCGGAGCGCCGGTACTCGGGAACGTAAAGAAAGAGGCGGTGCAACAGACCTGCTGGAGCAGATTCTGGACAGAGACAATCTGAACAGAGCCTACAAACAGGTCAAACGCAACCATGGAGCGCCAGGAATCGACGGAATGACCGTAGAAGACGCGCTACCCTGGCTGCAGGAACATAGAGACGAGCTGTTGCAAAAGATCCGGGAAGGCAGATACAAGCCCAGCCCAGTACGGCGCAAGGAAATTCCCAAAGCAGATGGAAGCGGAGTACGGAAGCTTGGCATACCCACGGTCGTAGACCGAGTGATTCAGCAGGCAGTCGCCCAGCAGCTCCAGCCCCTGTTCGAGCCGCTCTTCTCGGAGGGAAGCTATGGCTACCGCCCCGGTCGGAGCGCACAACAGGCCATTCGCAAGGTGAAAGACTATGCAGAACAGGGATACGGCTACGCAGTAGAAATCGACCTCTCCAAATACTTCGACACGCTGAATCATGAGCTGCTTATGCATCTTTTGCGCAAACAAATTCAGGACAGACGCGTAACCGAACTGATTAAGAGATACCTGAAAAGTGGGGTTATGGAGAACGGGGTGCACTGCAAAACAGAAGAAGGCTCCCCTCAGGGAGGCCCCCTGTCGCCGCTTCTGGCGAACATCTACCTGAACGAATTTGACCAAGAGATGAAAGGCCGCGGAGTGAACGTCATCCGCTATGCGGACGATATTGTGGTGCTTGCCAAAAGCAAACGGGCAGCGGTGCGGCTACTGGAATCCTGCGGAAAGTACCTGGAGACCAAACTGAGACTCCAGATCAATACGCAGAAAAGTAAGGTCGGTAGCGTAGTGGCTCGAAAGCACTTCAAATTTCTCGGCTTTGCCCTGGGAAAGAACAAGAACGGCATGTATATCCGTGCCCATGGACAATCCCTCGCAAAAGCGAAGAAGAAGTTGAAAGAACTCACAAGTCGCAGCCAGGGCAGAAATGTTCGCCAAGTCATGGAAAAGGTAAAAGTCTACATTCGGGGATGGATTGGTTACTACTATGTGGCCGACATGAAACGGATCCTGCAAAGCTGGAGCGAATGGTTGCGAAGACGACTGCGGATGTACATCTGGAAACAGTGGAAAAAGCCGCGAACAAAAGTACAAAACCTGCGGAAGCTGGGGATACCGGAATGGCAGGCTTACCAGTGGGGCAATTCCCGTCTCGGGTACTGGCGCATCGCCGGAAGTCCAGTGTTGTCTCGTTCCATAACAAACAAAAAGCTCGTACAGGCAGGATATTATGACTTTCCTGCGCAATACGAGCGTTTACGTAAATTGCACTTATGCGGTTGAACCGCCGTATACCGAACGGTACGTACGGTGGTGTGAGAGGTCGGCTACTCATCTAATGAATAGCCTCCTACTCGATTTCATTATTTGCGGGTCAAGGGAGCCAGCTTCTCGGCTTCTCTTCCCATCTTCTTCAGCAGCGCGATCAGTGTCTCCTTCTCGGCAGCATCCAGGCCGCTTAGCGCATGGTCAATCCGATCTCCAAATTCGGGGTACAGCCGATCCATCAAGGCTTTACCCTGAGGGGTAAGCTCTGCAAAGATCACACGGCGATCCCGGGCACAAGGGGTGCGGTGCAGATATCCGGCGGCTTCAAGTTTATCAATGACATAAGTAACGTTTCCGCTCTGAAGCAGCAGCTTGGCCCCGATCTGCTGGATCGGCTGCTGTCCCTTGTAGTAGAGTACCTCCAATACGGCGAAGGCTGTAGGATTAAACCCCTGAATTTTGCTTCCAGTCACGGCATGCTCATTGACGCTCTTGAATGATTTTGCCAGCACACGGTATAGGTGCAGAGACAACTCCGTTCGCTCCTCGGTCTTTATCATATTCATCCCGCCTCATGGTATATTTTGGTTGAAAGGTTATAAATTTATCGAGTTATTAGTATCTTAGTGCAATTGGCGAGTTGGAAAAAATATAATTTATCACAATTTTGGCTTTTTTCTAAGACGGAGGACTAAAAAAAATTCATTCTGCAATCCCTTGTTCATCTCATTCGCAGGTCGGATGGAGAAATGCCGCTGCTAAGTTACGATAGGGTTACCAATCAAAAAGGGAGTTAATAGGGATGGAGTGAAGGAGTGTGCAACAACAAACCGCGAAGCGCCCGGAATCTTTGCTGAAGAATCGGGCATATCTGGCACTGGTGGGGTCACAGCTTATCTCAAATCTAGGAGACTGGCTGCATATTTTGGCGCTATTGACTTTGTTTGGGCTGAAATGGCAGGCGACGCCGTGGCAAATTACCGGGGCTACACTTTGCATAATGCTTCCCACCTTGCTCGGCGGGCCTCTGGCCGGCATGCTTGCTGACCGGGTTGAGCGAAAGAAGCTGATGATTTTATCGGATGGAGTTCGGGTAATCCTTGTGCTTGGCATGGTGTTTGTTCAGGATATATGGCAAATGTATGGGCTTCTTGTGGCAAAAGGGTTATTTGATGTTATCTTTTCCCCGGCAAAAAGTGGTAAGATAAAGGAAATTGTCGAACGGGATCAACTCGATCAGGCGGTCTCTTATAGCGCGATTATCGAGCAAGGGAGCAAAATCGTTGGCCCGGCTTTAGGCGGGCTGTTAACCGCTGCTTTTGGCATCGGCGCATGCTTTCTAATCGACGCAGGCTCATTCCTGTTGTCCGGGCTGCTGCTGATCCTGGTGCCTGGAAGAAGGAATGGCGGGACCCGAATGGCGAATGAGCGGTCTGACGGTGCAGATCAGAGAGAGGGATTTTGGCGTGAGCTCTCTGCGGGGATGCGGACGATTGCTGAAATTCCAGTGATTGCGTATGGTTTGCTTGCGCTAGCTCTAGTGCTTCTGGTGCTGCAAATTGCGGATTCGCAGACGGTGGTGTTGTTCCGGGAGATCCCCGGAATTCCTGAAGATTTGCTCGGCTGGTGCATCGCATTAAGCGGTGCGGGTACCCTGCTGGCTGCGGGATTGGTTAAGCTGTTCCGGGGCTTCTCTCCCTTGGCCAAGATGGGCGCTGGGGGAACTGTGATGGGTGCCGTCTTTGCAGGAGCGGGGCTGATGGCGGAATATGGACCGTATGGGTCGGCGGGGCATGTCTTGATGGCTTGTACCTTCTTCGCGGCGGGTCTCGGTGCGGGCATGACCTTCATTCCGTTTCAGATCGAGCTTCAGCGCCGGACACCGGAACGATTGACTGGCCGTGTGTTCGGCACCGTCAGCAGTGTCACCTCAGCAGCAGCTCTGCTCGGGCCGGTCTGCGGCGGGTATCTCGTAACGACATTTGGAGCTTCGCCTGCTTTCCTGATTTCAGGCTCTTTGATGGGGTTGACGGGGCTTGCACTGCTAATGCTGAAGCAGAGCATTATGAAGAGGGACCTGAAGCAGGCGGAAAACATGTGTAATGAAGGAGGAGCTGCGGGAGGTGCGGCTGTAGAGAGCTGAACGCAGCAGGAATGAATGTCACAGATCAATACCGTATTAAAAGTTCAGATTCATGAAGCCGGTTATGAGCCGGCAGAGACTAAAATTCGTAACATATCATTTGACGTACAGCCTGGCAGTTTGACCGGATTAATTGGGCCTAACGGGGCAGGGAAGAGTACAACGATCAAGACGATTCTCGGTTTAATGCCTTATGCCAATGCCGAGATTGAATTTGGAGACGGTACAGGTACCTATGCCTATGTTCCCGAACAGCCCGTATTCTATGAGACGCTCACCCTGTGGGAGCACCTCTCCCTGGCTGCTGCTGTAAATGAGCTGGATGCCGAGAGCTGGGAAGCGGATGCGACCCGGCTATTGGAGCGCTTCCGAATGACGGAAGCAAAGCATCTGCTGCCCGGCGGCTTCTCCAAAGGGATGCAGCAGAAGATGATGCTGATGCTGGGATTTCTGGTTCGGCCTGATGTTTACATTGTAGACGAGCCCTTCATTGGCCTAGATCCTCGGGCGACCATGGACTTCTTAGAGCTTCTTCAGGAGGAGTGCCGCCGCGGTGCAGGTGTGCTCATGTCTACCCATGTGCTGGATACGGCCGAGAGAATTTGTGAGAAGTTTGTACTGATTCACGAAGGACGTGTAGCGGCAGCTGGTCATTTGGATGAGATCCGGCTGCAGAGCGGGTTGCCGCAGGCTACCTTGTTCGAATGCTTCAGTGCCTTAACTTAAGGAAGGGGAGAAACGCGAAATTGAGACTTGTCATGAGTACCGATCATCCCCGCCGTCTGTTCAGGCGAAGGCTTCAAGATTATGTTATCAAGCAATATCGCAATATTCGAGCAGTGATCGATCTTATTGTACTGCTGTATATTTTTGTTCCCGGATTGCTCCTTGGGGGATGGCTATATATCGGGCTTTGGGATGAAGGGTTACCGCGGGAGCTGGAATCCTTCCCTTATTCGATATGGCCTGCCCTGCTCTATTTCTTGGTTAGAATCATGGCAGGCGGGCTTGTTCTATTCGTAGAGGACGCGGATGTGCTGTTTCTCCGTAGAGGTGGATGGCTGCAGGCAGTTATGATCCGGAGTATGGTATTCTCTGCCCTGACCCTGCTGCTGGCTGGAGCACTGGGGCTTGGCCTGTTGGCCCCCGTGCTCGTACGCATATATGGCTTGGGCATAGAAGATATCTGGGTGTTAATGCTAGGAACTGTAATGCTCCTCTGGATGGAGCAGCTGACCATACACCTCATCCAGGTGAAGCGGTCAGGCGTGCGCAGGTTCGTTCTACGCTATGGGACGCAGACCGGGTTTATCGCCGCCTATGTGGCACTAGCGCAGGCGGGCCGTTTATCGCCTGCCTGGCTGCTGGGCGGAGCGGCAGCTGCATTTCTGGCCAGCATGATTCTTATGCGGTACAGACTTCGGCTGCAGGGCACCTTCGATGCGGATGTTCGGGAGGATGCCCGGCAGAAGGAGCGGCTTACCGCCTTCCTTCTGTCTTCTGCGGTGGACAAGCCTAGCCGCACAGCCGCCAGGCCGTGGATCTTCAGGCATTCCAACCGGCTGCTGAAATCAGGGGATGCTGCCGTACGATTTGCGGAGCTGGGGGCAAAATCCTTCTACCGCAGCTGGGTCTATCTGAGGTTGTATGTGCTCTATTCCGTGCTGGGCGCCGTGCTGCTGCAGCTTCCGCCTTACCCGGCAAATCTGCTGGTTTATGCCGGACTGGTCCTTCTGCTTGCCTACTGGATGAACAGCTATCGTCTGCTGTTCATCCAGCGAAGCTTTATGAAGATGCTTCCGCTAGATGAGCAGCTTCCTTTCCGGGCAGGAGCTCCTTTTATGTTCCTCCTGATGCTGCCGGGAGTAGTCCTGCTTACTCTCGGCGTTGGACTTTCCTTGTTCCACGCGTGGTGGGGAGCCGTCCTTGGCCTTGCAGCGGGCATCTTTATCACATGGTGGATATCCTCATGGATTTGGAAGGTGTTTGGCGGATGGAAGGGAAGAAGGCTTAAATTGAAATAAGCAAGAATGCAGAAGGCTGTTCCCCTTGCCATCTAATGATGAGAAGAGGAACAGCCTTTTTTTGCGCATAAGTTATAAATGAACTGAGCCCGCAGCTGCGTGGCTCCCGGCGGTGAAGCCGGTGGCGAAAGCAGCGGTGATATTATATCCGCCCGTATAGCCGTGAACATCTAGAATTTCGCCGCAGAAATAGAGCCCGGGCATCAGCTTGGACTGCATCGTGCTGGGGTCAATCTCTTTCAGGTTCACCCCACCACCTGTAACGAAAGCCTCCTCGAAGGGCCGAGTGCCGGATGCCGACAGCTGAAAGCCCTTCAGGCAGCCGATAAAGGCAAGCCAAGGCTCTTTGGGCAGATGCTCAAAGGTTGTATCAGGAGCTAGGCCCCCCCGTTCGAACAGAAGGGGGAGCAGCCGCTCGGGGAGGGTTCCCTTCAGCACATTCTTCAGTGCTTTCTTCGGTTCGGCTGCCGCCATCCTGCGCAGCTCTGTCTCAAGATCCGCTTTGGAGCGGTCGGGGAACAGGTCGATCGACAGGGTGACCTCGGAGGTGTCAAATTTCCGTTTGACCTGGCGGATAAATTGGCTGCAGCGCAGCGCAATCGGGCCTGACAGTCCGAAGTGGGTGAAGATCATATCCCCGCGGTGAGCAATAACGGATTTCCCCTTTGGATTCAGGACAGACAGCTCAACATCCCGGAGTGATAGTCCCTGAAGCTCCCGGCTAAGTATAAAGGGCTCTCGGGAGGTAATTGGCACCTCTGTAGGGTACAGCTCTGTGATGGTGTGTCCTGCGGCCTTAGCCCAAGGATAACCGTCCCCGGTTGAACCGGTATGCGGTACCGAGCGCCCGCCAGTGGCAACGACGACAGAATGGGCTTTTATCGTTGTGCCGGAATCGAGTTCAACACCTGCAACGCCTTCCGGCCCGAACAAAATCTGCTTCACAGGTGAATGCACTTTAAGCTCTACACCAAGCGCTGATGCTCGTCCAATCAAAGCATCGACGACCGTCTTGGCCTTGTCGGATATAGGGAACATCCGGCCGTTATCCTCTTCCTTCAAGGCGATACCCAGGCCTTCGAAGAAGGCGATAATCTCCCTGCTGCCGAATTGATTAAGCGCACTGTATAGAAAACGGCCGTTGCCAGGAATGTGGCGGATCAGCTCGTCCATCTCCTTGGCATTGGTCACATTACAGCGTCCTCCGCCCGATATGCCAAGCTTCCTTCCCAGTTTGTTCCCTTTGTCGACCAGCAGGACGGAGGCTCCCTGCATGGCTGCCGAGATGCTGGCCATCAGGCCCGAGGGCCCGCCGCCAATAACGATAACATCATATGTTTTCATAGGGGTTCCTTTCCTTTTTGAACAGCGATAACAGTCTAGATATATAGAATGAACTAAAGAAATGAACGTTATAGGACCGTATTAGGCCGTGATAACAGAAAATTCAATGTAAAACTTTAGTTCAATCTATATAGCTATAAATTACATCAAGTTTTTTTCCATGATTGGAAGTATAGGAATTATAGCATGGAATTGGCTAGAGTCCTATTTGCAGGAGTCGTTAGCCGCATTCGTGCTCTATGTAGGTTATGTAGGTTATCCATTGGAGTTTAAATTAATTACATTGGATTTAGTCTAAAATTCCGAAAGTCACAAAAGGCTTAGAGCTTCAATTAGCTGCATATATTAGCCCCATGAAACAGATATAACTTTGAGGAGGCTTACTATGGAAAAAGCTCAATCGGACTGGTGGGATGCCAAGCTTCAGGACCCTGTAGGCGGCCGAACTGGCGGAGCCGGGTGCACCGGAAAAACGATGGTCATTGACAAAGGGCTTGGTCCGGGAACATTTACTGATTTAATAAGTATGTCGGCTCCTTATATCGATATTATAAAACTAGGCTTTGGCACAGCTGCCCTGACCCCGTATGATATTCTACAGTTCAAAATAGAGCAGGCCAAAATGAAAGGAATCACCATCACCCCCGGCGGCACCTTTCTTGAGATCGCCTTGAAATTAGGTTTGGAGAACGAATTTCTGGCCCAAGTCCATAGACTGGGGTTTAATGGCCTGGAGATTTCTGACGGGAGCTTTCCGATGTCACGGGAAAAACGTTCGGAGTTAATTCAGCGTGGAGTGGATATGGGATTAACCATCTACACAGAGTATGGTAAAAAGCTGGGCGGAAGCTCTCTGGAAATAGAGCACTTTGTTGAAACTGCTGTAGCAGATCTCAAAGTTGGGGCAGAGCTGGTGATTATCGAAGGCCGTGAATCAGGCAGCGGCGCGGGCGTCTATCATGCGGATGGAAGCTTGAAAAAAGATGATTTTATGAGCATCTTGCAGACTATGCCTCTACCCGAAAAAGTGATGTGGGAGGCTCCTCGCAAAGAGCAGCAGGTCTTTCTAATCAAGACGCTTGGGGCCAATGTCCATTTAGGTAATATTCCTTATGAGGATGTAATCGCATTGGAAGCCTTGCGAAGGGGGCTCCGGGCTGACACAGCCGTGTTGATGGATCAAATAAGCCAAGAATCCTCTGGAATTGACGCAGCTCTACCGGATCCTGGTGAATTTGGATATCTCAAGTAGATAGGACTCTATCAATATACTGTTCATGCTGGAGGTGGCTCTCAATAAAGAGAGTTATTGTAAAATATTGTCGCCTATGTTTTAATTCAAGTTAAGTAAGGCCTCTATGGGGAGGGAAGACGTCAGCGACATGAACGAAATTTTGCTATTGCTTTTGATAGCCAGCTTGCCAGCCCTAGTCTATCCGCTGCTTTATGAACTGGGAGGGGAGCTGCTCCGGCGTATAGGTATTCACGGGGAGACAGCCCATCATTCTGCTGCGCTGGTTGTATCCTGTTCCATTAGCCTGCTCCTCTGCTTTGCCTTTAGAACAGAGGTCTATGGGGTAATCTCTTTTAATTTCGGGATGGCGCCTTTATTTGTCGGTATACTGTGCGGAACCGTGTGGGATGGTGCAATACTGGCGATTCTGCAGCTTCTTCTATATGGCTGGTCGTTCATAGAGACACCTTCGGTGACTTGTCTTATTCTGGACACAGGCCTGCTGCTTTATCCTCTTCTTTTCTTATCTTCTTCGAAGTTTAAAGTATATGCCCGCTCGGGCAAATACGCGCTCCTTAGTCTGTTCTTGCTGGTTGGAGGATCCATCTCGACCTTCTGGCCGCTTCTGATAAGAAAGAATAGTATCAAGTGGGAAACTTATCTTCTATTAACAGCCTTCCTAATTACAATCTTCATCATGATCATTGGATTAAGTGTACTTTATAGCATAGAAAGCCTCAAAGAGAAAGACAAGCTGCGCCAGCAGATCCAGACGATGTCAGACAGATGTGTTCAGCGTACAGAGCGTTTTCAGCAGCTGATGGATGCTCTTCCGATCTCCATTGTTCTGACAGACTCCCAAGGTACAATCTATCATATGAACAGGGCGTGCCAAGCGCTCTTTATGAGTTTTAGCCCTGCGGTAGAAGAAGGGAGCTTCATCGGCAGAAATTTGGAAATATTGCTGAAGTCCTATCATTTTGAAACAGATTTTCTGCAGAAGAATCTTCAAGAATCTCTGACTTCGGCAGGTAAGCTGACTCCATATGAGGAGCGGGTGTTCTATGTAAATACCTGCCGAATTGAAGGTAAACCTCCTTTGGAAGAAGGGGTAATGGTGACCATTCAGGATATGACTGAGCTGGAGTCGTTTCGCAGCGAGCTTAACAATCTTGACCGGCTTAATCTTGTTGGGCAAATGGCCGCAGGGATCACCCATGAGATTAGAAACCCTATGGCTGTAGTTCGCGGATTTTTGCAGCTGATGAGAGAGAAGAGCCCTTCCACATTGGATCATTATTACCGAATCGTGATGGAGGAATTGGACCGGGCTAACGGGATTATCAGCGACTTTCTGTCCTTAGCGCAGAACCGTCCGGTCTATAAAGAGACGGCCAGTCTGCAGAAGATTATTCATGAGCTTATTCCCTTGGTACAGGCTGATGCGAATCTTCGGGGACAGAGCATAGAGGTGGATATTGAGGAACAGGTGCCCGAATTCGAAATGAACGCCAGAGAGATTAAACAGCTGATTCTGAATCTATGCCGAAATGCTATGGAGGCGATGGAGGACCATGGACAGTTGCGGCTGCGGACCAGCCTGCTCTCCGGTGCTGTTCAGCTGGAGGTTGCGGATACGGGGCCAGGAATACCCGAGGCTAAGCTCGATAAGCTGTTTCAACCGTTCTACACAACGAAGGCGAAGGGAACTGGGCTTGGACTTGTTCTGTGCCGCAGCATTGTGGAACGCCATAACGGGCAGATCAGCGTTCGCTCAGAGGAGGGGACAGGCACCACGTTTCTTGTTGTTTTTCCGATATCTTAACATTGTCTGCTCAAAGCTAACAGCCTGTGGGAGAAGAGGTCAGAGAGTTGATTTCCTTACTTAGGATTGTATAATAAAAAAGAATGGGACGTTAGAGCCTAGGTTATGCATGATAAGTCAGAAGGAGTGAATTATAAATGTCAATGTCTTTTGATCAATATATGAAAGATATGGTACAGCCTATGCGCGATGAGCTGACACGCATTGGTATTGAAGAGCTGCGCACCTCGGAAGAAGTGGAAGCGAAGCTGCCAGAGATGAAGGGAACCTCGCTTGTTGTAGTGAACTCGGTTTGCGGCTGTGCAGCGGGACAATGCCGTCCAGGTGTAGCTCGGGCGCTTCAGCATGAAGCAACCCCAGACCATCTGTTCACCGTGTTTGCTGGCCAGGATAAGGAAGCAACAGCCAAAGCACGTGAGTACTTTGCGCCTTATCCGCCATCCTCCCCTTCCATCGCCTTGCTGAAGGACGGAGAGCTTGTTCATTTTATTGAGCGTCATCAAATTGAGGACCGTTCGGCGGAAGAGATTGCGGCTGATTTGACCAGCGCTTTCGATCGCTTTTGCCGTTAATTGATTGATCAGCGCCCTGCGGGCCGGTTTATCCGGCTATTCTCGCGGGGCGTTTGCTATACATAACGACCTGGCATCATGGCTGAGGGGATGAAGGGCTTTCTTAAGCATGCTGTCGTTTCTATTTTTTAAAATGGCTTTATTGTATATAGAATGGCTGAAGTCGACAGCGATGTGTATGTTTCCTATGGGAAAATACCATACTGCAACAGATTTCAAGTCTAATTCCGTATGTGATGAATACCCAGTTAAAACCAAAGGAGTGAGCGGAATATGAGTTTGCAGCAGGAGATTATTTCAAGATTGGGCGTACAGCCGCACATTAATGTAGAGGCCGAGATTCGCAAGCGTGTAGATTTCTTGAAGAAGCATGTACTGGATTCCAAGACCAGTGGTCTCTTGATCGCGATCAGCGGCGGGATTGACAGTGCGGTAGCAGCCGCACTCTGCAAGCAGGCTACAGACGAGCTGACTAAGGAGAACGGGCAGGAATACATGACGCTTGGCGTATTTCAGCCTTATGGCACACAAGAAGATATCGAGCATAGCTACGCGGTGGCTAAGGCGTTTGGCCTTACTCACACCGTGGAGACGAATATCGAGGATGCGGTGAACGAACTGGCTCTGGAAACAGAGCAAGGGCTTAAAGATGTAGGCCAGCATCGGCATATGACTCCGCAGGGCAAGGGCAACATCAAAGCCCGGACTCGGATGGTTCTTCAATACGCCTTGGCGTTCGAGCTGAAGCTGCTTGTTGTGGGGACAGATCATGCTTCCGAGGCTCTTACCGGATTCTATACGAAATGGGGAGACGGAGCTGTGGATATTACACCGCTCAGTTCTTTGAACAAGCGCCAAGTTCGCCAGATCGCCGCATATGTTGGCGTACCGCAGGAAATTCTCGATAAGGCGCCGACTGCAGGGCTTTGGGAAGGACAGACGGATGAAGGCGAGCTTGGGGTCACTTACGAAGACAATAGCGATTATCTGGAGGGCAAGGATATTAATCCGAAGGCCAAAGAAGTTCTTGAAGCTTTGTATAAGAAGACAGAACATAAACGCAGCCCGATTCCGGGTATCTAGAGTTTATATAGAACCACCCTTCTTCGGCCTGGCTGAAGAGGGGTGGTTTTGATTCGGGAAGGTTAACTTTTTTACAATGCAGGTTTTACGGGGATATAAATATCCATCTGCTTGTTTGTCGTGCCGCTCGAGCGTTCATCATACCATTCAATGTCCGGAGCTTTAGCGTACTCATAGCCTGACTCAGGGAACCAGTTCCGAAAAATAAGATCCCAGGTATGCTGAATCGTGGAGGAGAATTCGGCCTCATCCGCTGGCGGCGTAGTAAATACGGCATATTGGGCTTCCTGTAAATGAAACTCTACCAATCCTTCAGGCACAGCCTCATCCTCGCTCGTCTCAAACCCAATAATGTACCTAAATCGACCTTCATTATCTGCCGGCGTACAGATGCCCAGCTCCACATATGGCGGCTGCTTGCCGGGAATTTGTTCCCATAGTTTATTCTGAATGTAATGCTGCCAGAAGGCAGGGATCTCCTTAAAGTTTTGTCCTTCAGCAACATTGGTATGAAGTGCATACCCGATAACTCTTTTGGCTGGTAATGTAATAATTTTTGGCTGCATAGCGAACTCTCTCCATTCTTTTAAGTGTGGAGCTGCACTTGAAGCCGGGAGCCACACGGGGGCAATCAGGAAAGGCACGGTGCCGAGCTGGCGGCACTCTGTGGGAAGCATCCCGTACATTTTCCGAAAAGCCCGGGAAAAGGTCTCTGGATTCCGGAATCCGCATTCCAAGGCGATATCCAGCACCCTGCGCTCAGTTCCCGTAAGCTGTTCGGCTGCTTTGGACAAGCGTCTTCTCCTGATGTAGGACATGACCGTATCTCCGACAAAATGCTGAAAGATGCGGTGGTAGTGGTATTCGGAGTAAAATGCCGCTTGTGCCAGCCCGCTTAAAGTGAGCTCCTCGGACAAGTGCTTCTCAATATAGTCAATACTCTGTCTGATCTTATCGATACTGTTCATGAACTTTTGTTCCTCCAGACCGGTCTGATATGAGTATAGAGAACTGGAGAGTTCGCTTCTTGATGTTTCTTGCTACCTCGTAAAGGGCGGCGTCGGGCCTTCTTGAAGTTGAAGGCCGGGGGATAATGAATAACACGTGCGGCTAGATAGAATGAATTAAAGAAATGAATGTTATAGGGCCGTATTAGGCCGGTAAATATAGAAAGATCAATGTAAAACTTTAGTTCAATCTATATCGTTAGGATAGATGCTGCTCTATAAATTGAAAGCTGGCGGCAAGAGCGGCTTCCAGCTGTGGCGTTGTGCCAGTGAAGGGATGTACAGTATTAAAAGTATGGCTGCCTTCTTCGATCTGGACCCAGGCAATGTCCGGGCGGGCTTTTGTAATATGAGCAGAACCCTCCCGCAATCGGCTGCTGTCGGCAGTACCCTGAATCAGAATGGCCGGGAAGGTGGATTTGCTAAGGCGGCTAACTATGTCGTAGCGCTCCCGCTGCTGCTCGAGGTCTTCCAGAATAACCACATCCAGCGGCATTTGCTGTCCTGTCCGTCCGTTAAGTACATAACTTCGTCCTTGCTCCCGCATCTGTTGTTTCTGTTCAGGGGTGAACAGGTCGAGGTTGGCTACTCCGTTCCAGGATAGAACGCCAGCAATGTGATCCGGATGATCCAGGGCGTACACCAGACAGGTGCCGGCCCCGCGGCTGTGGCCGATTAGGAATAATGGCAGCTTGTGCAGATTCGGGTCCTGATGGATGTATTTTATAAGTGCGGACAGATCCTTCTGTTCTTGGTCATAGGTGTTTCTGGCGAACTTGTCCAGTTCGGTGAACTGCATGGGGTCTTCGCCTATGCCGTTGTGGGAGAAATTAAAGGTAATGACTTCATGATGAACGCTTAGAGCTCCTGCAGCATAAGGGAACATTCCCCAGTCTTTGAAGCCTTTGTATCCGTGGGCGATTATAATGAGGCTCTTCGGTGGATGAACAGCGGAAAACCGGGTGCATTGAAGCTTGTTGCCATCTTCCATCGGAATAAGGAAATCATGAGACAAATGAGGTCACTCCTTCATCAGTTTATCGGATCAGGGCGGGCCTGAAATTATGGTTTATTATAGCATAAGGCTATTAGGGTCGCGTATTGCGTCCCTCCTTTGCTACAATGGATAATGCCTAATCTAAGGTGAAGAGAAAGAAGGGTGAACGTTGATCTACGGAATCGGGCATGACCTGGTGGAAATAGAACGGATGGACAAGATCCTAAGCGGCAGCGCAGGAAAGCGCCTGCTGCAGCGGATCTTAACGCCGGCCGAGCAAGAGCTGGCGAGCTTGCGGGGACGAACCTCTGAATTCGCAGCCGGACGCTTCGCGGCCAAAGAGGCCATCTCGAAGGCGCTGGGCTGCGGTATTGGCGGGGTTCTTGGCTTTCAGGATATAGAGGTATTACCGGATGCCTTAGGCAAACCGGGAGTGACGATTAGCGAAGAGGCTTGGGTTAGGTTAGGTCTAAGCAGACAAGCTGGATACAACGTACATTTGAGCATTACACATGAACGCAAGCTGGCCTCTGCTTATGCTGTGATAGAGCACGTCAGCGGCGTATAAGATAAGGGAGAAGAGTATGACGGAGATCGACATCAAGACATTTTTCAGCAGGGAACTGCTGTTATGGTATGAACAAGCGAAGCGGGATCTGCCGTGGCGCAGACATCGCGATCCGTATTATATCTGGATATCGGAGATTATGCTTCAGCAGACGCGCGTCGATACGGTCATTCCTTACTTCAACCGCTTCATTCAGCGCTTCCCGACCATTCAGTCGCTGGCGGAGGCGCCGGAAGAAGATGTCCTGAAATGCTGGGAGGGGCTTGGCTATTATTCGAGAGCACGCAACCTGCAGGCAGCAGCAAGACAGGTCGTTGAACGGCATGGCGGGGAGATGCCAAGAGATAAGGCCAGTGTATCTGCACTTAAGGGAGTAGGGCCTTACACTACTGGAGCCATTCTCAGCATTGCCTTTGGCCAGCCCGAGCCCGCCGTGGACGGTAATGTAATGCGGGTGCTGTCCCGTTACTTCTTGATCGAGGATGATATTATGAAATCAGGCACACGGGCCCGGATGGAGATTCTGGCCGCAGAGCTGATTCCAGCGGGCAGAGCTTCTGACTTTAATCAGGCGCTGATGGAGCTTGGCGCCCTTGTATGCACGCCTAAGTCTCCGCACTGCTTGACCTGCCCGGTCATGGAGCACTGCCAGGGGCGACTAGCGGGGATGGAGGAATCGCTTCCGGTGAAGACCAAGGCTAAGCCGCCGCGCCCCGAGAACCGCTTTGTAGCGCTTGTGGAAGGGGCCGGCCCGGAAGCGGGCAAGGTGCTGGTGCGCCGCCGCCCTGCGACCGGGCTGCTCGCGAGTATGTGGGAGCTGCCGCATCTGGCGGAGCTGGAGCCGGCGAAGCAGCCTAAGGCAGCACCTCACGGATCGCTGTCGGCTGATGAGGCAGCGATGAGCCGGCTCGCCAGGGAGCTGGCCGCCCAGGGCATCTTCGCCCGCCCGGCTGGAGCCTATATAGACGCGGAGCACACGTTCAGTCATATCCACTGGAACCTGCGCGTCTACAAATTCAGACAGGCCTCCGAGCTGGCTGGGATTGCCGCTGAGGCAAGTGCTACCTATGAGGCCGGGCTGGAGGAAGGCCCGAAGGAGCCGGGCGAATACCGTTGGATTACCCGGGAAGACATGGCCGACTTGGCCTTCCCAAATGTATTTCTGCGCATCCTGAACCGGTATTTCGAGGAGAGAGCATAGAGAGTAAGGGAATAGAGCTTCCTATTTGGAGCTTAGATGAGCTTGGATCATTCGGCTCCAAAAGTTCAATGGGTGAACATGGGCAGCAGTAGCATTATGGGCTGCAAGGCTGCCGAGGAACAAGGAAAAAGAGGGTGTCCCAAAAGTCATCATAGATGACAAAGGGACGACCCTCTTTTCTTTGTGAATTAAAGTTATTACTTCGCCGCCGCATAGCGCTTGCTGACTTCATCCCAGTTAACCACATTCCAGAAAGCTGAGATATAATCCGGGCGTTTGTTCTGGTATTTCAAGTAGTAGGCATGCTCCCACACATCGAGCCCCAGAATAGGAGTCAGTCCTTCCATCAGCGGGCTATCCTGATTCGGGGTGCTGGTGACTGCCAGCTTGCCGTCTTTGCCGACGACGAGCCAAGCCCAGCCGCTGCCAAATCGGGTTGTCGCTGCTTTTGTAAAATCTTCTTTGAATTTGTCGAATCCTCCGAGCTCATTGTCAATCGCTGAAGCCAGATCTCCGCTTGGCTTTCCGCCGTCGCCTGGCCCAATAACTGTCCAGAATAAGGTGTGGTTCGCATGGCCTCCGCCGTTGTTGCGTACCGCGGTACGGATCGATTCCGGTACGGCATTCAGATCCGAGATTAGTTCCTCCACACTTTTCCCTTGCAGCTCGGGTGCGTTCTCAAGTGCGTTATTTAAGTTCGTTACATAAGTATTATGGTGGCGGTCATGGTGAATGTTCATGGTCTGTTCGTCGATATGCGGCTCTAGAGCGTTTGCCGGATAAGGCAGTGCAGGCAATTCATACGCCATTTTAGAAATCCCTCCTAGGTTCTTTGGAAAGTTATAAAGCACCACACAAGCAAAGAACGGCGCAGCTCACCTGTAGAGGGCGGCTCATCCGTTCTGGGCCTGGGATCTTTACTATATATTACCCGAATATGCGAAAGGAAAATCACGGATTTCCTCTTTGTTCCTATTTTTACTTTAATTTAATGGTGATGCTTGAGTTTACACAAAATCAATAATTGTTGCAGGGAAAAGAATCACACGATATATCCAGTTTTATGCACAAGTGCTTAAATTGACAAAAACAAGAATGAAAGCGCTTAATAAAAAGCGCTTTCATAAGAAAATGCGTGAAATCGGGAGATAAATATGTTTTAATTATCGATGAAGCAGTTTTTTATCGGTTTTTGTCGGGATTTCCGTATTTGATGAATGTAAATTCTGTCCTGGGATTTACATTTCTCTATCAAGCAGAAGAAGAGGGAGATAAGAAGCATGCGGGTTCGTTCCTTTCAGTTGAGCGATGTCAATCAAGTGACTGAGCTTTTGCAGATGGCGTTATCGGAAGAATGCTACGAAGATACAAAGCGTGCATTCGCTAGACAGCTGTCTTATGATTCTGAACTGATTATGGTTACGGAAGTTGAAGGCGAGATTGTCGGCGCACTCATCGGCACCATTGATCAAAATTTCGGGTGTATTTACCGGGTTGCCGTTCATCCTGACTATCGCCGCAGAGGAGTTGGCAAAGCGCTTGTTACAGCTATGGAACAGCGTTTCCAGCAGCGCAAGGTCAGCCACATTATGGTTGCGGGAGACGAGCATAACCAAGCTGCTATGCCGCTGTATGAGGCGATGGGCTACGCCAATCGGATCCTAGAAGCTTTTCAGAAACTGAGCATTGCTGCTGTATCATCTTTATCCAGATCTTAAGTCTTAAGTTGAGCAGCTATAATCTTCTATTATGAAGCATATCTCCATCCGTTGCGTTTACGGTGGTCGGTATGCTTTTCTATTTATGTAGGGCTCAGGGAAGAATAATAATGTATAGGAACGGGCTTTCTACTGCCTGTTAAATATAAAGTGTGGGAAGGCTATAAATAATGAGGTGAATAATGAAGTGACGCTGTCTAATTCTGCCCATACAGGTGAAGCGGCCATGTGGGAGAGGCTCAAACAAGAAATCAAAGAAGCTGCATCTGATTTAGGTATCGATGATATCGGATTTGCCACGGCAGATCCGTTTCTATCTTTGAAGGCGGCGCTAGAATTCAGCCGCAGCATGGGCTATGAGTCTGGATTTGAAGAGCCTGATATCGACAAGCGGGTCTATCCTGAATTAAGTCTGAATGGAGCGGCATCGATTATTTCAATTGCTGTTGCCTATCCTTCCAAGATGAAGAATCCGCCGAAATCCGAGCCTGGAAAGAACAGGGGAATTCTGGCCAGATCCGCCTGGGGCAAGGACTACCATCATGTGCTTCGCGAAGCTCTGGGAAAGCTTGAGGCGTTGATTCTCTCCAAGGTACCAGAAGCGCGGGTTGAAAGCATGGTGGATACAGGCGTGCTGAACGACCGTGCCGTGGCCCGTCGGGCGGGAATAGGCTTTGGCGGGAAGAATGGTCTGATTATTTCCCCGAAATGGGGCTCCTGGATTTATCTCGGGGAGATGATTACGAACATTCCGTTTCCGCCCGACAGTCCGGTTACCGAGGATTGCGGCGAATGCACGAAGTGTCTTGATGCGTGTCCTACCGGAGCCTTGGTTGGAGACGGGGTGCTGAACGCACAGCGCTGCGTATCCTTCCTAACCCAGACCAAGGGTCTGCTGGAGGATGAGTTCATGCTGAAGATCGGTAACCGTTTGTACGGATGTGATACTTGCCAAATTGTCTGTCCTAAGAACAGGGGCAAGCATTGGGAGCATCGTCCTGAGCTTCAGCCCGATCCGGAGGTGGCGAAGCCTCTGCTGCTGCCGCTGCTTGATCTGTCGAACCGGGAATTCAAGGAACGGTTCGGTCACAGTGCTGCGGCGTGGCGCGGCAAGAAGCCGATCCAGCGAAATGCAGTAATTGCGCTGGGGAACTTCAAAGATGCCTCCGCTGTGCCGAAATTAATAGATATATTAAATAATGATCCGCGTCCCGAGCTTAGAGGGACTGCGGCATGGGCACTAGGCCGAATCGGGGGGAATGAAGCAATGCACGCCATTGAAATGGCATTACAGACAGAGAAGGACGATTCGGTAATCTCTTATCAGCAGAAGGCGCTGAGCAAGCTGAGAACAGAGCTCTCAGCTGAGCAGAAGCCAGAGCGGCAGCCTGGGGACGAACCGGGGAATCATCGAGAGCAGAAGCAACCTCGGGTTCACTACAATGAGGTTCAGTCACCGATTGGAACGCTGACCTTATACCGTACGGAGAAGGGGCTGTGCCTCATCGAATTTGGCAGCTTTGCCGATACAGAGCAGCTGAGCCGGGCATGGCTGGACAAGAGGGTTCCCGGAGCAGAACTTATCCGCTCTAAGGAAGCTCTCCAGCCAGCTGCAGAGCAGCTGGCCGAATATTTTACCGGCAGACGCAAGGCTTTTGAGTTGGAGCTCGATCTCTACGGAACGCCATTCCAACTGAAGGTATGGAAGGAGCTTTGCAGCATTCCTTATGGAGAGACAGCCTCGTATAAGGACATTGCAGAGCGAATTGGCCAGCCGTCTGCCGTCCGTGCTGTGGGCGGGGCCAACAACAAGAATCCAATTTCAATTATTATCCCGTGCCATCGGGTCATCGGAGTTAGCGGCAAGCTTGTAGGCTACGGAGGCGGACTATCTATTAAGGAGCAGCTCCTTGCCTTGGAGCAGGGGAGCCCTGAATGAAATATGTCGTCATGGAGGATGTTGAACCCGGACAGAAGCTGGGCAAGACAGTCTATTCTGCCAATGGAACCGTATTGCTGTCCGCAGGTGTTCAATTAACGGTATATATGATTAACACGCTGAATCGAATTGGCGTGACGAATTTGTATATCGAGGATGAGCTTTTTGCAGATGTGGAAATACCGGAGCTGCTTAGCGAACAAACCAAGCGGGCGGTGTACCGGGAAATGAATCAAGCGATGCAGGCCGTGCGATCAGGCAAGGAGTGGAGTACCCGCAAAGTATCCGGCAGTGTGGATGATCTGCTGAAGGACGTGCTGAACCAGAAGGACGTGATGCTTCAGCTGACCGAGATTCGAACCGAAGACAATGCGGAGTATGTTCATGCCATTAACGTGTGCTTGATCTCGGTGATGATCGGCGCGAATATGGGTCTGAATCAAGGGCAGCTCAAGGATCTTGCCATAGGCGCCCTGCTGCATGATATAGGGAAGAGCGGGATTCTTCACGGACAAACCGATGAGCAGGGGAAGGGCCATCATACCTGGCGCGGCTTTGAGACGCTTAAGAACAAGCGGGAATGGAACCTTCTAATCGCCCATACGGCTCTTCAGCATCATGAGAAGCTGAATGGAACCGGTCATCCGCGCGGCCTGTCGGGACAGGATATTCATCTCTATCCCCGAATTGTCGCCATTGCCAACATGTATGATAATCTTCTTGGCGGAGGCTCTGGGGGAGTGGACGTCGCTCTTCAACCTCATGAAGCCTGTGAACGGCTTATGGCGGCTTCAGAACAGGAGCTTGACCATCAGGCACTGATTGAATTTACAAGAATCATCTCCATTTATCCTAATGGAACGCCCGTAAGACTCTCCAACAAAGAGACCGGGGTTGTCATCAGTCAGCATCGGGGTCTTCCAAGCCGTCCGGTCATTCGGGTGGTCAGAGGCTATGAGGGAGATCTGGAGATTAAAGAAGTGGATTTGTCCTCGGAAACGACACTGTTTATTGAAGCGGTTCTGGCTTGAATATCATTTGCCTCGTCCTATGAGGAATGCTATTATAATTTAGTGCATTACACTAGGTACTAATTTGGATTACAGGGGTGGCTAACCATGTGGGATGTTATTATTCCGATCATTACGTTGATCGTTGGTCTGATTGCCGGATTTGCAATCGGAGTTTTCTACCTGCGCAAGCAATTGACCAAGATGCAGAGTGACCCGCAAATGCTTCAGAAGATGGCTAAGCAGATGGGCTATAATCTGAACGGCAAGCAAATGCAGCGCGCTCAGCAAATGATGAAGAATCAAAGTACTAAACCGGGAGCAAACCGGAGAAAAAAATAAAAGCCAACAAACTTAGATGCAGGAAGGAGGGGCACAAAAGATGGCAGGACTCAAAGATTATGTAAATTTACAGGTGGGCGATAACCGCGAGAAGATCGAGCACCATGTTCGTGAGATTCTGAAGCTGATCGGTGAGGATGTAGAACGCGAAGGGCTTCTAGAGACACCCGCACGAGTAACCCGGATGTACGAAGAGATATTCGGCGGCTATGCTGTGGACCCTCGTGAGGCGCTAGGCGTTACCTTTGAAGAGAATCATCAGGAGCTGGTAATTGTTAAGGACATTGTCTATTACAGCCAGTGTGAGCACCATATGGCGCCTTTCTTCGGGAAAGCGCATATTGGGTATATTCCTAGCGGAAGAATCGCCGGGCTTAGTAAGCTGGCTCGTCTGGTAGAGGCAGTAACCCGTCGTCTGCAGGTTCAAGAGCGTATCACTTCACAGATTGCGGACATTATGGACGAGGTGCTTAAGCCAGAAGGCGTTATGGTCGTTGTGGAAGGGGAGCATCTGTGCATGTGCGCACGGGGCGTAAAGAAACCTGGAAGCAAGACGATGACCTCCGCTGTACGCGGCAGCTTCCGCACAGATGCGGCATCGAGAGCCGAATTCCTGTCTCTCATTAAAGGTTAAGATTCGAATTGACTTAGGCCTTGCCCCTTGGGGCGGGGCCTTTTATCTTATCGAAAGGAGTGCAGGGAGATGAGCTTAGCTAAGTGGATGGAAGATTGGCAGCTGCCCGGTCTTGAGATCTGGGAGGCTCCTCTGTATGACGGCACAACTGATGCGGTGTACCCGTTCGCCTGGGAGGAATGGATGTGCAGACAGGTAGGGCAGGGCTATCCGCCGCTGCTTCATGTTTGGCGACATCCCCGGGCGTTTGTCGCTGGGCTTAGGGACCGCAGATTGCCTATGGCACAGCAGGCGCTTGACCGGCTGCGGAATGAGGGCTGGTCTGTGGCCGTCCGGCCGTCGGGCGGGGCAGCGGTTCCGCTGACCGCAGGCATCGTGAATCTTTCGATGATTCTGCCGAATCCCGGCAGATCGGTAAATATTCATGACGATTTTAAAAGGCTGTCCGGCTTGATCGGGCGGGCGCTCCTGCCGTGGACAGAAGAGGCTCGCGCTGGGGAAATCAGCGGTGCCTTTTGTCCCGGAGACTATGATTTAAGCGTGGCTGGCCAGAAGTTCTGCGGGATTGCCCAGCGCAGATTGGCTAAGGCTTATATTGTCAGCGCCTTCGTCATTGTAGAGGGAAGCGGAGATGACCTTGCCCGGCAGGTGCGGAGCTTCTATGAGGAGGCGGCGGGCGATCTGGATACAGGCTATCCTCAGGTGGAGCTGGGGACCATGGGCAGCCTGCAGGAGCTGGCTGGCGTTCGGAGCACAGCTGACTTTACGGATGCCCTGCTTGTAGCGGCAGCGGAATGCTTCGGCGGCCGGATACTGCAGGTACCGCCTCAAGTACCGGCTGACGTTATAGAAGAAATGACAGAGAAGATGAAGCAAAGATACGATGCTGATTAGACTTCAGGGTCATTATATTTGATATATAACGCAAAAAAGGCCTCTCTTAGAAATAAAATCAAGGGGCCTTTTCGCTCTAAACCGGAAATCAGTAAGGAGTCCATCTCAGTTTTTCTGCCTGCTCGAAGCGTTCTTGAACCTTTGGCCAATAGACGATATTCCACCAATCAGCAATATAATTCTTACGCTGGTTCTGATGCTTCAAATAGTAGGAATGTTCCCAGACATCGAGCGGAAGCAGAGGAACTACGTCCCACTGGGATAGATTCTGATGCTTCTCGGCTTGTAAAATCTCCAGCCGGTGGCTGCGCGGGCTCCAGACAAGAATTGCCCAGCCTCCGCCCTCGACCTTCTCGGCGGCCTGCGAGAATTGCTTGCGGAAGGCTTCATAGCTTCCGAAGTCTTTGCGGATCTGCTGAGCCAGCGCGCCTTCGGGCTTGCCTCCGCCCTTGGGGTTCATCGTGTCCCAATAGATGGTATGCAGGTAGTGCCCGGCTCCGTTGAAGGCAAGCTCACGTTCCCAGTGCTTGATCAGGTCAAAATTGCCTGTCTTGCGGGCCTCCTCCAGCTTCTTCTCTGCTAGGTTAAGACCATCTACATAACTGAGATGGTGTACGTCATGGTGAATGCGAACGGTTTTCTCGTCAATATAAGGCTCAAGCGCGTTGTAAGGGTAGGGAAGCGGCGGAAGCTTGTGCCCGCCAATCGGGACAGGAGGACCAGATGGGCTTTGGCCCGCTGGCTCCCGGCTGGCTGCCGGCTCTTGCGCATCCGGTGCCGCCGGAGCAGAAGCAGCTGGCTGCTGCGCAGACGACGGGTCTCTATGCCGGAATTCATGAAGTTCCCGGCCTCCTGCTGCTGCCTGAGCAGCGATCCTGCCGGGATGATTCAGCGCCTCCAGCACCTGGAGGAAGTACTCGGATTCCCTGATGATATGGAGCAGAACCACTCGGGCAAGCGGGATGGATTGAACGGCTTTGCTTTGCTCCAGTAAAATGTAAAGCTGTCTAATCCATTCCCTGGATTGACGGCAGGATACGGCCAGCAGCCTTTCGGTCTGGCGAATGAACTCAGGATGCGGCGCAGCATAGATGCCTTGCTGGATACCGTGGCGGAGCAGCGCATCTGCTGCTTCTTCGGTGTCGCCGAACACCTTGGCCCACTCGTCAAGCAATTTGACATAGGGGGGCTCAAGGGATGGAACAATGGCCTTGATGACGTCGACATGCTCTCTCTCCTGCTGTTTCCAAAAGCGAATCTCTTCTAGAATTCGTACGGGTAAATAGGACCCGTAAACAAAAAGCATAGACCGTACCTCCTCGGGTAGACATTCTTATTTTAGAATGTATGACGAGACAGGATTGGCCTATGCCTATTCTAGTAGGAACTTTGTGATGAAGAATTCAAGGAGGCATTTACCTGACTGAGGAAGGTAGACACCCTCCGCAGGTATTCCTTGGAATGCTCTCTGAAGATCAGCTCATGATGCGAGCCCTGTACGATCCAATGCTCTGAGAGCGGATTGGTCTGATTGGCAGCAAGCTTCTCTGCAATAGGGTAAGGAGCCTTAGCATCCTCTGTACCATGAATAAAGAAGATAGGGAATGGGTAGTCCTTCTTCTTCACTTCGGGATACGGGATCTGCCGCAGGCTAGTTCCGTTGAGCACCGGGAGCAGCAGCTCCATGATCTCAATAGAAGGATGCTCCGGAAGATTAAGCTTTTGGTGTATGTTGTGGTAAAGGGTGTCCGGTTCCAGCAAAAACGTGCTGTCCAGAATCATGGCATCCACGTCCTTCGTGGTCAGTCCTGCCTGCAGGGCGGTTCCAGCGCCCATGGAGAAGCCCCATACAATGATCTGCTTAGCGCCGTGCTGCTTGGCATACTGAATTGCCCCCAGCAGCTGCTGGGCTTCCTTCTTGCCGCCTGTGGCGACCTCTTTGCTGTCCTGCGCCGCAAAGCCATAGTCGAACATAATGACGTTGAAGTTCAGACGATGGGCGAAATGTGCCAAATCATACATAGGAATCCAGGATTCCTCCCGATTAGCTCCATAACCATGGCTGAAGACGATCGTCTTGTTCGAGGAGCCTTCTGCCGGGATATACCATCCGTACATGGTGCGGCTGCCATCAATAGCGCCAAAAGAAATATCTTCATATTTCATGCCTTTGGCAAGAAGCGGATTGGAATACAGCGGAGCGACCGTCGGATTGGAGAGAACCCAGGCAATGAAGCCATGCAGGGCGATAAAGCAGAACAAAAGAAAGAAGACAATAGACATGATGAACGCAATCAGAACATGCTTGAAACGAATGAGACGCGTGGACAGAACGGGCTGCTGACCGGAATCCGTATCACGCACGCCCTGCAGGGGGGCGCCGCTGCGTGTTGTATTCATCGTAGCCCTCCTTGAGTTCAAGATATGAAAAAGTCCGATGAATCGGATTTATGTCGAAAAAAGACGATTTATAGGTAATCGTTACAGAATATCGTAAGCCTGGTCCGCTTCAAAGTCAATGACCCAGGATTAATTTGGAGGCCAGGCTTCTCTTATATAGACGAAGTGTTGGTAATCGTATATAATTTATGTAACCAAGTTTCATACTGTGAAACTATTGAAGGGGTGCTCTTCTTGGAAGATCGAAAATTAACGGTTCGTGCGGTTGAGCGAGCGTTGGATATATTAATGTGCTTTACGACAGGCAGTGATCTTGGGCTGACCGAAATTTCAGGGCAAATCGGACTACATAAAAGCACGGTCCATAGGCTCCTGACTACGCTTGAAGAGCGGGGGTTCGTTATTCGGGATCAGGCGACGGACAAGTACAAGCTTGGGATGAAGATCTGGGAGCTGTCGATGCATCTGTCACACAGCGATGACCCGGCCATACTGCTGCTTCCGCAAATGGAGAAACTACGGGACCGGCTCGGGGAGACGGTCAGCTTATATGTGAGGGATGGCTATGACCGGCTGCGCATCCAGGCCGTCCAGAGCAATCAGGCGATCCGCCGGGTGGCTCCGGTTGGAGCAAGGCTGCCGCTCTATGTTGGTGCTTCCAGCAAGGTGCTGGTTGCCTTTGCCGATTCGGCCTTCCGGCAATCGCTGCTGGAGCAGCCCGATTGGCCTGAAGCCGTGAGCAGAGAAGCCTATCAGGCCCAGCTGGATCAGATTCGGCAGCAAGGCTATGCGATTAGCTATGAGGAGAGAGAGCCGGGCGCTTCGGCCGTATCGGCTCCTATCTACAGCCGCAGCGGCCAAGCGTTCTATGCGCTGTCCCTCTCCGGGCCGGTCAGCCGGCTTACGGTGGAGCGGCTGGATGAATATGGTCCTGTGCTGATTGAAGCCGCACGCGAGATGGGAATCATGTTGCCATAATAGTTCACCGGGCTGCAAGGCTAATGCTCTTTCTTATACGTATCTTATGAAGGAACTGCGATGTCAGTCCATCCTTGATAGCTTTGAAATTTGCCTAATCCAAAAAATCATCTGAAAGTGTGCAATGGCGGTGCTTGGGGGTTGATCCCTGCACCGCCATTTCTTTGTTTTAAGCATAGGGTGAAATCGTCTTATTTGGCCGCATCCGTAAAAATATCACCAGAGGTAAAACTTTTTTTTCGTAAATATAACATTTTGGTATGCTCACCCATCTAATTCTATAGAGGGCCCTTAAAAGGAGTGAAATTCGTGCAGCAAGATATGGAACTGGAAGTCAAGCGTGCGCAGCGGGGAGATCGTGAGGCATTTATTCGGCTATTCCGGAAGCTGGAGCCCGAGCTGTACAGTTTGGCGAAGTCCATTTTGAGACGTGATGAAGACTGTGCGGACGCATTTCAGGAAACGACGCTTAAAGCGTATAAATCAATATCGGCATTGCGCAAGCCAAAATATTTTAAAACCTGGGTTATTCGGATTCTGATCAATGAATGCAACCAGCTGCTTCGCGTTCGTAAAAGAGTCGTGACTATGGCGGAACTGCCGGAGGAGGCGGTAGCCTATCGTCCGTCATCTTATTTCGAGGACAGCCGCAAAGATGATCTTAGGGAAGCCGTGGAGAATTTGGATGAGTCCTTACGTATTGTTGTTCACTTGTTCTATTATCAGGATTTATCGACCAAACAAATAGCCAGCGTTCTGGATATTTCCGAGGGAGCGGTCAGAGCGCGTCTTCATAGAGCCCGCGGAATATTGGTTGATATAGTAAAAACGATTCGGAAGGAGGGGCTGGCTTATGAAGGTGTTTGATGTGGATAAAGAATTGCGGGAAATTGGCAAGGAGCCGTTGCCAGAGGTTCCGGAAATGATCCGCCGCCGGCAGGATGAAGTCTATGCCTCTTTGGTCGACCTTCCGATGAGAAGCAGAAGCGGCCAAACCTCCAAATTCCGCAGGACTCGCAAGGCTGCCTTAGTTACTGCGGCAGCGGCTATGATCGCTCTGATCGGGGGCCTAGGCGGCGCCATAATATCGCCGGCCATGGCGGATTCGCTGAAGAACATTCCGCTGATTGGCGGTATCTTCAAGCTGGCCAACGATATGGGATTACAGATAGCGGATGAAAGGGGGCTCACGACGAAGCTAGATGCCAGTGTGACCCATGAAGGGATCACGCTTAGCATCCCGCAGATTGTCTATGATGGAACCCGGGTTTCTCTGGCGGTAACGCGTGAAGGAGAAGGGTTATTCGGTACAATCAACGACGTGAGATTGATAGGGAATGGGCAAAGGGAGGTTTATCCTAGGGGGGCGATTAAATCCACTGATTTTTGGATTGACGGGAAGTCGATTGCCGACCATTCGGGCGGAAGGGAATTCAGTCTGGGTTCAAAAGGAACGTCCGACCCAAATTCAGTAATCTATGAATTGTCGGGCTTTCCTAGATCGGGCGAGACGGAGGAATTTCTACCGGACGAGTTTGAATTGAAGGTTGAATTCCGGCTTGAGGGAATTGCTGAGCCATATTCTTTTAATATTCCTGTGCGTAAAAATGTCGAGAATATGACGCAATCTTTCCAAGAAGTAAGGGAGTGGAGAGGAAACCAGGTTACCCTAGAACAAATCCAGTTTTCCCCGATAACAGCGAGAGTAAGCATCAATATCCGGTCAAGCGATAAGGAGGCTAAGCTGTGGAGAGATCGTCTGCTCTTTGAGGTGTGGGATGATCGTGGCAGAAAGCTTGGTCTAGTCTCCGGGGTTGGGGGATACACGAACGATGACCAAATGGAACTGCATAACGAAGTATTGTTTGAAGGATTTACGGATACGCCGGAAACCGTGACACTCAAGGCATTCATTCCGGAGAAAGAGGATCCTTTAACCTTTTCTGGAGCCTTTAAAGTCGATTCTCATGGAGAGCTCATCAAAAATTATATCGAAGAATTGGAAATGACCGTCCAAGTGGATCGGACTAGGTTGGAAAAAATATATCAAACTTTAAATAAATAATCTGGAGGACTTGATGATGAAAAAAAGATTCAGAGTAATTACTACAGCAGCATTGGCAGGTATGCTTATTAGCGGAGCCGCGGGGGAGATGGCTTCCTCGACGGCTCATGCGGAGCAGGGCAAGGCACCGGCAGTTTTTGGCGCCGCGGCGCCAAAGGCAGTTAAGAGCATTAAACAAGATGGCATTACGCTAGGGGTTAGCCAGGCGATGTATGATGGGAACTATATTAAAGTTACACTGCAACGCAGCGGCCAGGGATTGGATGGAGGCGTAGCAGAAGGGGAATTTGATGAGAAAACTCAGGATATGGTCTATAAAAAAGGTGCGATTAAACGTATAGAATTTTTAATAGACGGTAAGAAAATAGAGAATATCGGCAAAAACATGGGAGAAAGACCAATCGCGGGCTGGAGCCCTGGTTCCACCCCGGACCAGGCTGAAATTAATATAGTTGATCCTTCATGGCTTGGCGGTCAACAGTTTACCTTTGCGAACAAGTTCAAATTGACTGTAAAGGTCACGCTGCAGGGGGTTGCCAAACCTTATACATTTGATCTCGCGATGCAAAAGTCTGCCGGTACACCGATTGCCCTCAAGCCGAACTTATCCAAAAAATCGGGCAACCTAACCGTCAATTTTAGCAAGCTTAACGCGACCTCAACTTCTACCCGAGTTCAGTTGATCGAAAAAGGGCTTCCGAAGAATAAGCCATCGGATATTAGTTATGAGTTTGTGGATGATCAAGGCAAAGTGCTGAAATTGATTTCCGGGTTTGGAAGCGACCAGAACACCAAAACTGGGGACATGTACAATGATTATGTGCTGGCTCCTTTGGGGAAAAATGTGAAGTCGATTACGCTGAAAGCATACAAACCGGAATTTGAAGAAACCGGAGCAACCACTGGGGCGTATAAGTTGGACGAGAACGGCCAAATTATAAAACATTACGTGAAGGAAATAGAAATGACGGTAAAGGTGAAATAAGACAGGAGCCTAGGAATAGTCGCAGGCGGTATCAAATACAAAGAAATGACGGTGTCGGGAGTGAATCCCTGCACCGTCATTTTTTCATATCATATCATTATTTTGTCTTCTTAATCCAGGCAGCAATATCTTGAATGATGGCAGGCGATACATTAAGGGGTTGCATATAATCCTGGCCGGTGGAGAGGGTATTTACCTCGCTGAGCAGATGATTCACTTTCGGATAGGATTTATACTCTACATCCTTACGATCCTTGAGCTCCTTTTTCCAGGTGTTGAACTCACTCATCGGCACCTGCCAGTCGTTTTCACCCTGGAGAATCAGCATTGGCCCCTGCTGCTGCTTAGCGAGATCGGTTGGCTTATAGTCCCGCTGCTCATACCACCAATACGCCGGGGAAAGCGGGAAATTGGCAGGCATATTGTCTGTGGAATACTGCGGGTCATTGACCATTTGTGCGATTGACTTCCAAACCGCAGCCTGCTGTTCATACGGAGCGGTGTCCTGTCCAAGCTGTTTGACCCGGCTGATCAGTTCATCCTGCTGCTTCACAGTCACATCTACAAATCTGGAGCTGGGCGCGGACAGCAGAATCGTTCCGGCAATATTTCTAGTTGTATCTGCCTGCTCGATCAGCGGCATGGCGAAGCCGCCCTGGCTGTGTCCTGCGACGAAGATACGTGAAGCGTCAATGTCTTTTATCCCTTTGAGCAATTGCACGGCCGCAAGGGCATCCTTTACCGTCTCGTCCTTCAGCGTGAATTTGGGAAGGGCTGCTATTTTGAAAGTATGCTCATAGGTAATCTTGTCATAACGAAGTACGGCAATTCCTTCAGAGGCCAAGCCAGCAGCGAGGTCCCGCAGCGGCTTGCCGCCATAGGCACTAGAGTCCCGATCCTGCGGACCGGAGCCGTGTACCAGCACAACAACCGGGAATGGGCCATTGCCTTTTGGCTTGGTGAGGGTTCCCGGCAGGGCAAAGGTGCCTTCCCCGATCGTCACTTCCTCCTCCGTGTAGGCGTCCTGATGGTCATAGGCCGGCTTTTGGTACAGCTCAGGCTGGGCCTGAGCGATATTCAGATCATCTACTAGATTGTCTTTATTGAGACGGACAGTAATTTGAAGAGGGGCAGCGGCTGCTTTTAGCGTGTAAGCCACGTTACGATGAACAGCATTCTCCTTTACCGCCTTGGCGGTTTGCTCGCCAATCTTGCCATACACCTTCTCGTAGTTGCTTAGCAGGCTGCTGAGTGCTTGAGCGGGAAGAGCCTGCTGAAGTGCCGGGCTCATCAGCTTAGCTGCACTGGCTCCATCCCCGGATTGCAGGTATTGAAGGAATTGGTCGGCCGTATCGGCTTGCGGTACAGAGGTCGTATTCGTAAACAATTTTGAGAGCCACTCCTTAGCAATTAGGGTTGTGCTGTCTGTAATTTGCAGCGGGCCAGTGGATTGGTAATTGACAGGTTGGCCGTTAAATTCAGCCTTGGCGTCTTTCAGATCCAAGACTAGGCGCTTTGATCCCTGAGTGACGGTTATGCGCTTTGCTGCTGCATCCCAGGTCACTTTAGCTCCTGCTTGGGCAGCGGCCTCCCGGATCGGAATAAGAGCGGAAGAGGCGTCTTGCGCAATTGCACTGAGGGAAGGGACTGACATGCACAACGCTAGGGAGACGGCGATAGCGGATCTAACGGGTTTGCTCATTTTTTTCATAAAGAATCCTCCTTGTTATAGATAAAGGTATGAATTGCCTAATTAAATACAAGGACAACAATCACAATTAGCACGAGCGGCGCAAACAGAAACACCCAAGCTAGTGGGCGGGCGAAGTTGACAGTCCAGCCGACTCCCATTCTTTTCTCCACAAAGACCGCAGGGTCCTTCGGGTTATAGTAGATGCTGCCGAGCTTCCAGGCATTGTCGTCATTGATTGGCGCTTCGGCGCCCAGGCTCCCTTTCTTCCCAATTCTGCTGCCGCCTTGGCCGGTATTAATAGATAGATATATGGCTCCAAATACAATGAGCAAAGGCATGCCCAGGCTGACCAGCAAGGAGACCTGCATGTTTACCGGATAAAGCATAGTCCACTGCATGAAAGCAAAGAGCAAAATTAGAACAAGGCTTGCCAGCAGGTTGAAGACAGACCAGCGATAACGGAATGCGGCATTCTGCCGGGCGGATTGTTCAGGATTCGATGGGCTCAGCTGCTGCTTGCTTCTAAGAATGATCAGGTTAATGAATAAGAGCAGTCCGGTCATCAGCAGCTGCATGATATTGGGGAATAGAATGGACCGGTAAGATTTCTCTACACTGCGGGTGACCTGCCCCTGGAAGTCATATTGCATAGGAATCGTGTCTGGGAAGCGGTCATACAGGGCCAGTGCTGCACCGATACTAACTCCAATGATTACGAGATGGATGAGATACCATCTGCTGGACAGGACCATACGGCGCTTTCGGAATGAAGTGTCCAGCGTCAGCTTGGCTGGTTGGGTTGCTTCGGCAGGCAGCTGTGCTTTGTAGTCCTTCATTTTGCGGTGGAACCGGATATGCAGAGCCGTAGAGCATCCAAGGATAAATAAGATATAGGCAGGGATGGCATAGGCCTGAATAGATTCATTTCCGGCAATGGTAACAGTAGCGAAGATCAGTAGAAGGGCACCGTTCAGCACAGCGCATGTGCGTGCATACTGCTTGCGCATTCTCACCACAGGCTCACTATGATAGACCTCTTCGCTTACCGTGACGCCAAAGCTAATATTCTCTCGGGTCAAGTAAGGGAGGAATACTTGCATAGTAGCGACAGGAAGAAATAGCAAGACGATGAAGATACTCGGTAACAGGCTCATGGCAATAGCTCCTTTTCCTCGGGAAGGATATCCCGGTAGATACTTTGTACGATGCTGAGCAGCTCTTCTTGGCTCATTCCCCGGCAGATTGCTTCGGCGATGATCGGTTTCAGCTGATCATGCTGTTTGGCTGTGTACTCAGGGGTGACGGGAGGCATCCCGTCCGGATCGACCACGACGCCCTTCTGTCTGTGGATCTGAATATAGCCCTCCTGCTTAAGCAGGGTATAGGCTTTATTGACGGTATGCAGATTAATACCGATGTCCGAGGCAAGGCTGCGAACGGATGGAAGGGCTTCTCCCGGAATAAGCCGGCCGCTGGCAATTCCTTCAATAATCTGATTGACCAGTTGTGTATAGATCGGCACATCCGACTGCATATCAAGCTGAATGAGCATGTAATCCCTTCTTATCTATGTTGTTTAACTGTTATACTACAAATATAACAGTTGTTTTTTTGTTTGTCTATATAGAAATGAACTAAAGAAATGAATGTTATAGGACCGTATTAGGCTGTGATAACAGAAAATTCAATGTTAAACTTTAGTTTAATCTATATAGTATGTTGAATTAACTAATGAGGAGAGGAAGTGAGATTTAGCTTTGAGTAAGACTAAAGTATTGCGCATGGTTACCTGGCTGATTGCAGCAGTGCCGATCGTGGTATATCTCTGGGTGTATCCTAAGCTGCCGGAGCAGATTCCTGTACACTTTAGTGATGGGCAGCCGGACCGGTATGCAAGTAAATCCGGTATAGAGACTTGGCTGTTCGCAGGCCTGGGGATTCTGGGGCTTATTCTAATGGAGCTTATGACCCTCATTACGGAGTATGCGGCACGTCGGAGGGAGATTTCCGGGAAGCAGATTCTTCCTGCAGCCTCTTTGCTGGTCGTGCTGCTGTTCTCAGGCATCAGTGTTTATTATTTCCTTGTTGAGCTATAAGATGAGATGGATGCGGGGAAAATATAAGAAAAAGAGATAGGGCTCACATCGTGAATGTGAGCTCTATCTCTTTGATATAGCCTTATGAATACTAGCAGCCTCTTATTGTACTGGGGAGGCTTCGATCATTTGCCGCAGAACGGTTTGGAGAATACCTCCGTTATGGTAGTAATCCACATCCACCATGCTGTCCAGTCTCGCTACAGCCTGGAATTCAAACTGCGTTCCGTCTTGACGGGTGACTACTACAGTAAGCAGTTGTCCAGGCTTGACTTCATTGCTTAGTCCCAGGATGTCGAACGTTTCTGTGCCATCAATCCCGAGGCTGTGCCAGCTTGTGCCCTCCTGGAATTGGAGCGGCAGGACGCCCATGCCGACCAGGTTGCTGCGGTGGATCCGTTCAAAGCTCTCGGCGATGACGGCCTTCACGCCCAGCAGATAGGTCCCTTTGGCTGCCCAATCGCGGGAGCTTCCTGTTCCGTATTCCTTGCCGGCGATGACGATCAGGTTCTGACCTTGGGCCTGGTAGTTCATAGAGGCATCATAAATCGACATCACCGTATCCGTCGGCAGATACTTCGTTACGCCACCCTCTGTGCCGGGCGCGACCTGGTTGCGAATCCGGATGTTGGCGAATGTTCCGCGCATCATCACTTCGTGATTGCCGCGGCGTGAGCCGTAGGAGTTGTAATCCTTGCGGGCCACTCCGTGCTCGTTCAGGTAGATGCCGGCAGGGCTGGTCGGCGAAATATTTCCGGCCGGGGAGATATGATCCGTTGTAACCGAGTCGCCGAGCAGTGCGAGCACGCGGGCTTGACGAACTTCTTCAATATCCTGGAGCCCTTCAGCCAGCTTGCTAAAGAATGGCGGGTTCTGAATGTAAGTGGACTTCTCATCCCATTCATAGAGCTCGCCCTCAGGTACAGGGATTGAGTTCCAGCGTTCATTCTGTGTGAAGACATTCTCGTACTTGCTGCGGAACATATCCGGGCTGACACTCAGTCCGATCGCGTCTTTGATTTCCTGAGAGGAAGGCCAAATATCCTTCAGATATACAGGCTCTCCTGCAGGATCATATCCAAGCGGATCATTCTGCAGGTCGATGTTAACGGTGCCGGCAAGAGCATAGGCAACGACCAGCGGCGGTGAAGCCAGATAGTTGGCCTTTACCTGGGCGTGTACACGGCCTTCAAAGTTCCGGTTCCCGGAAAGCACGGCAGCCACCGTCAGATCATTATCGGCAATCGCCGCGCTGACTTCATCCGGCAGCGGGCCTGAGTTGCCGATACAGGTGGCACAGCCATAGCCGGCTACGTGGAAGCCAAGCTGCTCCAGCGGGGCGATGAGGCCGGCCTTCTCCAGATACTCCGTCACCACAAGTGACCCTGGTGTCAAGCTGCTCTTCACATACGCAGGTTTGGTTAGCCCGCGCTCAACGGCCTTCTTGGCCAGCAGGCCTGCCCCGAGCATTACGCTTGGGTTTGAGGTGTTGGTGCAGCTTGTGATCGCGGCGATAACAACCGCTCCGGTGCCAAGCTTGCTCTCCTGCCCATTAGGATGCTTCACCGATACTTGTTCGGCAATCTTCGCGTCGCTGAGGCCGTATCCGCCTTTGTCTACAGGTGTACGGATAATATCGTTGAAGCTTTTCTTCATATCGGTCAGCTCGATCCGATCCTGCGGACGCTTCGGACCAGCCAAGCTTGGAACGACAGAGGCCAGGTCGAGTTCGATCAGGTCCGTAAATTCTGGATCCGGCGTACTGCTTGTGCGGAACATCCCTTGTGCCTTGTAATAGGCTTCGACCAGCTCTACTTGCTCATCGGAGCGTCCTGTGCTGCGAAGATAGTTCAAAGTCTCATGATCAATCGGGAAATATCCGATCGTTGCCCCGTATTCAGGAGCCATGTTGGCTACAGTTGCCCGGTCAGCCAGGCTGATGTTGGCAAGACCCGGTCCGTAGAACTCAACAAACTTGCCGACAACACCCTTCTTGCGGAGCATTTGGGTAACAGTAAGCGCAAGATCGGTCGCTGTAGCGCCTTCGGTCAGGCTGCCGGTCAGCTTAAAGCCGATGACCTCAGGGGTTACAAAATACAGCGGTTGTCCGAGCATGCCTGCTTCCGCTTCAATACCGCCCACACCCCAGCCGACAACGCCAAGGCCGTTGATCATGGTGGTGTGGGAGTCTGTGCCGACCAGAGAGTCGGGGAATACGAGGGTCTCCCCGTCAACTACCTTGGTTGCCGCTACGGACGCCAGATATTCCAGGTTAACCTGGTGCACGATGCCTGTGGCTGGAGGAACGGCGCGGAAATTGTTGAACGCGGTTTGGGCCCAGCGAAGGAAGCGGTAGCGCTCTTCATTGCGTTCAAATTCTACGTTCATATTATATTCAAGCGCTTCGGGGCTGCCGAAGGCGTCGACCATGACGGAGTGGTCGATAACAAGGTCTACAGGAACAAGCGGGTTAATCTGCTTAGGATCTCCTCCCGCCTTCTTGACGGTATCGCGCATTGCGGCGAGATCCACGACTACAGGAACGCCAGTAAAGTCCTGCAGCACAATCCGTGCAGGAATGAAGGGGATTTCTTTATTCTCATCGCGACTATCACTCCAGCCGGCGATTTGCTTCACATGTTCTTGGGTGATGGCCCGGCCGTCAAATTGACGTACAGCCGCTTCGAGCAGAACCTTGATGGAGAACGGCAGTTTGGAAACGCTGCCCAAACCTTGGGCTTCAAGGGCTTGAAGGTCATAATAACGGTAGGTCTTGCCTCCGACTTCGAGCGTACGTGATGCGGAGAATGAATCTTGAACAGTCATTCGCTTTCCCCCTATGAGTTTCATTCTGCGAAACATGATTTCATAATAATTTCGATGCTTTAAGTATACCGTCTGACATGGTGGGAGTAAAGCATTTTTTGCCCTCATAAAGCTTGTTATCTCTACATAGGTATAGAAATGGTGCAGCTAACCTTAAGGGCTGTTACCAAACAAGCCTGCCCTGCGAAAAGGAGAGTGGCTGGAAATGGCCGAAGAGTGGAAAAATGTGCTGTCTGCTTATATTGAACAGCAAAATCGGGAAGAAGTAGACTATCGTCCGCACGGTGGACCGACAGTAGTCACGGATCTGGACTATCTTGTGCAGCGGGGAGCACGAAGAGCACGAATGGAAGCCTGGTATGCAGATCGAGGCGCTAAGCCGCTTCGCTCTGAGACTCGTGCTAAGCTGCTTGGGGAGACGCAGATTCTACCGAACGAGGTGGAGGTTGAGCTGCAGCTGCGGCGTAAAATTATCTATCGCAAAGGAGGGATCCGTCACCGGGAGGAGCGAATTGACCGCCAGTGGCTGAACCTGCTGCGGGATGGTTCAGGGTGGCTTATTGAACGTGTGCGTCAGGAAGTTCCAGAGCGGCATCCGGTCAGAGTAAGTTCTGCCGAGTTTGGAGATGAAGTCCGGCGCAGTGAGGGCGGAGCCCCTTTTCTCAATCAAGAAGTGCTTGGGGGAGGGAGACCGTCACGAAGACCCGCTTATCGGCGCGAGGAGGCGGTTTTGTATGCAGATCGCTGGTGGGACAGCTTTAATCCGGAATTTGCGGCATTTGAAGTAGACTGCACGAACTACATCTCCCAGTGTCTCTTTGCAGGCGGAGCCCCAATAAACTATACTGGAAAAAGAGAATCAGGCTGGTGGTACAAGGGGTATATTGGCTCCAAAGAAGCCTGGAGCTACAGCTGGGCTGTATCGAATAGTCTGGAAGGGTACTTAAGCTCAAGCCGGACGGGGCTTCAAGCCGTGCCTGTAGAGCGAGCGGAAGAGCTGGAGCTTGGCGATGTCATTATTTATGATTGGGATGGCAACGGGGCGTTTCAGCATAGCACCATCGTTACGGCTTTTGATGCTGGAGGCATGCCGCTTGTCAATGCGCATACGACCAGCAGCCGCCACCGGTACTGGGATTACAAAGATTCTTATGCATGGACCGAGAATACGGTATATCGATTCTTTCATATTCCGGACCGGTTCTAAAGCATGATCTACAATACATGAAGAGGGGTTTCCCATGGGACAGGACAAACGGGTCGTCGGGCTTATTTACGGCGGCAAATCAGGAGAACACGAGATATCACTTTCGACAGCCTTTGCTGTTATGAATGCATTTAATTATGAGCAACATGAATTGATTCCTTTCTATATTACGAAGCAGGGAGAATGGAAAGTGGGCGGAAAGCTGACAGCTCCATTTACCTCCCAGGCTGAGCTGAAGCTGGATGGCGCTGTAGGCGGTACATCGCAAGCGATGAACCTGTTATTCAGCAAGCTATCGACAGGTGTAGGTGCTGTGGATGTAGTGTTCCCGCTCCTTCACGGTACGTATGGGGAAGACGGCACCATTCAGGGATTGTTCGAAATGGCGTCTCTTCCTTATGTTGGCGCTGGTGTTCTTGCATCAGCTGCCGGAATGGACAAAGTTGTAATGAAGAAGCTGTTTGCGGATGCGGGACTCGATCAGTGCAAATACTGTTATTTCACGGCCTCCGAATGGGAACGCAGCAGCCATGCTTTGATTCAAGGAATGGAAGAGAAGCTCGGGTATCCTTGCTTTGTCAAACCAGCCAATCTTGGTTCCAGCGTAGGGATCTCCAAAGCAGCCAACCGCGAGGAGCTGGTGAAGGCCGTAGCGGTTGCCCTTCGTTATGATGTGAAGGTTATTGTTGAAGAGAATGTGGATGCCCGTGAAATTGAGGTTGGCGTGCTTGGAAATGAAGAGGCACTGGCCTCCATTCCTGGGGAGGTGGTATCCTCCAGTGATTACTACGATTACCAAGCTAAATATCTAGACGGCAAATCTCAAATGCTGATCCCAGCGCCGCTCGATACCGAGCTGGCAGATCAAATTCGCGAGCTTGCTGTGAAAGCCTTCAAAGCGATCGAATGCAGCGGTCTATGCCGTGCGGACTTCTTCGTCCGCAAATCGGACGGCGCCATTCTGATTAATGAAGTGAATACCATGCCTGGATTTACGCCGTTCAGCATGTATCCGCTGCTGTGGAGAGAGACCGGTGTATCTTATGAGTCTTTGCTTGACCGTCTGATTGAACTGGCGCTTGAGCGCTACGAGGTTCGGCAAGGTCTGAACTTCGAGAACGGCGTGAATTAAGTCTGCTGCCGGCCTATTCTTAACTAGGCAGTTCTCCCCGAATGAAAGTCCGAAAAGACTTGGATGACTCGATGACTAACCAGAAAGGATGAAACCTATGGGTTTTCAAACAGAATTCAATTCGGTCTGTAAATTCAAGAAAGAGCAGGAACTGTATGAGCTGTTGGAGTATGGCCGCGGCAAGATGGTGAAGCAGGGGCTGCGTGTTTTTCCAACCGGGCAAAAGGTCATTGCATATACTCCTGATAATCGGGCGGTCGCTATTGTAAAGATCACAGGCTGTATTGCCGAGATCAATTTCCAGGGCGAAGAGGTCACCGAGGTAGAGCTGCAATTGATTCGTGAGCTTACTGAAGAGGAATCACGCGTTCAGACCGCGCTGGCTTATGAGATGTTCTTCGGCGAGGCGCATGCCTAATGAAGGTGCGCTTCGGCTATGTTGCGATGTCTACGTCCGAGGTCATGAAGGGAGTTTCGCCGTCTAAGACGATGACGATGAAGAGCTTCCAGAAGATTGCTGACAGACCGGCTGCGATCCGCAAGCTAGAGCATATTGCAGCCGAGAATCTTCATAATACGCTTCGCCTGCTTAAGCACAACACCTATAATGACATTAAGGTGTACAGACTCACCTCCAAGCTGATTCCACTAGCCACCCATCAGGATCTGGCGGATTGGGATCCCTTTGCGGTGCTGCAAAGCGCTTTCCGGGAAGTGGGGGACTACGCTAATACACATGGGATGAGGCTGTCGTTCCACCCGGACCATTTTACGGTGCTCAGCACCCCCCGCCCTGAAGTGCTTAAGAGCTCTGTCCGTGACCTGAGCTATCACATGAGGATGCTTGATGCTATGGGACTGAATGCGAGGGCTAAGAACAATATTCATGTCGGCGGTTCGTATGGCGATAAGCAGGCGGCTGGTGAGCGCTTTGTGGATGCTGTTACATCGCTTCCTGAATCTTATAAGCAGCGTCTTACATTTGAGAATGATGATAAGACGTTCACAGCTGTGGAGACCCTTGAATTGTGTGAACGCTTGGCCATCCCGATGGTGCTGGACATACATCATCATTGGGTTAACAACGATGGAGAGCGGCCGGACGAGCTCTGGTCCCGGGTACTGGATACATGGCGGACGCCTTACGCTCAGGCGGACTCGCCGTCAGATGATCCGCTGCCGCCGAAGATCCATGCTTCGAGTCCGAAGGGTGCAAGTGACCCGCGCAGCCATGCCGATGGCGTGGAAGCGGGGCCGCTGCTGGAATTCTTGAGAAGGATCGCGTCTTATACGGATGCGGTGGATGTCATGATCGAGGCGAAGCTGAAGGACGGGGCGCTTTTTGGGTTGATGGATGAATTGAAGCGTTACGAGGAAGATGGTGTAAAGGTGCTGGACGGGGCTACGGTAGAAATCACTCCGTAAGGTGACCTAGAAACTTGAAAGTCTTAGAATTATGCGGTAAGTTGAACGAGGGAAGTTGTAAGAAGTTTCCTTGCAGAAGAGAGGACAAGCTGGGGATCGAATATCGAAGGCTTGCTGCTTCTTGTATCTAACTTCTCTCCTGTGCCTTAATAGCAGGGAGGAAGAGATTCCTTATGTTTTGGTACCGTTTGCCGAAAACTTAAGCGTAGGCTTCCGAAGCGAGTTTTGCTGCGAAGCAAGGCTTTGAAGTAGTCCTACGCAAAACTCTTAGGAGGTTCCCATGAGCAACCTATTAGCAGGAAAGAACGTAATCGTGATGGGCGTTGCCAATGAACGAAGCATCGCCTGGGCCATCGCGCAGAGCCTAGCCTCTCAAGGCGCGCGCCTGGCATTTACATACGAAAGTGAGCGGGTGGAAGGCCGCGTGCGCAAGCTTGCGGACACTATTCCAGGGTCGATGGTACTTCCATGCAATGTAACATCGGATGCCGAAATCGATGGCCTGGCAGAACAGCTGAAAGCGGAGTTTGGCGTTCTTCATGGCCTGGTGCACAGTATCGCTTTTGCCAAAGGAGAAGATCTGGCCGGAGAGTTCGCGCAGACCTCCCGCGAAGGCTTTGCCCTCGCCAACGACATCAGCGTCTATTCTCTGGTGGCCGTCTCCCATCGGCTCGCTCCGCTGATGACCGAGGGCGGAAGCATCATGACCATGACATATATGGGATCTGAGCGTGTGATGCGCAACTATAATGTCATGGGCGTAGCCAAAGCCGGCCTTGAAGCGGCCGTCCGCTATTTGGCGAATGACTTCGGTCCGAAGGGAATCCGCGTCAACGCCATTTCGGCAGGCCCGATCCGCACGCTGGCAGCCAAGGGCATTAGTGATTTTAACTCGATCCTCAAAGAAGTCGAAGAGAAGGCACCTCTACGCAAAACCACCGAAACCGCCGAGGTGGGGGATACTGCAATGTTCCTAGTCAGCCATTTATCCCGCGGAATTACCGGAGAGATAATCTATGTGGACGGCGGGTACAATATTGTTGGTGCTTAATGATAAGCGTCAGCGCTAAGATTAAAGTTCGTCTTTTACCGTGAGCAGGAAAGCGGGGGAAGACGGACTTTTTATCCATAGGGGATTGATTTGGACGGTCTTTATCAGGCAAAGAGCCGCAACTTTACACTTCCCCTCACGTATAGATTTATAGGAGCTAAGCACGTAAAGAATGACACAGAAAGTAGAGTGAGATGAATGGAACCAAGCAATAATAAGAACAAGATGCCATATGTCGTCAGCAGCAAGAGCCCGACCGCCGTGGCGATCAATGCTGCGGCCAAAACCGGAGAATGGATCAAGAGCCGGCTTGGAGCATTCAAAGAGCTTGGGACCAAGCTCTCTCCCCAGGATTTGGTGACCGATGTGGATAAGGGTGCGGAGATTATGATCCGCAAGCTGATTCAGACTCATTTTCCCGAACATGATTTTCTGGGAGAAGAAGGGGTTGAGCCGGGGCCGGAGGCATCATCTAAAGCGGTACAAGAACTTGAGGATTCGGAATACTTATGGATTGTTGATCCGATCGACGGAACCACTAATTTTGTACATGGCTTCCCTTATTTTTGTGTATCCATTGCCCTTGCCCATAAAGGTGAAATCATCGTGGGCGTCATTTACGATCCTATGCGTGATGAGATGTTTGTTGCGGAGAAGGGTAAAGGTGCTTATGTACATGGAAATTTGATGAGTGTCTCCAAAGAGACAGAATTAGCCGGAAGCCTAATGGCGATTGGCTTCAATCCGGAGCGGGAGTTCGCGCTGCCTAATAACATGAAGGGAATTACTGCACTTTCAACCCGGACAAGAAGCCTTCGCGCAGCAGGAGCGGCTGCTATGCATCTGGCCTATGTAGCCGCAGGACGGGTAACGGGATATTATGAAGTTGGCCTGAACGTCTGGGATATTGCTGCCGGGGTACTCCTTGTAACGGAATCAGGTGGTAAGGTAACCGATACGAAGGGTAATCCTTATAGTCTGAGTACGCGCCATTTGGCAGCTACGAACGGGCTGATTCATGATGAGCTGCTGGGTGTACTTGATGAAGCAGGGGCCACCGGCCTATAATCTGTAAGGAACAGATGATCATATCATAAAGGAGTGTTAGGTATGAGCGATATGGAGCAGCAAGATAAGGAATTGGAGCGGCAGCTTAGCGAGCTGCTTACAGACGGAGAGCTGAACGAGGAGAATCGTCAGGAAGAAGGACGGAAGCGCCTTTCTCCCAAGTATGAAATCCGGATTCAAACCGAGCTCGATCCCATTGTGACAGAGACTCGCAAATACCGGAGCATGGCTAAGGAAATTGACAACCGCTATGATAAGTACATGGACCGGCTCCCCAAAGAGCAGCAGAAATAACATCCTGCAGCTGGCTTAAACGGGCCCGAGCCTGCGGAGATTCATTGGCATCTCTGACGTGTTCCTATTTATAGGGGATGGAAGGTGTCTTTGATAGGGAAGGAAATACAGGTAAGGACATAGTCAATTCAAGGCTGTAGAGTAGATACAAGGCATCCTTTGGGAAACTAAGGGATGCTATTTTTATTTATACAGGCAGCTGCTGTGATAAAAGTCATGTAAATTATGGTATGCTGTACTTCTGGGCGGCCTTTATAGCCGCATTAGATCATATATTCATTAGAAGGAGGATACATACCATGAGATATGCAGGGAGAATGAAGCGGCTTAGGATCTTGCCGGCACTGGCCTTTCTGTTGGCGTTGACCACAGTATGGCCGCTATGCACATCTGCAGCAGCAGATGAGAGCAAGTATATCTATCATATTGTATCTTTAGGAGACTCTATAACAGCAGGCTTTGAGCCGGAAATGATCACAAATTCGAGTCTTGTACCTTACGGGTTCACAGACCGGCTTAAGGAGCAAGGGTTCTTCCACGGCCGGACTGAACTTGCCAACTACGGCATCCTAGGACTGAAGAGTGACGGGTTGAAGCGTTATGTTGCTGCTATCCAGGAAGGAAGTAAGACAACTCCGGAGAATATTCAAAGTGGTTTGCCTGATCCAAGAATGGCAGATATCGCTTCAGGGATTCCTAAGGCGAAGGCAGACCTCAAGGCCGCAGATGTGATCACCATTACGATCGGTGGAAATGATGTGCAGCCAATCATGGAAGAGGCCGCCAAGCTGCCTGATGCGGATTTGGAAGCCAAGGTGAAGAGCATGCTTGATGCTTACACAGCCAATCTGAAGTCCGTATTGAATGATCTTAGAGTGCTCAACCCGGATGCCTTGATTGTCGTAGCAGATCAGTATCAACCGGTACCTGAAATCGCAGGGGCCATGGGCTATGCGAAGCTGGGCAAGGCCGCCAAGGCTTTTACGGCAGCGATTGATGCAGTAGTTGAAGAACGTCAGGGGGATCATGGGCTACTGAAGGTGGCTCATGTTGCAGAAGTGTTTGTAGGCCATGAGCTGGCTTATACGCATATTTTGGATAAAGACATTCATCCCAAGCAAGCTGGTTATGAAGCGATGGCGAAGGTCTTTACCCAAGTGATCTTTGGAGATTACCGCGAGACCGAAGCTTCAGTCGGACAGGCGCCTATATCTATAGTGGTTAACGGGCATGAATTGAAGACTGTCAACAAGCCTGTGTTGAAGAATGGTCAGACCTTTATTGCGATCGGTGATATCCTGCAGGCCATTGGAGCCACCTCGAAATGGGACAGCAAGAAGGCTGCAGCGACTATCACTTATGGAACACGCAAGGTCGTTATTGCGATCGGAGCCAAGACGATTCAGGTTGATGGAGCAGCTGTCGCCACAGCGGCACCGGCTTTCCTAAACAAAGTTGGCAAGGAGTCCAAGACTTATGTTCCCCTAGCTCTGCTTGCCAAGGGACTGGGTCTCGATGTTCAATACAGCACGAAGCTGAAGACGGCATTTATAAATCCATAATTCAAGCAAAATTAAAGAAGACCGTATCCCCTTGTCTAGAGGGAATACGGTCTCTTCGTGTATCTTTGGTTTATTTATCGGTCATGCGGCGGAAGGACTCTTCGGCTGCAGTTAATGTGGCATCAATGTCCTCATCCGTATGTGCCGTGGTGAGGAACCAGGCCTCATATTTGGAAGGCGCCAGATTAATGCCCTGTTCCAGCATGTTGCGGAAGAAGGTGGCGAAAGCCTCGCTGTCCGTATCCTGCGCTTCCGTGTAATTCGTTACCGGATGATCGCAGAAGTGGGTGGAGAATGAACCGCGAATCTGGTTAATGGTCAGCGGCACGCCGTAACGGGAGGCCGATTCAGCCAGTCCGTCTGTCAGCCGGACAGCTAGACGGTTCATCTCCTCGTACACGCCCTCACTCTGGAGCACCTCTAGGCAGGCAATGCCGGCCGAGATGGAGGCAGGGTTACCGGCCATCGTTCCAGCCTGGTAAGCGGGACCGAGCGGAGCAACCTGCTCCATCACTTCCTTGCTGCCGCCGTAGGCGCCGATTGGCAGGCCGCCGCCAATAATTTTGCCGAGAGCCGTCAAATCGGGCTTAATCGCATCGTGGTTGCTGAGCCCGGCAAAGGTCTGTGCGGAGCCGTAGTGGAAGCGGAAGGCTGTGATGACCTCGTCATAGATGACGAGCGCTCCATACTCATGAGCGAGTCTGCATAGGTCTTCGAGGAAGCCTTCCTTCGGCATAACCATTCCGAAGTTGCCGACGATAGGCTCAACCATGACCGCTGCTACATCATCGCCCCAACGCTCTAGAGCTTCCTTGAGCGCACCGGCATCATTGAACGGCACGGTGATGACTTCGTGAGCGATGCTTGTCGGAATACCGGCACTGTCCGGAATTCCAAGCGTGGAAGGGCCGGAGCCTGCAGCAACCAGCACGAGGTCTGAATGGCCATGGTAGCAGCCGGCAAACTTAATGATCTTATTCCGCTTGGTGTAGGCCCGGGCTACGCGAATCGTAGTCATGACCGCTTCCGTTCCAGAATTGACAAACCGCACTTTATCCATGGAAGGGATCGCTTCCTTCAGCATGATCGCCAGCTTGATCTCAAGCTCGGTAGGGGTTCCGTAAAGGGTGCCGTTTGCAGCGGCACGGCTGATCGCCTCTGTAATATGAGGGTGGGCATGTCCGGTAATAATCGGGCCGTAAGCTGCCAAATAATCAATGTACTTATTGTTATCCACGTCCCAGAAATGCGCGCCCTGCGCCTTCTTCATAAATACAGGTGCTCCGCCGCCCACAGCTTTGAAAGACCGGGAAGGGCTGTTTACACCGCCTACAATATGTTTAAGAGCTTCTTGATAGAGGTGCTCGGATTGAGCTCGTTTCATGATCCATAACTTCCTTTCCGAATTGGAGTTTCATTTAGAAAAAGAGAAAGGACGGAATGTTAAGTTCCGTCGCTTCTTGACTTGCTTTCAGTTGTTGTGGGTTTTGTTTTGGAGGGGGTATCTTTGCCGCTGTCAGAAGACCCTGCCTGGTCTTTCTGATCTGTGCTGGTGTTCGTGTCCGTGTCCGCACCGGTCGTAGAGTCCTCCTTGTTAAATACATCCTGGACGTATGCTTTAAGTTTATCTTCGTCCTTAATACCAATCACAGCTGCACCGCCCACTGTCTTCTCTTCCAGCAGATCCATAGGCGGGATTTGTTCGCTTCCGCTCATCTGGCTGTTATAGCCTACGTTTGCGAGCTTCCACATGTCATTCACCGACATATTCGTATCGATGTAAGGGTTAACCTTATCCAGAATATCAGGAAGCTTCATGATGGACGTCGTGCTCTTCATTTTATCCGCTACCGCCTTAAGGAATTTACGCTGGCGGTCTGTACGTGCAAAGTCGGACAAAGCATCATGGCGGAACCGTACGTATTGAAGTGCCGTTTTCCCATCAAGATGCTGCATGCCTTTTTTCAAATCGATATCATATTCATGCTTATCCGCTGCGCTTGAGTAGTGCATGTCCTTCTCAACATCAAAGTCCACACCGCCCACAGCGTCAACTAGCGCGATAAAGCCTTGGAAATCCGTATAGACATAATACTGAATCGGGATGCCGAGCAGATCCGATACGCTCTGCATGGCCGTGTTAGGTCCATGGGTAATGGCGGTGTTGATCCGCTCTCTGCCATGCTCAGGGATGTCGACGTAAGTATCACGCATAATAGAGAACAGATAGCCCTTCTTCTTGACAGGATCTATGGACGCTACAAGCATGGTGTCAGAACGTGGGATTTCTCCCTTCTTGAGTCCGCGTGCATCTACCCCCATAAGGAGGATGTTTACACGGTCAGTCCCCTCCCATTTTGGAGGATCCGGCACCTTAGTATCTGTGGGTTGAACCTGATAAAAAGGTGAGTTCTCATCTTTCTTGTGAAGATTATCAAGCTGATTATAGATGGCGATAAAATAATAGGCGACAAAGGCCAGAATGATTACAACCACGCCTATGACGGACCAAAGGATCGTCCGTTTAGTTCTTTTTGTCATCTCGTTCGTCCTTTCTGGGTAGATCGGATAAATAAGCTGCCCCGATCCTGGCAGTCGTTCATATCCTTACATTATAATTTCTTTTGTAAATACAATCAATTTTCACTTTTTAGAGAAAAAGGAGATATACGACATGACAGAGCAACAGGTTGAACTAGGAAAGAAAGTTCCTGATTTTACACTGCCAGCAAGCGGCGGCGGATTTCTCTCACTTCATGAGCTGAGAGGCCGCAAAGTCGTAATTTACTTCTATCCGAGAGATCTTACTCCCGGCTGTACGGAGGAAGCTTGCGACTTTAGAGACCGCACACAGGATTTCGCTGCCGCGGGAACGGCAGTGCTGGGCATTAGCGGGGATGAGGTGAAGTCTCATGATAAATTTACAGAGAAGCACAAGTTATCATTCCCACTTCTTTCAGATGCAGATCACGAGGTTAGCCGGATGTTTGGCGTATGGCAGCTGAAAAAGCTGTATGGCAAGGAGTTCGAGGGAATCGTCCGCTCCACCTTCCTAATCGACGAGGAGGGAGTCTTGATTAAGGAGTGGAGAAAGGTGCGGGTCAAGGGGCATTCCGAGGAAGTGCTGCAGACCGTTCAGGCTTTGCAATAATAAATAAGCAAAGGCGGGAGCATATCAGTGGAGATGAAGCTGCCGCCTTTGAATTATTCATTTGTTAGCGCTTAAGAGCGGGAGTTTGTTGCTTTGGCTTTGACTTCAGCCTGGCTCTCAAGTTCCCTGCTATGTTGACGGCGCCGATATAGCTTGCGCGGAGATTTCCGGTATCGGTACAGGATGATCAATGCAATGATTGCAAAGATGCCGATCGCCAGGAACAAGGTTGACTTTGCAGCGAGTTCGAACATATGGTTCCACTGCGGTCCAAATAATTTACCGATGCCGATGAACAGGGCCGTCCAGACCAGGGCTCCGCTGTATGCATACAAGGCGAATTTACGGAACGGTAGTCCGATAATGCCTGAGAAGTAGCCTGTTACATGTCTTACGCCAGGGATAAAGTAGCCGATAAAGACAAGGGAAGAGCCATATCTATCGAACCAGTAGCGCGTTTTGTCCAGCTTGTGCGGCGGAAGGAGAACCCATTTGCCGAATTTACGGATGAAGGGCATTCCGGCCTTACGGCCGATCCAGTACGTAATCGTCATTCCGAGCGTTGTCCCCCAAAAAGCACAGATGATAAGCAGCTGCCAATGAAGCATTCCTTTGTAAGAGAGGAATCCGGCATAGGCCATCGTCGTTTCACCGGGAAAAGGTAGAGCAATGAATTCCAGCAAGAGCCCCAGGAAAATAACCCAATAGCCGTGCTGCTCGAATAAAGTCTCTAAATAGTTCACCAAATTCATGGGGGTATCCACACTCCAGTTAGCATTTCAGCTGCTAGTCTATTTTGCAGTCTATCTCCATATAATCTATCAATGATGCAATCTCATTCATAGAAACATTGGAGGTAGATGATTGACATGTATAAAGTACAATGGGTGATCTGGCAAGCTCTGCTGGCCATGCTGATGCTGACGCTGCCGGCAGATCTTAGAGAACAACTGCCAGCGGCTCCCTCCGCTGCGCCAGCAGCAACATCTGCGTCAGGCGCCGTGAACGGGCCTGCGACCGCTCCGGTGAAGCACAGCAGCTGGAAGACGCAGCAGGAAGCTCATGAAGAATCCTCCAAGATCGTATATCTTACCTTTGATGACGGTCCCAGCAAGCTGACTTCACAGGTGCTTGATATTCTCGAAGAGAAGAAGATTGGGGCTACCTTTTTTGTTCTTGGGCAGATGGCTAAGCAGAGCCCGGAGGTTATTCGCAGAATAGCAGATGAAGGTCATGCTATAGGCAACCATACTTTTAATCATAAATATAATGAACTCTATCATCATTTTAGCGCGTTCTGGCAGCAAATCAAACAGACCGAAGAGATCGTCAGGGAAATTACCGGGTCTCGTCCTCAGTTGGTACGTGCACCAGGCGGTACATTTGGCCACTTTGATAAGAATTATTTCAAGCTGCTGAAGGATGCCGGATATGCTGTGTTCGACTGGGATGTAGATAGCGGTGATTCCAAGCGAAAGGGAGTTCCCGCTGCAGAGATTCTGAGCAATATTCAGAAGTCCCCCCTGAAGGATCGGATGGTCGTGCTGTTGCATGATGGTGCAGGCCATGAGGAGACTGTCCGGGCGCTTCCGCAAATTATTTCCTATTATCAGAGCAAAGGTTATCGCTTTGAAACACTGACACCGAAGACGAAGCCTGTTCAGTTTAAGGTTGGAGGCTCACTTCCAAAGCAGCGCATTTCGCCTTCTGAAGCATGGGTCAGCACACATATTGTCCCCAATGCGGCGCTGTTTGCGAATGCACCGGCATTAGCTGTTGCTGTAGGCAGCGTTGAGACGAGGCTGGCTGCAGGAGAGTATAGAATTTCAGAGGGCGGCGCCTATGTTGTTCCCGTAAGAGCCATGATGGAAAGGCTTGGGGCCTATGTAAGCTGGAATCCGCTTCGCCAGGAAGCCGAGATTAGCTGGGAGGATCATGAGCCCCTAATACTCCGGCCAGAACAGTTCGAAGTGCAGGGAGACGCGATTTGGATGCCGCTGAGGACACTGCTTGAATTGTCGGGGCATACGATTCGAGAGGTGAGCTTTGGGGACAAGCTGCGGCGGGTGCAAGCCGTCTAATGGTCTTATGATACATGCTATAACTTTATCAACCAATCTATGAGGCCCTGGCTACTGTTGACGTGTCTATTCTATTCAAAAATTGGAGAGACTGCTGATAATAGAATCTCTTCGGAATAGAAAGGAAGTGTCTGCTGCAATGGTAGCTCCTCTATTACATGAACAATCATTTCATTTATTGGAACGCTTTGTGGAACGGCTGGGGACAGTCGTTGTCGGCAAAAAGAAGGAAATTGAGCTTACGCTCCTTGCCATGCTGTGCGGAGGGCATGTTTTGCTTGAGGATGTGCCGGGAGTAGGCAAGACGCTTCTGGTTCGCGCCATTGCTAAGGGTCTCGGGGCTTCCTATGGACGTATCCAATTCACCTCGGATTTGATGCCATCTGATATTACTGGCGTATCCGTTTACAAGCCGCAGAGTGGAGAGTTTGAATTTCGTCCTGGCCCGATTCTTAACAGTATTGTGCTTGCAGATGAAATCAATCGCGCTGCTCCCCGAACACAGTCTGCGCTTTTGGAAGCGATGGAGGAGAGAGTGGTTACTGTGGACGGGGTAAGCCGCCCCCTTCCTGAACCCTTTCTGCTGCTTGCTACGCAGAATCCATTGCAATTCGAAGGCACCTTTCGATTGCCTGAGGCGCAGATGGATCGTTTTCTCATGCGGATCAGTCTTGGATATCCTAGCGTGGAGGAGGAAGTTCGTCTATTAGGCGTTCAGGGGGAAGGCAGCCCGCTTAGCCGCTTGCGTCCGGTACTTCTGGCGGAAGAACTGGCTGCTATGCAGCGCCAAGTCCGCACGGTGACCGTAGATGACACCATCAAGCGATATATAGTTGCTGCGGCGGATGCCTCGCGCCGTCATAAAGAGCTGGCGCTGGGCATCAGCCCGCGCGGAACGCTGGCCTGGTTGGGCGCGGCGAAGGCCCATGCCTTTTATCGCGGGCGGATGTATGTCGTGCCCGATGATGTGAAATTGACGGCCGAGGCGGTGCTGCCCCACCGGCTGATCCTTACCGCCGAAGCCAGACTTAGCGGGCGGCAGCCGGAAGAGCTGGTCTGTGAAATTCTGCACAGAATTTCGGTGCCTATGACCCGGCAGGCTTCGGAGGGATTGGCGTGAGGGGGCTGTTTGCTTGGGGAGCCCTCTTGACCTCTTGCGTTGTGCTTATTGCTTTGAAGGAATGGCATGGCGGAAGATCTGCGCTGTTTCTGCTTGCTTGCGCTGCACTGATTGGACTGCAGGGAGCGGTTGTAAGCCTTGCCGGGGCGCGGCATGTTCAGGCTAAGCGGTCCTATGCTCCTTCCCGGCCAAAGGCTGGTGAACCTGTAGCGGTAACTCTGTCGTTATTATGGACAGGAGGAATCCCGCCGCTATGGGTACGCATCAAGGATTTGCTTGATGGTTCCGAAGTGGCTGGCAGAGGGCGAGGGCATCTTCGCTACGTTGGCTTTCGCAGAAATATAGAAGTAGGCTATACCCTTTCGAAGGTAGGCCGCGGACTTTATACAGGAGCTGAGCTTGAACTAACTTATGGAGATGTTTTTGGATGGTTTGGAAGAACCTTGCGTGTACCGGGCTTAGACAGTCTTGTTGTGTTCCCGGAAGGGAGCGGAGAATACAGCTCGCATTGGAAGGGGAGATCTGTGTCGCTTGGAGAGAGCGATGACCCGGCAGTCGGCAATAGCGTTCCTGATCTGCTGGTTCGCCCTTATCTTGAGGGAGATGCTCTGAAGTGGATGGATTGGAAGGGCACGGCACGAAGGGGAACCCTCCTTGTTAGACAGCAAGCCGCGCAAATGGACCAGGCTGTCTGTATCCTGCTTGATACGAATCCATCGGTTTACATTGAAGATGAGGACAGCGAATCAGCGGCGGAGAACCGCGCCTTCGAGAGGGCGGTATCCTGCGCAGCCTCCATGCTGCAAGCTGCAGCTGCGGCAGATGAGCGAGTGGCCTTCCGGCACGGAGGTATGCCGCGTATGCTATGTCCGTCCGACCTATCCCTTGAAGAGGACGTGTGGGTGTCCTTGGCCGCTGTTCATCCATCGGCAGGTCTTGAGGCGGCCGCTCTGCTTAGACAGGCGGCTTGCGAGGGAGCTGGAGGCAGCTTCATTGTCATTACGGGACAGCTAACGTCCCGGCTCTGCTCAGAGGCTGAGACGCTCGCCCTTGACGGCTATACGGTAGAGCTTGTGAGCTGCTCTATTCACACGGAAGGCTTGGAGAGTGAGCGGATTGCACAGCTTAAGAAGGCTGGCATCCGGCTAACCCTTCCGCCGCTGTCAGCAATGCACAAGACGGGAGGTGGGGCAGCGTGATAGGGCATGAATCCCGTTTTGAGCTGGATGCGGACAGCCAGGAAGGGAGAGCGGTCCGCCAAGCTGGCCGCTGGAGAATCTGGGCGGTGCACGGCATCTATTCTGTATTCATCTATGGCATGCTCGCAGAGTGGCTGATCCCATTTTGGGCGCTGCTGGGTTCAGAGGGGGAGAAGCTGCTGAGCCTCTTTTTTATATTTACCGGCGTACTGCTTGCTGCAGGATGTGCCGGATTGCAGGCGTCGGGAATTTTGCTGCTTGCGCTGGGGGCTTCTGGAACAGTTATGTATTTATTGTTCGCCCAGGAACAGGGAGTTCTCTGGTTCAAGGAGTACGGCAGAACGTTATCAGCGGATGCCGCTGTATGGCTGCAAACAGGCCATTTAACCGAGCTGAGCCGGGAGACTCGGATGCTTCTGCTGCTCGTAGGATGGTTTCTTCTTGCCGCCGTGGTTCAACAGTTTGTGCTTAGCAAGAGGCATGTACTGCTCTTCTGGGTTATAACCCTTCTGTTCTTGACCCTTCTTGAAATGCTGACCATGAAGGAGATGTATTCAGGAACTGTCCGCGTTTGCCTGTATGCTCTGCTGCTTCAGCTGCTCATTAACTTCACAGATCCGCCGAGCTCCAAACTAAAGAAGTTTCCAGGTATCTCTTCAAATGACCTTAAGCTAAGTCTTGTAACAGGCAGAAAGTTGGGAGTGTGTCTTCTGCTTGGGAGCTGCCTTGTCATTAGCTGTATTGGTTTGTCAGCAGGATTCAACATGACACTGCCCGCTGCGCCGCTACAGCGCATTTCCTGGGAGGATACTGTACGCAAGCTTGAAGCCTGGACTGAGACAAATCTGACCGATACGAGGAGCACAAGCAGCCACATGACTGGCTACAGCAAAGATGACAGTGCACTTGGTGCCCCTCTTGAGCAGCATCGCAGCCGGTTCCTTACAGTCATTAGCCCAGAGCCAACCTACCTGCGGGGAGAAACGCTTAGCTACTATGATGGGCGCGGCTGGAGCCGGATGGAGAATTACTCCACCCCATTCAAAGACCGAGGGGAATCACCGGTCACTTATAGCCAGGAAAATGAAGTTCGATCTACTTCTATGGTTCAGACTATCACGTATGAACGGCCGCAGTCGGGGGATATCCCGCTGCTTGGCGGGGGACCGATTCAACGTATACAGATTAAAGACGGGAGCAGGGAGCTAACAGAGCACCCTGGCCGGATTCTTTATAATCAAGCTTCGGATTCAGCTTTTATCAGACTGGATGGGCAGGGAGAAGTTATTCGCTCATATCAAGTAGAGGTCGGTGTGCCTTTATCCGATCCCAGATTACTTGAAGAGCATCCTAAGGACCCGGCTGAAATCCGCTATACTTATCTTCAGCTTCCCTCCGGGCTGCCCAGCCGCGTGAGAGAGCTTGGCGCCCGGCTGATCCCTGATGACTCCGCAACCCGTTATGAAGCGGTCATGGCGGTAAAGGACTATTTGCAGCGCACCTATCCGTACACCTTAAATACGAAGGTGCCGAAGCAAGGTCATGATTTTGTAGATGATTTTCTCTTTGAGCAGCGGACCGGGTATTGTGACCATTTCTCGACTTCCATGGTGGTGCTCCTTAGAACTCAAGGGATCCCAGCCAGATGGGTCAAGGGATTTGCTCCGGGTGAGCAGGACAGCTCCAACCCGCAGAAGTACCATGTGCGTTCCTCAGATGCTCATTCTTGGGTAGAGGTGTACTTTGGCGAGGCGGGCTGGTTTCCTTTTGAGCCTACTCCTGGCTTTACTGCAGCTGGAACCAAGTCGGCTTCAGATGACGCTTTAGCAGAATCCGAAATTGATTCATGGAGAAAGTTATCTGAGGTTACAGGCATGGGAATCAAGAACATGGTGTCCGGCATTTTAGACGGGCGGTCTAATAGCTTGGCTATTCCAGCTGCCATACTGCTAATAATTGGAGCGGGCATTGCAGGGTATTATCATCCAAGGATCGATGCTTCGAGGTTCCGTGGAGGAGCGATGCCCAAGCAGGAAAGAGGGGTTTTTCCAGGAAGGGAAGTTCTCTTAGGCTCTGCGGATCGGGCTTGGAAATCAATCTACCGTAAATATGGGCGTAAGCCTGCTGGAATTACCGCCCGGGAATACGCGGCTAAGTTGAAGGAAATAGATAAAGCTGCTGGGGAGTTGCTTCAAGATTTTATAGAAGTTTGGGAACTCTTGTATTATGGAGGTAATTCGCTGGATCGTCGAGCTTCTTTGCGCTTTCTCGATCAATGCCGACGTTTACGCGGGAAAAGCGGTAGACGGGCTTCGGATGTTTCTTGACGAGCTCTTTTGTGGTTTCGTATAATAAGTCTCATAATTTGAGGGAGGCTCGGTAATGAATAAGCCAAATGAAATCATTGTCGTCCTGGATTTTGGGGGACAATATAATCAGTTAATAGCTAGACGGATTCGCGATTTAGGGGTTTACAGTGAACTGCTGCCTTACAATACACCGGTTGAACGCCTGCGTGAAATCGCGCCGAAAGGTATTGTATTCTCGGGCGGACCTTCAAGTGTGTACGGTGAGGATGCACCTCATGTAGATCAGGCGATTTATGATATCGGGGTTCCGATCTTCGGTATTTGCTACGGTATGCAGCTGATGGCTCATCAATTGAACGGAAAAGTAGAACGGGCGGCCAGACGTGAATACGGTAAGGCAGATGTAAATTTTGCAAAGCATTCGGTATTGACCCGCGGGCTTGATGCCAAGCAAACGGTATGGATGAGCCACGGGGACCATGTCGTTGAACTTCCTGAAGGCTTCCGCGTGGATGCTTCGACGGATCATGCCCCAATCGCTGGCTTTAGCCATCCGGATCGCCGCTTGTATGGGGTACAGTTCCATCCGGAAGTACGTCATTCGATACACGGCAATGAGATGATCCGTAATTTCTTATATGAAATTTGCGGTTGTGAAGGCAATTGGAGCATGGAGAGCTTCATTGAAGATACCATTAAGGATATTCGCAACCAGGTAGGCGACAAGAAGGTGCTGTGCGCACTCAGCGGTGGGGTTGACTCTTCTGTAGTGGCTATGCTGATTCATAAGGCTATCGGCGAGCAACTTACCTGTATGTTCATTGACCATGGGCTTCTGCGCAAGGGTGAAGCCGATAGTGTTATGGAGACTTTTGTCGGCAAGTTCGACATGAAGGTTGTTAAGATCGATGCTCGTGAACGCTTCCTCTCCAAGCTGGCAGGGGTGGATGATCCGGAACAGAAACGGAAGATTATCGGAAACGAGTTTATTTATGTATTTGATGAAGAATCCGCAAAATTTGATGATTTTGCATTCTTGGCACAAGGGACCCTTTATACAGACATTGTAGAGAGCGGTACAGCAACTGCGCAGACGATTAAATCTCACCACAACGTGGGCGGATTGCCGGAAGACATGAAGTTTGAGCTGGTAGAGCCGCTTAAAGCGCTGTTTAAGGATGAGGTTCGCAAAGTAGGCGAAGAGTGCGGACTGCCTAAGGAGATTGTCTGGAGACAGCCGTTCCCGGGTCCGGGCCTTGCGATTCGTGTGCTTGGCGAAGTTACCGAGGACAAGCTGCATATTGTACGGGAGTCTGACTATATTTTGCGCGATGAGATTGCCAAGGCCGGACTTGACCGGGAGATTTGGCAGTACTTCACGGCTCTGCCGAATATGAAGAGTGTTGGCGTTATGGGAGATGCTCGTACGTATTCCTACACCGTCGGCATCCGTGCCGTTACCTCCATCGACGGCATGACCGCCGACTGGGCGCGTATCCCTTGGGACGTGCTGGAGAAGATCTCCGTGCGGATCGTGAATGAGGTTGAGAACGTCAACCGCGTCGTGTATGACATTACCTCGAAGCCGCCGGCTACCATCGAGTGGGAATAGGCTGGGAGTACAATATTAAAGCTTTGGAAAAAACTCTCTTTTATCTGCGTTTAGCAAATAGAAGGGAGTTTTTTTCTTAGTACTATGTAAGCTGCTTACGACTATAAGTATAGCTCCGTTAGAACTTTTACATCGACAGAAGCAGTCAGATCAATGAAGTATTTCTGTTGCCATCTCTGTGTGCGCTTAGCCGCCGGGTTCAACTCAATTTCCCAATCTGGATATACCCGAATAGCCATTTTTCCTTTCTTGTCTGCATTGCTTAAAACCTCTTGTTTTAACAGAATTTCTTTCGGAAAGATGAACTGTCCCTTTCTCTTTTGATCAATGACGCTCACAATCACTTTATCGGGGCAGTTCTTATAACTATAAGCCTGGTTCTTGTTATGGATATCCTTCTCCCAAAAAACCACAAAGTATCCTTTCTTTTTGGGGGTGAGCTTGGCTAGCCTGCTTCTAAACGTTTGTTTACCTGCTTCAAAAGTAGCCCCTTCATACTCCAAATTTTGATTTTCAATACTCATATCGGTTATTTCAGGAATCCCCAGTTGCTCTAAGAGTGAGCGGGTAATATTTAAAGACTCGAAGTTATAATTCAATGGCTAACCTCCTTGATCTGTATAAAGCTAATGTGTATAAGCCACTATTGCATTATAATGATGGACTTTAGTGAAATCGAATTTTATCAAGGAGAGGCACTGAATTTACACACATCATCCTTCTCTTAATAAACATAACATAGCCCCGAGTGTGAACACTCGGGGCTATTTATTAAACCAATATAGAGATTAAAATCGGTAATGAAATCAGCGATAACACGGAGCTAATTACGAAGGAGGAAGCACTCTCCACCTCCAAAGTCTCAAACCGGGATGCAATCATGGCGGCAACTGCAGATCCTGGGAAGGATACTAGCAGAATAGCCATTGTCATATCCTTTGCGGACAGTCCGATGACAAGTGCAAACACATAGGTTAAGGCCGGCATGGCGATGACCTTCAACAGAGCAATGCTAAAGGCTTGTTTGCTGAAGTTAATCTTATTCAAGCCAATCGTTACACCGATAGCGAATAGAGCGGCACCGGAGGTGATATCTCCGATCTGATCGAGTGATTTCTGCAGCAGATCCGGAGACTGGAAGCCAAGCAGTGTCAGAATGACACCCAAAATCGGAATACAAGCTAGTGGCTCTCGCAGGCCATGCAGAATGGAGTGGTATGTGAGATCCCACAAATTCTGCTTACTGCCTGAGGCTTGATTGGCCTGAGTCTTCTTGCCAACTGAGCTGACAATGGTCGCGATCGGATCAAGCAGAGCATTAACAACCACCCCTGTAACTGCAATAGGTATTGCAACTTCAGTTGGGCCGAACAGGCTGCCTAGCACAGGAATCCCCATAAAAGCAAAGGACGGCTGTGTGGAGTTTAACGAGAAGATGGAAGACGTATTCAGATCCATTCGGAAGGCAAATCGCATAACAAGCAGCAACAAGACATAGAAACCGATAATGCCCAGGAACATAGTTACAAAGAATGGCCACTCCTTAATCAGTGTTTCTTTGCTAGTTGTCGTAATACCGATAAATAGATGAGCTGGCAGGGCGAATTTTGTTACCAAGGTGTTAAGTCCCTTGGAAGAAGCGGGGGTGAATATTTTGAAGAATCCCCCAAGGTACCCGAGTATAATTACAAAGAAAATCGGGATTAAAGTGATAAATATCTGACTGACTGACATGCTGTAAAGCCTCCTTTAAATCATCAAGCTCTCATTCAAAGGGGAAGGATGCCGATCTTAACCAGCACCGCATCCTATCTCCTGTTGATGAGTAATAAGTTCATGGGTCAGTTAGAGAGTTTGTGATTACACGTTGGCCTTTATTGTTTTGTATACTGGTTGCCATATGGTATCTTTTACAGCCTGCTCTACGTCGGCTGGAATATGGTTTGCTACGCCGTCTTCAATCGCAGCTTTTGCAACTGCCACCGCAACGGCAAGCGATACGGATTGTAAATCTTTAACACGAGGTAGTAGCGGTGAACCTGGTTCGGAAGAGTCAATGGCGTTCGCGACTGCTTTGGCAGCAGATGTGAACATGTTTTTAGTAAAGACCTTGGCTTTTACCACGATAGCCCCCAAACCGAGGCCCGGGAAGACAAACGCATTATTGGACTGACCAATCTCGTAAGTGACCCCGTTATATTCAACTGGCTCAAACGGACTACCGGTGGCGATCAGTGCTTTGCCGTTCGTCCAGTGAAGGAGATCAGCCGGAAGAGCTTCAGCAAGTTCTGTAGGATTGGACATGGGCATAATAATTGGACGTTCAACATGCTCAGCCATTTCGCGAACAATCTCTTCGCTGAAAGCACCGGATACCCCGGAAGTTCCGATCATGATCGTCGGTTTGACCTGTCTGATGACTTCCAGCAGCGACACTTTGCCGTCCTTATCCTTGGCCCAGTCTTGGATTTCTTCCGCACGACGAACATAAGGCTTCTGGAAGTCAAGAACGCCCTCAGTTGTATCCGTAAGCAATCCGCGGTAATCATAGGCCCAGAAGCGCCCTTTCGCCTCCGCGTCCGATAAGCCTTCATTGATCATGGCATCTTTGATCTGATCTGCATTGCCGATTCCGGCAGCGCCTGGACCGAACACCAAAACGCGATGATCTCTAAGCGGTGTGCCGCTGATTTTAACTCCGGACATGATCGCTGCCAGGGTAACCGCTCCTGTACCTTGGATATCGTCGTTGAAGGTTAGGACCTTGTTGCCGTATTTGTTAATAATATGTCTGGCATTGACGTTGCCAAAGTCCTCCCAGTGCAGCAGTGCGTTCGGAAAGAGTCTTTGCGCTGTTGAAACATAGGCATCGATGAAGTGCTCATAGCGCTCTCCCCGAACACGTTCATGACGTGTGCCGATATACAAAGGATCTTCGAGCAGCTTCTTATTATTGGTACCAGCATCCAAGATGACCGGTAGAACCCGGCTTGGATCGATACCAGCAGCTGCTGTGTAGACGGCCAGTTTGCCAATGGCAATATTGATTCCCCCGACACCCCAATCGCCAATACCAAGAATGCTCTCAGAGTCTGTAGCCACGATCAGGTCAATGTCGCTTGAGCCGACACCGCTATTCAAGAAGGCTTCTTCAATTCCATCAATATTATCAATAGAAAGGTAAATACCGCCGGGTTTATGGTAATGATGACTGTATTCCTGAATGGCTTGTCCAACCGTTGGTGTGTAGACAATCGGAAGGAGCTCGCTGAGGTGATCAGTAAGCACACGGTAGTACAGCACCACATTGCGGTTGTACAAATCGTTCAGCATTATATTTTTGCGTAGGTTGCTGGGTTCCTTGTTAAGCTCCTCATAAGCTCGGTGTGCCTGTTCCTCGATGCTAAGCACCATAGGGGGAAGAATACCATTCAGCTTTAGCTCCTTGCGCTCTTCAACAGTAAAAGCGACCCCTTTATTGAGTATCGGGTTGGACAAGATGTCCTTACCTCTTAATGGAGTAGCTAGTACTCCTTCGCGTTCGACAAATGTTTTCATGGGATAAGCCTTCTTTCAATAAACTTATTTCAATCAAGTTAATAACTTAAAGTTAGTTGTTAACCTTACGAAACTGAGTATAAGACTTTTTTATGAAAATGTAAATGTAATGATGGAAATTGTGAAAATTTTCATGATTTTTTCCGTGGAGCTAACATTCTTGAGGATATTTGGCTGTAAGGATCGATTATGCTGCGCAGCATCGCTTAAAAAATTAGATGCGAAGCTATATTATTGATCCCCAAATTTCTTTTTATATATTACGTTAAGGTTCATTTCTGTCGCTGGATAGAAAATAAGGCATAGGGAATCATTAAGTATAGATTTATGATTGATTCCACCTTATTTGCGAACAATAAATGTAATATCACGCTTAATGTTCGTTTTTCATATTGACAAATACTTAGGTGCCGCCCTAAAATGAAGAAGCAAACAAGCTTATTATCTTCGTATAATCCCGGGAATCGGCCTGGGAGTCTCTACATGGTCACCGTAAATGACCTGGCTACGATGTGAAAGAGAATTCGGTAATGAAGTAAGAGACAGCTTCTTCTCATTAGTGGATAGATCTTGATTACGTCGGCGCCGCTTTAGGCCCGGCCATTTTTGTTTTTACAGTATCTTTTTAGGGGGAATCTTTTTTGGAGCGGTTTTTTAAACTCAAGGCAAATGGAACTACAGTGCGCACCGAAATTATGGCCGGTATTACCACATTTATGGCCATGGCGTACATTCTCTCCGTCAATCCGAATACGCTGACTGCATTTGGCCAGATTGAGATGGGCTGGTATTCCGTTTTCCTGGCAACTGCACTGGCAGCAGGGATTTTTACTATCGCTATGGGCTTGTTCATTAACTTCCCTGTAGCTCTGGCACCGGGCATGGGGCTTAACGCATACTTTGCTTCTGTCATTCTGGCATCTGCCACTACGGATCATCCGTTTACCTGGCAAATGGGCTTAACTGCTGTATTTATCTCTGGCTTGATTTTTATCCTGTTGACAGTAACAAGAGTTCGTCAAATCCTGTTAGTCGCTGTTCCCGACGGCCTTAAACATGCAATCACCGTGGGGATAGGGATGTTCATTACGATTATTGGTTTGAAAAACAGCGGGCTGATGACGGTTGGCGTGGAAGCAGGAAGTGATATTCCAGCTCACAAATTAACAGATGTACTTTCCTTCGAAACAGTAATTCACTTGGGAAGTCTTGAGAACACGAACGTTCAGCTAGCGCTGATCGGCTTGATCCTGATTTCTATATTGATGGTTCTTCGAGTAAAAGGTGCGATTCTATTTGGTATTCTTGGCACTACGGTTATCGCGATGCTCATGGGCGCCGTGGACTTTAGCACTCTGACGAGCAAGGACGCGCACTGGGTACCTGATTTCAGCCAAATGAACTTTATGTCCTTTGATTGGGATGGTATTCTGCATACTGGTATTATCTCGGCGATTGCTACATTTACATTTGTTGAACTCTTCGATACATTTGGAACTCTGGTAGGTACTGCACAGCGTGCAGGTATTATGGACAACCCTGAGGAAGGCCGTAAACGTGTTGGCAAGGCGATGTTTGTAGATGCTGTAGCCGTTGCTGGTGGTGCTGTGCTCGGGACTTCTACAACGACAGCATTTGTTGAAAGTACAGCGGGGGTTGCTGAAGGTGGACGTACAGGCCTAACAGCCGTAACAACAGGCGCTTGTTTCCTGCTTGCGTTGTTCCTTGCACCAATTGCTGCATTGATTCCGGGCTCTGCGACTGCGGCTGCTCTGATCATCGTCGGTGTACTGATGGCACAATCCTTGCGTAATATTGATTTTCAAGATATGGTTGTTGCCATTCCGTCATTCTTGACTTTTGCTATTATGCCTTTCACGTACAACATAGCTAACGGAATCTCCTTCGGGATTGTTTCCTACGTAATTTTGGCTGTGGTGGCGAATATGATCTCCAATAAGACAGGCAAGAAGTATGAAATCCACTGGATGATGTGGGTACTGGCTGTACTTGTTATCCTCCGTTATGCTCTGGTGGGAAGCCAAGGATAAATGAATAAATAAATGTGAAGCACCTCTCAATCATGAGGGGTGTTTTTTGTATATATAATGTAGCAAAAAGTTAAGGTCGTTCATCAAGATTATTTTCTTTGAAAAAAATACTTGCTTGCTAGGCTGAATGTATGGTATATTCTTATTCCGGCCGTTAAACAAGAGCTTGGCTGGACATGTTGGTGCAATTGAGAGAACAGAGTGAGTTGGTAAAAAATACTCCTTGCATCTTGCTTGCTAACATGCTATGATATAAAAGTTGACACCGACGAGTTCGGTTGAAACGTGAGAACAGTTTGATCTTTGAAAACTGAACAACGAGTGAGATATAAATGAGAATTAACGGATGAATTTCAAGTCCATCTCGATTTGAAATTCGATCCTTTCTCGTCAGTTTCAAAATGAGTCATCAGCTTATTCAATACATTTTCGGATGGTTATTTTCTCGAAGCAATTCGGGTAAAGATGTCACCTCGAAAAAACCTTATTGGAGAGTTTGATCCTGGCTCAGGACGAACGCTGGCGGCGTGCCTAATACATGCAAGTCGAGCGGAGTTATTTGGAAGCTTGCTTCTAAATAACTTAGCGGCGGACGGGTGAGTAACACGTAGGCAACCTGCCTGTAAGACTGGGATAACTACCGGAAACGGTAGCTAATACCGGATACACAAGTTCCTCGCATGAGGGATTTGGGAAAGACGGAGCAATCTGTCACTTACGGATGGGCCTGCGGCGCATTAGCTAGTTGGTGGGGTAACGGCTCACCAAGGCGACGATGCGTAGCCGACCTGAGAGGGTGAACGGCCACACTGGGACTGAGACACGGCCCAGACTCCTACGGGAGGCAGCAGTAGGGAATCTTCCGCAATGGACGAAAGTCTGACGGAGCAACGCCGCGTGAGTGATGAAGGTTTTCGGATCGTAAAGCTCTGTTGCCAGGGAAGAACGCTTGAGAGAGTAACTGCTCTTAAGGTGACGGTACCTGAGAAGAAAGCCCCGGCTAACTACGTGCCAGCAGCCGCGGTAATACGTAGGGGGCAAGCGTTGTCCGGAATTATTGGGCGTAAAGCGCGCGCAGGCGGCCATTTAAGTCTGGTGTTTAATCCTGGAGCTCAACTCCGGGTCGCACTGGAAACTGGGTGGCTTGAGTGCAGAAGAGGAGAGTGGAATT
>NZ_CP028922.1:2032500-2212500 GCF_003060825.1 Paenibacillus sp. CAA11
CTCCGCTAGCTAACGGCCAAATCATTAAAGATGAGACGATTAGCAAAATTGCAGAGAAATACGGCAAGACTTCGGCACAAATCGTGCTTCGTTGGGATCTGCAAAGTAAAATTGTAACCATTCCAAAATCAGTGAAGGAGCAGCGCATTATCGAGAACTCCTCTGTTTTTGATTTTGAGCTGAGTGCTGAGGATATGGCTGCGATCGACGCTTTGAATAAGAATGAACGTACAGGTGCAGACCCAGACAATTTTAATTTCTAATAAGCAGCCAATAGGTGCAGTTCATGATAAAGGGCCGAGGAGATTTCTCCCGGCTCTTTTTTTGTACGATACTGTCTGTTCAAGTGATATCCTCATATGGCATGATAGTAATCATAGTAAAAGACGAAAGGAGGTTAAGGATATAAGAGCTAGTACATATCAGAGACGCTCTAATTTGGTAGATCAAATGCTCCCTGAAGCATTTCAACTCTTGTGAATTTCTGCTCACCTAGAAATAAATCAATAGCAGATCAGGAGGAATGAATATGCAAATTAGAGAAATGGGAATACATGAGGTTGGTAAATTAAAGGAAATAGATCGTTCTGAGCATATTTCCAAGGTATATCGGATGGGCAGCTTAGGGATTCAGGCTGAAGAGGCTAATCATGAATGCGGTTCCTGGAGTCCCTTAATGCTTCAGGAATTACAAGATCGGTTCGTAGACGAGCTACAGCACGGCGGAATTGCTTATGGTGCCTATGCTGGAGAGGACTTGGCGGGCTTTGCCGTCTTAGCTCATCGTTGGCTGGGCAAGCGAGAAGACGGCCTTCAAGTGGACCTGATGTATGTATCCAGATCTTACCGCAGGCAGGGTGTAGGCAAAAGGTTGATGCATGAATTAAAGCTTGAGGCAAAGCGTAGGGGAGCGAAGTTTCTCTACATCTCTTCTACAGAGACCGAGTCCGCGGTGAATTTTTATCGTCATTGCGGAGGGGGACTGACCGAAGAAGTGGACGAACGGCTGTACGCCAAGGAACCAGAAGACATTCATATGGTGATTGATTTGCAAAATACTGAACCGGTTTAATCGGGGATAACATTCATCGAGTACAATGCAAGCAAAAAGATAAAAAAGGAGCTTGCTTGATGAACGCGAAGAAGGCTTTTATTCTGTTTTTGCTGCTTAATATTCTAAATTATCTAGATCGAAATGTGACTTCAGGTGTGCTCCCCTTATTGCAGAAGGATTTTGCAGTCAATGATGCCATGATCGGCCTCTTGGGCACAGCCTTTATGATTACTTATGCGGTAGCTGCCATTCCCTTGGGCATCTGGTCAGACCGATGGAAGCCCCATAAGGTTGCTGCTATAGGAACGGCCGTTTGGAGCCTTGCGACAATTGGTTCCGCACTCGCTTGGTCGTTCTCTTCTCTTTATTTGTTCCGGTCCCTGGTAGGGTTAGGTGAGGCCGCATTTGTAACGACCGGGGCCAGTATCTTGTCAGGATTGTTCCCTGAGGGTAAAAGAGCTAAGGTGCTAGGCCTGTTCAATTTGGGTCTTCCAATTGGCAGCGCATTAGGGGTTACGCTTGGAGGAGCCCTTGGATCGCAGCTGGGCTGGCCGGCTGCCTTCACGATCGTTGGTTTGCCGGGTCTGGTACTGGCCTATTTTACATGGAAGCTGCCATCCGGCTCGATGACCGAGAACTCTCAAGCAATAACTGAGAAGAAGCTGGTATTGCGGCGTAAGGATATGCTTTCGCTGTTCCGCAACGCTCCATTCCTGCTTGCTTCATTAGGATATGCGGGAATTTCCTTTGCATTTGGCGCGATTGCTTACTTTGGCCCTACCTTATTCCACCGAGCATTTGGCTATTCTGTAGGAGCTTCGGGAACCCTCTCGGGAGCGATGGTGGTGGTTGCAGGTTTGCTGGGAGCACCGCTTGGTGGGATTATTGCCGATTACTGGCTGAAGAAGAACCCCAGAGGAAGAATCTATACCGTGTCGATTGCGATGCTGTTATGCGCTGTTTTTTTGGCGCTGGGAATGCAGCTTCTAAGTCTGCCGCTGCTGTTTCTGTCAGTCTTTTTCTTAATGTGGCATGTCGGTATTGCGTCGGCCATTATTTTTGACGTATCGCCCAAATCGATCTGGAATACTTCTCAGGCAACAGCGCTTTTTATAATGCATCTACTTGGTGATGTGTTCAGCACTTATATTGTGGGAGAGATATCGGATCACAGCGGTTTGGTGTTCGCGATTCAGACCTTATCTATACCCGTACTGCTTGCTTCGGTCTTCTTCTTCCTAATGATCTGGTTCGTACCTGTGCGAGTCTACAAACGGGAAACCGTAGGTCAGACGGGCGAAATCCCATCCTAAACTATGGTAAACTATATTTATTCACTACCCGGATTAGGAGAAATGATAGATGAGATTAAACAAAGGATATTTCTACTTTTTGCTATGGATCGCGGGAGCGATCCTCCTTCTTTATTATGGGAACGATTGGATGGATTCAGTGAATGCCAACAGCAGCAAGAATAAGACAGATTATATCCGCATGGCGGGAATATTATACCCTGTAGTGCTCGGTGCTTATGTAAGCTTGCTGATCGGCATCCCCAACAAATGGCGGCCGCATAAACCGCTTTTGCTGGCTGTCTTTCTCCCGGCTTTTTTGCTGTTTGTGTATCCTACGGTGGGACAATATATCAAACTGCCGGAGCTTCCGCTATATACGGATGTTTTCAAATATCAGGGGAGGTTCTTGTTTGGTGTGGTTAGCGGGATGAGTTTGCTGCAAGGATTGTTTGAAGTTAGGCGGTAACTTACTCAATATTCATAAGGGTTGGAGGGCAGAAATCATGTTGATCAGACAAGCGTCGGAAGCGGATATTCAGGGAATTGCTGAAGTGAGCGTGGCAAGCTGGAAATCGACTTACCGGGGAATGGTTCCAGATTCCTACCTGGATAAGATCAGTATAGAACAACGTGCTAAGATTTGGGAAAAGGCGCTTTGTGATCCGCAGAGTACCACGATCGTTCTAGTGGCTGAGGATGACACCGGCCGTATCGTAGGTTTCTGCTCCGGTGGTCCGAATCGGGATGCAGCCTATAAGGCTGAAGGAGAACTGTATGCGATTTATTTGCTCCAGGAAGCTCAAAGGAATGGGCTCGGGACCCAATTGGTTCAGCAATTGCTGCGGTTGCTTCGGGGAGCGGGATACGGTTCTTGCCTGGTATGGGCGTTAAGTCAGAATACAGCAGTTTCCTTCTATGAAGGGCTTGGAGCAGTCCGGGTCGGCCAGGGAGAGCTGGAGATGGATGGAGTCAAGCTAATGGAAACAGCCTTGTGTTGGCAGTCTATCTAATACAGCTAATTGAGGAGGCATAAAGCATGTCATTTGAAGGGAAAGTTGTCATTGTGACTGGAGCAGCTCAGGGTATTGGACGTGGAGTGGCCGAAGCCTTTGCGGAGGCAGGTGCTTATGTTGTTCTGTCCGATTCGAATGAAGAACAAGGAGCAGCCACAGCCGCTTCCATCCGTCAGGAAGGGCGGAATGCGATGTTTATCCCATGTGATGTGAGGCTAGAGACAGAGATTCAGCAGCTCATGAAGCAGGCTGCCGATGAATTCGGGGCTATAGATATTCTGATCAATAATGCAGGGGTCTCCCGCTGGAAATCCCCGTACGAGCTGTCTCTTTCCGAATGGGACGACATTCTGAATACAAATGTGAGAAGCGTGTTCCTTGCCTCCCGTGAAGCTGCAGGCTATATGAAGCAGCGCGGAGGAGGGGCTATTGTAAATATGGCATCCACCCGGGCTATCATGTCTGAGCCTAATACGGAAGCCTATGCAGCTTCCAAAGGGGCAATTGTCGCCCTAACCCATGCGCTTGCCATCTCTCTTGGTCAGGATGGAATCCGTGTCAATTGCGTAAGCCCCGGCTGGATTGAGACAGGAAATTATGACGCGCTTAGGCCGGCAGATCATGAGCAGCATCCGGTAGGCCGGGTGGGATATCCGGGGGATATTGCTAGGGCCTGCATGTATCTGACGCATCCTGACAATACATTTGTAACCGGAACCCAACTGATAGTGGACGGGGGAATGACCCGCAAGATGATTTATGAGGAATAGAGGGGGCTAAGCTTATATGCTGCGCATCGGAATAATTGGTCTGGGCGGAATTGCCCAGAAGGCGTATTTGCCGGTTATTGGAGTAAGAAAGGGCGTAGAACTCATTTTTTGTACCCGGAATCAGTCAACTTTGAAGCAGCTTGTACAGAAATATCGTCCTGAAGCATCCGTGAACACGGTCGAAGAATTATTGGCACACCAGATTGATGCGGCTTTTGTGCATTCGGCTACAGAGAGTCATCCGCAAATCATTGAACAGCTGTTTTGTGCCGGGGTGCCTGTGTATGCAGACAAGCCAATTGCTTACCACTATGAGGATTCAGTTCGTTTGGTGGAGCTGGCTGAAGAGCTGGGTGTCATGCTTATGATCGGTTTTAACCGGAGATTTGCTCCTATGGTAGCTGATCTTAAGTCCAAGCCGGATCGGCGGATGATTCTCTTACAGAAACACCGTTTGCGAAGCCCGGATATTGCCCGCAGAGTTATAATGGATGATTTTATTCATGTTGTGGACACGCTTCGTTTTCTGCTGCCTGATCAAGTCCGGCATTCGGAGATATCTGTACTTCAACTGGATGGGCTGCTCTGTCAGGTTAGCTTGCAGCTTCAAGGGGATGGCTTTACAGGGATAGGCATGATGAACCGGGACAGCGGATTTAATGAAGAGCGCCTTGAAATCATTTCACCTTCAAATAAGTGGGTAGTCAATCAGCTGAATGAGACGCTGTGGATGAAGGACGGCAAGGAACACAGACAGGGATTTAGCGACTGGGATACGGTGCTTTACCGGAGAGGATTTGAGCCGATCATTGAACATTTTCTGACTTGTGTTCAGCAGGGAAGTGCTCCTTCAATTACAGCCAGAGACGCGCTGGAGAGTCACCTGCTATGTGAGGAGATTATTCGCTGTGCGGAAGCGAAAGGGGCTAAGGAGCTAACATCATAGTTATTAAGGGAGGGGAGAGCATGTTCGAACAATGGAATACCCGCATGCTTGATCTCAAGGAGCAAATCCAGCTTTATCATAAAGCTGAACAGAGGCTCAAAGCGCTTCAGAAGGATTTAGAGGAGCAGGAGCTTCTCCGGCGTCAATGGGAGCATAAACTTCAGGATGAAGAAGAGGATGTACAGCGGCTCGAGGGAACTTCCTTAACAGGTTTATTCCTCAAGCTGGTGGGGAGGAAGGCTGAGCGTCTTGAACGTGAACAGGTTGAGGTGCTTCAAGCACGAATGAAATACGAAGAAGCAGACCGTGCCGTCCAGGACCTAAAAGGTCAGATCAGTGCGCTTGTAAATAAGCTTGCGAATTTAGAAAGCGCTAAGCGGGAGCTAGATGAGATTATGGCGAGTAAAGAACGAGAGCTATTGGAGCAAAGCCCGCAGCTTCAAGAGCTGGCAGCCCTGCGATCCGATCTTAAGCTTCAGCATAAAGAGATGGATGAAGCTTACAGGGCTGGCCATAGAGTGATCTCCGACCTGGAATCAGCTGCGGAGGCCTTACATTCTGCGAAGAATTGGGGCACCTATGACATGCTTGGGGGCGGAATGATCTCTACCCATATTAAGCATGGGAAGATGGATGACGCTTCAAATTATCTTCAAAATGCCCAGGTAAGCATGCGCCGATTCGAGAAGGAATTAAATGATGTGAAGCTATCGCTGGGGAGTGAACTTGAGCTCGGCGATTTTATGCGGTTCGCGGACTATTTTTTTGACAGCTTTATTGTTGACTGGGCCGTTCAAGGCCGGATTGGCCGCTCACTGGATGAGGTTGAGGAGAAACTGAGCGAGATTAGGGTTATTGTTCGTGATCTGGAATCAGCAAAGCGTAAGCTTGAGTCAGAAGTTCGCAGGGCTGAGCAGCAATATCAACAGATGATTGAGCAAGCTTAAAGCGTAAATTTTGCCTATACTTGAGGTGATTTATTAAATACTTGATGACCGTTCCAGCGTAGGGCTTAGGGATGGTCCTTTTTTGTGTGAGGCAAGCAGACTTCCTTTCAACTCCATTTCACCGTTAAGAGCATTGTCCATCTGGGGTAAGAATATATGTAGGGCAGAGAGTAAATGGCTGCGGCTCTGTACAGCCTATAGAATGCAAAGAACGGCAGGCTTCTGCCGGGTGTAGGGAGGCGGAATAATGAAGCCAACATGGTGGAAGGAAAGTGTAGTCTATCAGATTTATCCGATTAGTTTTAAGGATGCCAACGGTGATGGCATTGGCGATTTGCGCGGCATTATCTCGAAGCTGGATTACTTGAAGGAGCTCGGAGTAGACGTCATATGGGTCTGCCCCATTTATAAATCGCCCAATCATGATAATGGATACGATATTAGCGACTATTGTGATATCATGTCGGAATTTGGAACGATGGAGGATTTTGACCGTATGCTTCGTGATATTCATGAGCGCGGGATGAAGCTGATGATGGATCTCGTATTGAACCACACATCGGACGAGCATCCATGGTTCATTGAATCCAAGTCTTCTGTGGATAATCCGAAGCGGGACTTTTACATTTGGCGTAAGGGTAAAGATGGAAGGCCGCCGAATAACTGGGAATCGTATTTCAGTGGGACTGTCTGGGAATACGATGAGGCAACAGAGGAATATTACTTGCATCTGTATTCCAAGCACCAGCCGGATTTGAACTGGGAGAATGACACGGTAATCGACAAGCTGCACGAGATGGTGCATTGGTGGCTTAAGAAGGGGGTAGACGGCTTCCGCTTCGATGCCATTGCGCATATTGTAAAAACCCAGGGATTTCCCAATGCAGACAACCCGCATCAGACACCTACTGTGCGTGCCTATGAAATGTTCTCGAACCTGGATAAGGTTCATACACTTCTTCAGAATTTAAATGATCAGGTGCTTTATTTCTACGATATCATGACGGTTGGAGAAACCTCAGGCTTAGGTCCCGAGCAAGCTTTGGATTATGTGGGCGATACCCGCAGAGAACTCAATATGGTCTTTCAGTTCGAGCACATGTTCCTAGATGCCAAGTCTGCAGGCAGCGGGAAATGGGATGTGAAGCCATGGAGCCTGCTTGAATTAAAAGAGGTGATGAGCAGGTGGCAAACCGTGCTGCACAATCGCGGCTGGAACGCAAATTATTTCAACAATCACGACCAGCCTAGATCTGTTTCCCGTTTCGGGGACGATGTGACCTGCCGGGTACCCTCTGCTAAAATGCTGGCCACCTTTATTCATATGCTGGAGGGGACACCGTATATTTATCAAGGTGAGGAAATCGGGATGACCAATGCCAGATTTGAATCCATTGAGGATTACAGGGATGTGGAGACCTTGAATTTCTATCAAGAATCCAGAGGGAAAGGAATTTCTGAAGAAGAAATTATGAAGGCCATCCGTAAAAAAAGCAGAGATAATTCTCGCACACCTATGCAGTGGGACAATACGGAGAATGCTGGATTCACCAAGGGAACCCCGTGGATTAAAGTGAATGCGGATTACATGGAAGTCAATGTAGCGGCCGCTCTGAAGGACCCTGATTCCATCTTTCACTATTACAAGCAGCTGATCGCACTCCGCAAACAACATAAGGTTATCGTATATGGTGAATACAAGCTGCTGCTTCCGGAGCATCCGGAAATCTATGCTTTCTCAAGAGAACTGGAAGATGAACGAATCTTAGTGATTCTTAATTTCTTTGGCAAAGAGCCTCTCTTCGAAATGCCGGAGGGTTGGCGAGAAGACAAGTTGGAACTGCTGATATCCAATTATAAGCCCCGTTCAGACGAAGATGTTCGAGCCTTGAAGCTTCGTCCTTATGAGGCGAGAGTGTACAAATCATTAGGGTCTGTACGATAAAAAGTCGAATTCTCAGGCTGTTGCTACAAGCTGAAAAGGCTGGTAGGCGGCCTGTTTGTCTATATTTGGCAGAGGCAAACGAAGGGGTCTGGGCATGCGATTCGAACGAATCAGCGACCACCAGTTAACGGATGACCGGCTGATTCTCGGTTGAATAGTCCTAAGATCGGCTGCAAGAAATGCAGCCGGTCTTTTATAATGCGAACCGACCTAGCTAGCGTTTAAGATCGAGGCATTTGTTTAAATATAAGTCTGTAACCATGTTTGTCACAGCCTTGTTTTGTGGATAGAGAGAGGAGAGAACGACCATGACTTATGATTGCTTAATCATTGGAGGAGGTATTGCCGGTCTTCAAGCAGCCATCCAATTAGGACGTTATTCAGCACACAAGGTTGCCGTTATAGATTCAGGCCACGGCCGTTCCTCCCTTTGCAGACAATATCACAATCTACTGGGCTGGCCGGAGGGGGTATCAGGCCCCGAGCTGCGAAAGAGAGGGCGGGATCAAGCGAAGGCCGTTGGTATCGAATTTATCGATGATGAGATTAAGAAAGCGGACAAGCACGAAGGGGAATTTATGTTGGAAGGAAGAGATGGAACAGCCTATCGCTCCAGAACGCTGCTGCTCGCAACAGGTCTGCTGGACCGTTATCCCCATATTCCAGGACTAGAGGATACGCTCGGCCAGAGTGTCTATGTATGCCCGGATTGTGACGGTTATGAGATTCAGGACCGGAAGACAATTATGTTCGGGTCAGGAGAAGCAGGGGCCGAAATGTCGCTGCTGCTGTCCGAGCGCACTCAGGAATTAACCTATATTAATCATGAGAAGCAGCCGGTCGACCATTCTACGCTGAGACACCTTGAACAAGCCGGAGTGAGTTATGTTGAGCAGCCGGTTCGGGAAATTCTCTGTCAAGAAGAAGGCATGATTACAGAGGCGATATTGGAAGATGGCACAAGGCTTGCAGCAGAGAGAGGGTTTATTGCCTTTGGCGGCAATCATGTCAGATCCGAGCTGGCAGAGCAGCTTGGCGTGAAGCTGCATCACAACAGGCATGTAGAAGCAGATCCCCGTTCGAAGATGACGAATGTACAGAATGTCTGGGTAGCTGGTGATCTGGGCGTTCACGCAGAGCAAGTCACGGTGGCTATGGGGGACGGAGCAACAGCCGCTATCTGGATTCATAAAGTATTGAGGAAAATGGATAGAAGTTAGCAGCTGTAAGGTAATAATATAGCATCCAGATAGTTCCTTTTGCATACACACAATAAGACTTTGGATTCATTTTTTGGTAAAAACCTTGTTTCAAGTAGGTTATTTAAGGATAATGGGTACTATTGTTACCTAAATAATACCACTTGGAGGGTCATGAACAATGAATTTGAAAGATTCAAAGAAGTTATTATGGATTGCCCCACTTACGCTTGCACTGCTGCTCTCTGCTTGCGGCAAATCAGACGATAGCAGCAAGGCTAGCGACGACAGTAAGAACAAAACGGCAGCTACCACGAATGAAACTAAGGACAGCAACAAGACAGACAGCAAGAATAGCTCCACCAGCAGCTCTAATACGGATAAAAAAGACACAGATAAAGCAGCGGCTGGGGATATGAAGGATTATGAGAATGCAGCCAACGGAATCAGCATCAAATATCCTAGCGACTGGCAGCTTCAAGAGGGCGCATCTGGTTCTCTCGCAGCATTCTTGAGTCCTGCGGAAGGAAGCGATGATGTTTTCCAAGAGAATGTATCTTTAACCGTACAAGATCTTAGCGCACAGCCGATGAACTTGAAGCAATATGTTGAGTTGTCCGAGAACCAAGTTAAGAATATGTTGAAAGGCACTTTGGAGAAAAATGAAGCAACCAAGCTCGGAGATCTGGACGCCCATGAATTCGTGTATTCTGCGACGCAGAACGACTACAACTTGAAGTTCCGTCAGGTTTTCGCAGTAAAGAATAACAAAGCTTACGTAGCAACTTACGCAGCATTGGAAGATTCTTACGATAAATTCCTTGACAAAGCTACGCAAACGATGGATAGCTTGCAAATTAAATAGTCTTCGCACCAATAAAGAAGAAGCCAATCCCCTGCTTGACAGTGGATTGGCTTTTTTTAATCTATATTTGGCGGTTCTCCTGATCCTTCAGCTGATTTTGCTGATCAGGCTCGCCCCGGTCCTGTGCTGCAAACTGCTGGCTTGGTTCTGGCGGGGCATCATCACTGACACTGCGCACAAAGTTTGCGAATTCAGCCTTTTGCTGATCCATTTTGTGTTTGTTGTTAAGCAGTTCTTTAGGATCTTGGGTAGGCATGGTGCATCTCCTCCTTAGTTAGGATAAGGCTGTATTCCCATTATTACCCTTCGAGGCGGTAGACAAACGCAATTATTAAATTTTGTGGTATATTGTTTTTACTCATCTATCTATTTACAGCATAAGCAGGGCCGGCACTGCCGAGTTACCGAAATGGGGGAGACCAATGTCCGAACAAGAGTATATCATTGAGGATGCAACGCTGAATGATTTGGAACGCATTGTAGAGATTTATAATTCAACCATATCCAGCAGGAAAGTCACAGCAGATCTGGAGCCAATCTCTGTAGAGAGCCGCGTGCCATGGTTTAGAGAGCATACGCCGGGGGAACGGCCGCTGTGGGTGCTGCGTAAAGATGGAGTCATTGCGGCCTGGCTGAGCTTTCAATCCTTCTACGGCCGTCCAGCGTACTCGGGAACGGCAGAGATCAGCATCTACATTGCGGAAGAATATCGTTCGCAAGGGTATGGGGGTATCCTGATGCGCCGAGCAATTGAGGCATGCCGTAAGCTTCGAGTGCACACTTTGCTCGGATTTGTGTTTGCTCACAATGAGCCAAGCCTTGGACTCTTGAAGAAGTATGGTTTTGCAGAATGGGGCTACCTCCCTAAGGTTGCCAATATGGCTGGGGTCGAACGGGATCTGGTCATTGTTGGCCGGAGGGTCTATCCCTAGGGCAAAGGTAACTGAATAGCCGATAAATGAAGCACAGTCCGCTAAGAGATTTCGTCTCTTGCCCAGGGCTGTGTTTTTTATACTGTAAATTAATTATTTGTACGGAAAAAGGTTAATCTATTAAGAAGAGACAGACAGAATAGATGGGAGGTGTCCTTTATCCGCCAGGTGGGCGCATAAAGGGATGGAATGGACATAGTCAAGCTATCGACCGTACTCTTGCTGATTTTGCTGACCGCATACTTTGTAGCTTCTGAATACTCTATTATTCGTGTAAGAATATCTAAGATAGATCAGCTTGCGGCAGCAGGAAATAAGAAGGCTCAAGCCGTGCAGAATATTCTATCCCGGCTGGACGAATATTTATCGGCTTGCCAGCTGGGGAACACACTAACTGCATTAGCACTTGGGTGGCTGGGGGAATCGACCATTGAACATCTGTTGTCACCGCTTTTTGAGCTTATGCACATCCCAAGCTCCGTGGAGAGCATCCTCTCCTTCCTGATTGCATTCCTGCTGCTGACATATTTAGAGGTAGTCATTGGTGAGCTGGTCCCTAAATCCTTTGCGATTCAGGTCGCGGAGCCGATGGCCATGTTTTTCAGCCGGCCTTTGATTGTATTTTACCGTGTTACGTTTCCTTTCAACTGGTTCCTCAGCCGGTCTTCGCGGTTGATCACCGGCTTGTTTGGACTGAAATCGGCCAATGAGCATGAGGTGGTTCAGACCGAGGCAGAGCTGCGCTTGGCATTATCCGAAGGATACAAGAGTGGACAGATTAATCCATTCGAATACCGGTATCTGAACAATATATTTGAACTTGACAAGCTTGCCGTACAAGGCATCATGGTACCCAGAACACAGATCAAGGCAGTCTCAGAGAAGGAGAGGGTGGATCAATTCCTGAAAATAATTGGAGACACGCCTTTTGATCTGTATCCGGTAACCCGAAACCATGATAAAGATCAAATTGTAGGGATGATTCATACAAAGCAGCTGCTTACGCAGTATGTTAGAGGACTGGTAACACCGGATGAAGCCGTAGCCAAGCATATGACCCCGGTTATTAAGGTTATTGATACGATTAGAGCACAGCACTTGCTCTTGAAGATGCAGAAGGAGGGCATTAAGATGGCGGTGCTTCAGGATGAATTTGGCGGGACAACAGGGGTCGTTACTATAGAGGATATCGTAGAGAGTATAGTAGGAGAAATTGATGATGAACCGGCTGAGCCTGAGGAGGAAGCAGCAGATATTATTGCGCTGGGGGATGATAGATACCGTATTCATGCAAGGGCTCCGTTTCATGAGGTCAACAGCATTCTGCATGCGGGATTACAGACAGGTGAGGCCTTTACACTGGGCGGATGGCTGCTGTCCCGTAAGTACGATATTCGCCAAGGGGAGTCGATCTCCTATCGGAGTTATACGTTTAGGGTTACTGAGATGAAGCAGGAGAGAATCGAATGGATTGAAGTCCAGAAGGTGAAGCCTCCTGCAGAAAGCAGCGGAGAATAAAGCTAGAAGCAGCACAGTAGACGAAACCAGGCTGTACCCCGTGGCAAAGCAACTTGCCAGGAGGACAGCCTGGTTTTTTAAGGTGTACGGAGCGCATTTGCCCTTTGGAAGGCAGCAACAGAGTCTGCGTTAGGGTACACGTAGGCTATCGGAGGCTGATCCACTTTGCGGATCTCGGCTGCATCAATACGCAGCACCTCTTGGTCTTGGACTTGTGCGGTGCCGATCATGCCTTCAATTTGCACCCATGTATCATTTGGGAGGTTTGAAGGCTCCGAAGTATGAACCAGTACGCCGAAGGGCAGTGCATCTGCCGTACAGCACAGCACCAGAAAGCGCCCAATCGCAAAGCTTCCTGCTGTGGATTCCATCTGGGGGTCCTTATATACAAACCCTGTTAGAGAGATTCGTTTGCCGATGAAATCCTTCTTATACAGTTCGATGGCTCCGATCGTTTCGGAGAAAATATCTGGCGACACCTGGATCACGGGCTGCTCATACAACAATCCGGCCAAGGAAGCAAATTCCTCATTATAAGCATCTGGTGCGATAAATGTCTTACTGGCAGAGCTGGATGAACTCCTTGCTGTAGAAGCAGGGAGGCCAGCAGATGTCTCGATCTTTTTCTGCATGAACTGCTGCGTAGAGGAAGTCCCCCCACCAGCATTCTCTTTGTAGAGTTCGGTCTGTAAAGGGGAAGAGAGAGAGAATCCCTTCTTAATCGCAGCGCTGGTTCCCAGAACACGATCTGGGAGCAGGAATCCAAGGGTCAGCGGCAGCAGAAACAATCCGTAAATCAGCAGATTTTTGATGACAGAAGAAGAGATCGGATGCTCGCAACCGCAATTGGCCTCGTCTTCGGGAGAGATAGCCCGATACAATAAAAACACAGCCATAAAGCCTAAGGCTACGGGACACCAATAAATCCAAATTTCCATGCGGGGCGCGAGATAATAATGTAGAGAGTCTGTTTTCACTAGAGAAGCTATATACCAAGCGAACCCGATTAAGATGGCAGCGCGGAACACGTCATGTGCACGAAGAGAGGGGCTGTACATACGCTAAGCTAAGCCTCCTTCTAGGTTTGAACCTTTAGTTAATGGGGCAGGAGCCATTGTTCTGTTAGTACAGAGCCTATAAGCACCAGTGAGATAATGAGCAGGGATAGCTGTACAACCAGCTTGGTTCGGAAGACGGACAAAAGCATGAGCAGGTTTTTAAAATCAAGCATGGGGCCCATGACTAAAAAAGCAAGGATCGGCCCGGGTGAGAAGGTGTGGAGGAAGGTAGCGGCCACAAAGGCATCTGATGTGGAACAGAGCGAGAGTACAAATCCCAGCCCCATCATAAAGGGATATGCACCTAGCGGGCCTTCCCCCAATGAAGTGAGTGCCGAATGGGATGTAAAGGTCTGAATCACAGCGGTGATAAGACATCCGGCGATTAAGTATTTACCGGCCTCGAAGAAGTCATCCGATGCGTGCTGGAAGAATGAGGCGATTCGCCCGCGGCGGAGCCCCGTGTGTTCATGATTGGCGGCGGAGCTGACGGTATGCTTAAGCGGATTCCCGCGAATCGTACGATATAAGATCAGCCCAATTACAGCGGATACTAAGGCCGCCAGTCCCAGTCTGGCATAGACCAGTTCGGAATGCCCGCGAAGCGCTAGCAACGTGGCGCTGAAGACGACCGGATTGACAATTGGACCGGATAACAGAAACACAATGGCGATATAAGCAGGAGTTCCTTTTTGAATAAGGCGCCGGATCAAAGGAATCATGCCGCACTCGCATACTGGGAAGATCACGCCAAGCAGGCAGGCTAGCCCGACGCCGAGTATAGGATTCTTGGGCATCCAGCGTCCCAAAAGGTTCTCTGGCAGGATCAGATGGATAAAGGAAGAGAGCAAGGATCCAAGCAGCACAAAAGGTACAGCCTCAAGCAGTATCCCGAGGAAATGAATCTTAAATACGGCTGCATAACTGCTGTGAAGCAGGCTGACGCTTTGCGGCAGGAACAGGATGATCCAGACTAGAAGAAAGGCTGCTGGTGCTGCTAAAGTTAATATTTTAATGGACCTGGCGTATCTCATGTGACCTCACCCCACTTCGCGGGAACCCATAATTCTTGTCCTCTTTTTAATCTATGAGAGGGCTTATTTTATATGCCTGTTATCTCTCGGGTTGAGATTCCATAAGAAAGGGCTTTCAGATTAACAAGCAAGGATAAAGGTTAAACAATAGTGTCAGATTGCTGTGACTCAAGAACAATTTCAGGTACCTGGAGATAGTGCAGGGAGGTTCAGCATAGGCTTAGTTACATATGTTTTCCGTGGCGGCTTAAGAAGCGGAGCGGTTCACGCGGGGTGTTTGGAAGAATTAGAGGGTTAAAGGAGGTCTTGTCATGAGAAAAGAGGTTGTGGCTATGCTTCTGGCTGGAGGGCAGGGAAGACGGCTTAAAGGATTGACGAAGTCACTGGCGAAGCCAGCTGTTTATTTCGGAGGAACCTATCGGATAATTGATTTTCCACTAAGCAACTGCAGCAATTCCGGGATTGACACGGTGGGTGTACTGACCCAATATGAACCGCTGGTGCTGCATTCATATATTGGCGTTGGGAGCGATTGGGATCTTGATCGCAGAAACGGAGGAGTGTATGTGCTTCCTCCCCATGAGAAAGAAGACGGGAGCAGCTGGTATCAAGGGACCGCGGATGCGATCTATCGGAATATGAAATTTATTGAGCAGTACGATCCGGAACATGTCCTTATCCTGTCGGGCGACCATATTTACAAAATGAACTATGACAAAATGCTGCAGTACCATAAGGAGAAAAACGCGGATTGCACCATCTCGGTGATTGATGTCTCCTTGGAGGAAGCCAGCCGCTTTGGAATTCTGAATACCGATGAGAACCTGCGCATCTATGAGTTTGAAGAGAAGCCGGAACAACCCAGAAGCACACTGGCTTCGATGGGGATCTATCTCTTCAAGTGGGAGGTACTCAAGCGTCATCTGATTGAGGATGAGAAGCAGGCCTCCTCGAGCTATGACTTTGGCAAAGATATTATTCCGCTGATGCTCAATAACCAGAAGACGCTGTATGCCTATCCTTTTGAGGGGTATTGGAAGGATGTCGGGACCATTCAAAGCTTGTGGGAATCCAATATGGACCTGCTTTGTGATCAACCTGAGCTGGATTTGAACGACCCTGCCTGGAGGATTTATACACATAGTCCGAATCAACCAGCTGAATATATCGCCCCTGAAGCGAAGCTCCACAGCTGCATTGTGAATGAAGGCTGTGTCGTTCATGGGGAGGTTAGCCGCTCTGTTTTATTCTATGGTGTTGAGGTGGGTGAAGGCAGTGTGATTACGGATTCAGTTATTATGCCCAAGGTGAAAATCGGCCGGAATGTAACAATTCACAGGGCGATTATCAATGAGGACATGGTGATTGAGGATGGCGCTGTCATCGGACCGGAGCCAGGACGCGAGCAAGAGATCGTATTGATTAGCGAGGAAGGGAGCGGCTAAAAATGAACGATGTTATTGGTGTAATCAATTTGGATGATGAATTGGATCAATTAAGCGAGCTGACTTATTTCCGCTGTGGCGCAGCAGTTCCCTTTGCAGGACGCTATCGTCTGATCGACTTTGTTCTGTCGAATATGATGCATGCTGGGATGTCGGATATCGCCTTGTTTGTCCGGAGAAAATACCGCTCACTCATGGACCATTTGGGAGAAGGCAAACCATGGGATCTGGACCGGAATCACGGAGGACTGTTCATCCTTCCGCCGGACTGGAATGATCCTACGGATGTCTCTACGGGAGAGCTTCAGCATGTCCATAACAACCTCGATTTCTTTCGGCGAAGTTCCGGCAGGTATATGGTGCACTCCGGTTCCCGGCATGTAAGCAAGGTTGACCTGCGCGAGGCAGTTCGGTACCACAAGGAAAAGGGGGCTGATGTGACGCTGATCTACAAGCGAGTAGATGAGCTTCGGCCTGAGCACGAGTCCTGCATTCGCCTTGATGTGCAAGGGGATGGAGAAGTTACCGACATTCATCAGGAACGGGATCATCAGAATATCTATATGGAAATATTTATTATGGATAAATATTTATACTTGGAACGTGTCGAGCACAGTATTGCCCATGGTGAGAACCATTTCTTTCGGGATGTCCTCCAAAATAACCCGGCGGATTTAAAGATCTATGCCTATCCTTATGAAGGCTACCATGCTGTAATTAATTCCGTGGAGAGCTATTACGCGAACAGTATGGATCTATTGGATCAGCAGACCTACATGAAATTGTTCAAAGAAAAACCTGTGCGCACAAAAATCAAATATGAACCGCCTACAAGGTACTTGGAGAGCGCTGAGGTTACAGATTCTCTGGTTGCCAATGGCTGCATTGTGGGGGGCCGTGTTGATAACAGCATTTTATTCCGCGGAGTGCAAGTCAAAAAAGGTGCAGTCATATCGAATTCCATAATTATGCAGAAGTGTGTGATCGAGGAGAACGCAGTCATCGAAAATGTGATTATGGATAAGGATGTGCATATTTCCGCAGAGCGGACCTTGATCGGAGATATCAAGAAGCCATTTGTCATCGCGAAGAACAGCCATATTTAAGGAGACACCGTCAGGAGGAAACCAATCTTGTTCGAGAACAAAGAGGTATTCAAGGAAGCATTCCAGCGCCAATTGGTGCGGAAGCTGGGCAAACCGCTTGAAGAAGCTTCCGAGACCGATGTCTACAACATCTTAAGCGGTATGATTCGTGAGCATATCGGGAAGGATTGGGCGGAGACCAATACGGCTTATAAGCAACGGCAGGAGAAGCAGGTTTATTATTTCTCACTTGAGTTCCTGATCGGACGACTGCTGGGTAGTAATCTGCTGAATCTGGGTGTGCTGGAGCTCGTTCGGGATGGGCTGGCCGATTTAGGCTATTCTCTCGAGCAAATTGAAGAGCAGGAGGCCGATGCAGGGCTCGGCAATGGAGGCCTAGGCCGGCTTGCCGCCTGCTTCATGGATTCGCTTGCCTCCTTGCAATATGCAGGACACGGCAGCGGCATTCGCTATAAATATGGTTTATTTGAGCAGAAAATCATGGACGGCAATCAGGTAGAGCTGCCGGATTATTGGCTGCAAAAGGGATATGAGTGGGAGGTCCGCCGTCCTGATAAGCAGGTCGAGGTAAGATTCTGGGGGGAAGTGAAGACACGAGAAGACAACGGAAGACTGGTCTTCGAAACCGTGAATTATGAAGCCGTCAGAGCCGTACCCTATGACATTCCTATTATCGGATACTGCCATCCGCATGTGAATACACTTCGCATGTGGAGCGCCGAGTCGATGATGGACCCGGGACGGCAGCATCTTAACGGCTTCAACGGATCTTATCATCGGTACTTAGATTATAATCGTTCTGTTGAATCCATCTCTGAATTTCTGTATCCGGACGATTCCCAGTACGAAGGCAAATTACTCAGGCTAAAGCAGCAGTATTTCCTATGCAGTGCAGGTGTACAAAGTGCCTTGCGGACTTATGCCAAGCTGGGACTGCCGTATAACAGACTGGCTGAGAAGGTCGCCTTCCACATTAACGATACGCATCCGACATTGGTTATTCCTGAGCTTATGCGGATTCTGATTGATGAGCACGGCTTTGGCTGGGATGATGCCTGGAGCCTGACCACGCAGATCGTGGCTTATACTAACCACACCATCTTAAGTGAGGCCCTGGAGAAATGGCCTGTTTCCATGGTGCGGGAGCTCCTGCCGCGGATCTATCTTATTATTGAAGAGATCGACCGCAGGTTTAGACTTGAGCTGCACAGCCGGTTTCCCCAAGACCGGGAGCGAATCAGCCAGATGGCGATCATAGAGTACGGCCAGATCCGCATGGCCCATCTGGCTATTGTGGGCAGTCACAGTGTGAATGGTGTAGCAGCCCTTCATACGGAGATTTTGAAGGCGAGGGAGATGAAATCGTTCTACGAGGTATTCCCCACTCGTTTTAATAATAAGACCAATGGCATCACGCATCGCCGCTGGTTGATGCATGCGAATCCGAAGCTGGCCGAACTTGTCAGCTCGTGTATCGGCAAGCGCTGGATCAAGCATCCTCAGGAGCTGAATGAGCTGATCAAATGCTGCGAGGATAGCGGGTTCCAGGAAGCCTTTGGAGCGATTAAAAGGTATAATAAAGTGCGGCTGGCCCAGTATATTTACGAGGAGCAGGGAATTCACATCCATCCCGATTCAATCTTTGATGTACAGGTGAAACGGCTTCATGCCTATAAACGCCAGCTGCTGAACGTGCTGCATATCATGCATTTATACCAGCAGCTGAAAGAGAACCCGAATATGGATCGGGTTCCCCGCACTTTTATTTTCGGAGCGAAAGCAGCACCGAGCTATTACTTGGCTAAGCGAATTATCAAGCTGATCAACACGGTAGCGGATCGAGTGAACAATGATCCGGTGATTAGCAAGACCATGAAAGTCATCTTTCTAGAGAATTATTCGGTCTCCCTTGCCGAACGGATTATTCCAGCAGCGGATGTCAGCGAGCAGATCTCCACGGCGAGCAAGGAAGCTTCAGGCACCGGTAACATGAAATTCATGATGAATGGGGCTCTTACGCTCGGGACCATGGATGGAGCTAATGTGGAGATGTATGGGCTGCTCGGTTCAGAGAATATGTTTATCTTCGGGCTAAATGCAGATGAGGTGCAGAATTACTATCAAAATGGGGGCTATGGGGCCTGGGACATGTATCACAGTGACCCCAGAATCCGTGAGGTTATGGACCAGCTGGTAAAGCCCGGCCCATTCAGCCAGGTGGATGGAGAGTTTGCGGACATCTATCAATCCATTCTGGATCATAATGATGAGTACTTCGTTCTAAAGGACTTTGCAGATTACGTGGAAGCTCATTTGCGAATTGACTTGGCATACCGAAATGAGAGAGCCTGGCAGAAGAAGGCGATCCTAAATGTAGCGCATTCCGGTAAGTTCTCTAGTGACTGTACGATTCGCAATTATGCTTCAGAGATCTGGCGCATTCAACCGGTTCACCGATTCCCCTAACCGCCGTGCATAACCGCTTTTCTGCTGAAGAGCGGTTATGTGGTCTTTTGTTAACCCCGTGGTCTCCTTCATCTTCGGCAGAATATAAAAAAGGTTGACGCTGAGAATCGTTATCAATAAAATGGTTATTATGAGGTTTTACATACAGAGTGCCAAAGGATGATGAATGAAGTGGCTGACAAGGCAGAAGAGGAAGAACAAGCAAACCAATCGCTGCAGATCACCCGGCGGATTAGACCGGTCATCGGAATACTGGTTCTGCTGGCAGGTTTAGCCGCTTTGATTCTTGCATCAGGAGCATCTATTGCTATAGGTACTGCAGATATTCATGTAGCCACCGTATGGCAGGCTATATTTCATTTTGACCCGCATATCACGGCGCATCAGGTGATTCAGGAAGTGCGCCTGCCAAGGGTGATTGCCGGGATCTTTGTTGGGGCCAGCCTCGCTGTAGCCGGGGCGCTCATGCAGGGGATGACACGCAATCCCATTGCCGATTCCGGACTTCTTGGTTTAAATTCGGGGGCAGCTTTTGTCCTCGCGCTATGCTTTGCATTCGCGCCGAACTTACCTTATTTATCTATAATCCTTTATTCTTTCCTTGGCGCAGGGCTGGGGGCAGGGATCGTATTTGGAATCGGGTCTTTGTCCCGAAATGGACTAACTCCAATGAGGCTTGTGCTTGCCGGTGCTGCCGTAAGTGCGCTATTGGTGGCGCTCAGTCAAGGAATAGGTCTGTATTATGACATTGGACAAGATATGGCCTTCTGGTATGCAGGCGGTCTAGCCGGGATTCAGTGGACCCAGGTTAAGGCGCTTGCGCCTTGGATACTGGCCGCTCTTGCCGGAGCAATGGCGATTTCCCGTTCGATTACAGTGCTGAGTCTTGGCGACGAAGTCTCTGCAGGCTTGGGCCAGCGCAATGGGCTGGTTCGTGCAGGCGGGACCTTGATTGTCCTAGTTCTGGCAGGAGCCGCCGTCTCAGCTGTCGGGGTCGTAGGATTTGTGGGTCTAATTATCCCGCATATCGTTCGCTACTTGGTTGGCGTTGATTACCGGTGGGTTATTCCAGGCTCTGCGGTGTTTGGTGCCCTATTGGTTGTGGTTGCCGATACAGCGGCAAGGATGGTCAATCCTCCTTATGAGACTCCAATGGCCGCGCTAATCGCTGTGCTTGGGGTTCCTTTCTTCCTATACCTTGTACGAAGAGGGGGGAGAGAACTGAAATGAAGCATCCTGCGTTTGACTCCCATTTGCGCCAGCGCAGCAAGCGCTGGAAGCTTACAATGGGCATTTTGACTGTTCTAATCGTGATCTGTTTTTTGATTAGTATGAATTCAGGCTTTCTCCATCTGGCACCGCTTGACGTCCTGAAGACGATATTTGGCGGGGGAACGGATCAGCAGCGAGTGATCTTATTCGATCTGCGGCTGCCGCGGATTGTTATTTCTGTTCTGATTGGTGCCGGTCTGGCTGTATCTGGCTGCATCATGCAGGGGATTTCCCGCAACCCACTGGCAGAGCCGGGGATATTAGGCATTAATGCAGGCGCTGGCCTGGCTGTAATGATTTATGTAGCCTTCTATCCTGGAGAGTCCCAGCAGACGGCATTTATGATGCCGGTTTTCGCCCTGGGAGGTGCCGCCATTACTGCGGCGATCATCTATGTGCTTGCTTATAAAAAAAACGAAGGCATGTCCCCGACACGTCTGGTGCTGAACGGGATTGGGATTGCGTCCGGCATTGCCGCACTCATGATTGTGCTGTCCGTTCGGGTCTCCCCGGAGGAGTATAGGTCTGTCTACACCTGGCTAGCGGGAAGCATTAGCGGGACGACCTGGAAATATGTCATTTCGCTTCTTCCTTGGCTGATTATTCTGCTCCCTTTTGTTTTTTACAAGGCGAAGGTACTAAATGTGCTGACCCTAGGTGACCCGGCGGCGAGGGGAGTGGGTGCGCCTCTAGAAAAAGAACGCTTCGGTCTTCTGGCTGCAGCAGTTGGTTTGGCCGCATCCTGCGTAGCTGTGGGCGGGGGGATCAGCTTTGTCGGGTTGATTGGCCCCCACTTAGCCCGCCGCCTCGTTGGGCCGAACCATCAGCAGTTGCTTCCGACTTCTGCGCTGCTTGGCGGCTTGATGGTGCTGGTATCGGATACGATTGGCCGCTCGGTCTTAAGTTCAGGAGAGGTCCCGACAGGGATTGTCGTCGCCATTATTGGAGCGCCCTATTTCCTGTATCTGCTGGCGAAGGCCAGAGGCTAATGCGGCTTTATAATAACTAGGGGTTTTGACTACTAGAGGCTGTCCGTTCCAGGGATCGGGCGGCCTCTTCTTGCAAGAAAAAAAGTGTCTACATTAGCTACTAACGAAATGAGGTAAAGTTATGCTGCGTCGTTTTTTCTCTTATTATAGGCCATACAAAGGATTGTTCCTGCTTGATTTCACCTGTGCAATCTTCGCAGCGCTGCTTGAGTTAGGTTTCCCACTGGCAGTGAACAAGGTAGTAGACAAGCTGCTGCCGAGCGGGAATTGGCGCTGGATTCTTCTAGCTTGCCTGGGGCTGCTTATCGTATATATTCTGAATTCATTTATGCAGTTTGTCGTCACCTATTGGGGGCATAAGCTCGGGATTAATATTGAGACCGAAATGCGCAAGAAGCTGTTCGATCATCTGCAGAAGCTGTCTTTCCGTTTCTTCGATAATAACAAGACAGGCCACCTGCTTTCCCGTTTTACCACTGATTTGATGGAGATCGGGGAAGTCGCACACCATGGCCCTGAGGATTTGTTCATCGCCGTGATGACCTTGGTCGGCGCGTTTCTGCTAATGGTGTCGATCAATTGGAAGCTTGCAGTGCTTACCTTTGTCATTGTGCCAGTGATTATCTATTTCGCGCTTTTGTTCAACAAAAAGATGACCGCTGCATTCCGGCGCATGTATTCGGATATCGCTGACTTCAATGCCCGTCTGGAGGATAACGTGGGCGGTATCCGTGTGGTTCAGGCTTTCGCTAATGAAGAGCATGAGAAAAAGCTGTTTGCGGTCAACAACAAGCAGTTTCGCTTAACGAAGCTGTTGTCTTACAAAATTATGGCTTACAACACGTCCATCAGCTACATGCTAATGCGCCTCGTCTCCTTGTTCGTGCTGATCTGTGGCGCTTGGTTTGTCATTCAAGGGGAACTAACCTATGGGGAGTTTATCGGATTTCTGCTCTTATCTAATGTATTCTTTCGTCCGATCGAGAAGATTAACGCTGTCATCGAGACCTACCCGAAGGGAATCGCGGGCTTTAAGCGCTTTGTGGAGATTATGGATACAGAGCCGGACGTAGCTGATGCACCGGGTGCAAGAGCCGTGAATCATTTGGCTGGAGATATTGAATATAAGGGCGTATCCTTTGGCTATGAAAAAAACGACCCGGTGCTGCATAATATCAATCTTCGCATTCATGCTGGCGAGACCGTTGCCTTCGTAGGTCCTTCCGGCTCTGGCAAGACAACGCTCTGCAGTTTGCTTCCCCGCTTCTACGAGACGGATGAAGGCAGCATTTCGATTGACGGCATAGATATTCGCCAAATGAAGCTAACATCACTTCGCAGTCAAATCGGAATTGTCCAACAGGACGTGTTCTTGTTCTCGGGCTCGATCCGTGAGAATATCGCTTACGGGAAGCTTGATGCAAGCGATGAGGAGATCTGGAATGCTGCCCGTCACGCCCGGCTGGTAGAGTTCATTCAGGCCCAGCCTGAGGGCCTCGATACGATAATTGGTGAACGAGGGGTCAAGCTGTCCGGGGGTCAGAAGCAGCGCCTGTCCATTGCACGCATGTTCTTAAAGAACCCGCCGATTCTGATTCTGGATGAGGCTACATCTGCTCTGGATACGGAGACAGAAGCGGCCATCCAGCAATCGTTAGCAGAGCTGTCCGAAGGACGGACAACCTTGGTTATTGCACACAGGCTGGCAACCATCAAGAATGCGGACCGCATTGTCGTCGTCACCCCTGAAGGCATAGCGGAGCAGGGGGCGCATGAGGAGCTGCTTGCTGCTGGCGGACTATACAGCCGGCTTCATGCAGCACAGTTTGGCAGCGCAGTGTGATGGGAACGAAAATACGATTTCAAATCGAACGCGGGACCTGAATATTTCCCTGTATAGCCTCGTATGGTAGATTGGTTCTACATTTATGGAACAGGAATGGGGTGAGGGAATTGCGGTTTGTACATGAAATTGATTATGAAATTATGGGAAATGAAATGCAGTGTGTGGAGATCCGTCTTGATCCGGGAGAGAGCGTGGTAGCTGAAGCAGGCAGCATGATGATGATGGACTCGGATATTCGCATGCAGACAATCTTTGGCGATGGTTCATCAGGGAAGGGCGGCATGGTGGGCAAGCTTATGGGAGCCGGCAAGCGGCTGCTTACGGGGGAGAGCCTGTTTATGACCGTGTATACCAATGAGGGAAGCGGAAGAAGAGGAGTCACCTTTGCGGCACCTTATCCAGGAAAAATTCTTCCGCTTGATCTTCCCGCGCTCGGGGGCCAGGTCATCTGCCAGAAGCAATCGTTCCTATGCGCAGCTAAGGGAATCTCCATCAGTATTGATTTTCAGCGCAAGCTCGGCACTGGCTTCTTTGGCGGCGAGGGGTTTATCATGCAGCGGATCGAAGGGGATGGGTTTGCTTTTGTTCATTCGGGCGGCCATGTCATTGAGAAGACTCTATATGCTGGAGAGATGATTCGGCTGGACACAGGATGCCTCGTAGCGATGACGGATCAGGTTAAATATAACATTGAGTTTGTAAAAGGGATCAAAACGGCTATCTTTGGCGGCGAGGGGTTGTTTCTTGCAACACTGCGGGGGCCAGGCAAGGTTTGGGTTCAATCCCTTCCCTTCAGCCGCTTGGCGGAGCGGGTGATTGAATCGGCCGGACCCCTGTCCCGCCGGCGTGATTAAAGGCTCCTCTCAAAGGAGAGCCAAGAGATCGTATATCTAAATTCAAGCGTGTTATGGGATTACACTTCCCGTAACGCGCTTTTTTTATCAGGAGCATTAGGGAACCATTGAATATTAGCGGCGGTATGATTTTCTGGGAAGAGTGAAGGTTAATATATTAAAGCGAGTTTAGCTTTGAATTTGGCATAAGTTTACTTTCCATATGCTGAATACACCACTATAATAAGGGAGTGTGCAAACGATGCCACAAAATGATGTTCATACCACCCCTGATCATGGCGGAGGCTGGAAAGTTCAGCAAAATGGCCGGAAGCTTGAGCATTACGAGCGCAAGGCGGATGCCGAAGCCGCAGGTCGTAAGGAGGCGAGGAAGGATCAAACAGAGCATAAAATTCATAACTCGGACGGTAAAATTTCTGAGTCTCACAGTTACGGGCATGATCCTTTTCCACCCCGGGGTTAAGAGCGTGAAGTTCTCAATGAAGGAGGCAGAATAGCTTGTCTGTTCAGAAGGAAAGGGATATCGTAATTGATTATGGCGACCCGGTCATTACCGGAGGCATCAGCGTGTTCGACCCTGAGTTTGACAAGGCATATTACTATGACGGGAATGATCTTGGAGCAACTTATTCCCCTAAGCGGACACAGTTTCGGCTGTGGGCTCCTACAGCCAGCGAGGCATGGGTGTTTCTATATGACAGCTGGGACGATGATCGGCCTGACAAACGGCGCATGCGCCGGGATGTAAAGGGAACCTGGATTCTCTCTATCGATGAGGATTTGCAGAATCGTTATTATACTTACTGTGTGCATGTGGGAGAACAGATTAATGAGGCTGTGGACCCTTATGCCAAGGCAGTGGGGGTTAACGGAGATCGCGGGGCAATCATTGATTTGCAAAAGACCAACCCTGCTGGCTGGACAGAAGAGAAGCCACCGCTCGAATCCCCGCTTGACGCTATTATTTACGAAGTACATCTGCGCGACTTGTCTATTCATCCAGCAAGCGGAATTGAGCATAAAGGGAAGTACCTGGGCCTTGCCGAAGGCGGGACGAAAGGTCCGGGGGGAATTTCTACAGGTTTGGATCATATCTCGAACCTTGGCGTGACCCATGTTCAAATATTGCCATTCTATGATTACTCCACGGAGAGCGTTGATGAGACTAGATTGGATGAGCCTCAATACAACTGGGGGTACGATCCTAAGAACTATAATGTACCGGAAGGCTCTTACGCTACGGATCCTTACAAGCCCGCGGTGCGGATTGCTGAACTGAAGCAGATGATTCAAGCTTTGCATGACCGGGGGCTTCGCGTAGTCATGGATGTAGTTTACAATCATGTCTATGATGGTTATATTGTGAATTTCACACGGTTGGTTCCAGGCTACTATCTCCGTTATACACCTGACCATAAATTCTCGAATGGCTCGGGCTGCGGGAATGACGTAGCATCAGAACGGCGGATGGTCACCAAATTTATAGTAGATTCTGTACTGTATTGGGCGCGAGAGTATCATATCGACGGTTTTAGGTTTGATCTGATGGGTCTCCTGGACGTGAATACAATGAACGAGCTGCGGCGGCGTTTAGATGAAGTCGACCCGAGCATTCTTCTGTACGGAGAAGGCTGGATGATGGATACAGCCCTCCCCCCAAGGCAGAGAGCGAATCAGCAGCAGGCTGGGCGCATGCCGAAGATTGGCCATTTTAATGATGTGATTCGAAATGCTTTGAAAGGCCATGTGTTCGAGTATACGGCTCAGGGCTTTGTCACAGGGGGGAAGGGGCTTGAGGATGAGGTTCGTAAAGGCGTTGTTGGGGGAATCGCTTATAACGACGATATTGTCTCATTTGTGGAGGAACCGGTCCAATCCATCAACTATGTAGAATGCCATGATAACCATACCTTATGGGATAAAATCATGCTATCCACCGGAACGGACAGCAACTTGCTGCGGCCGGCGATGCATCGTCTTGCCTCGGCGATCATTCTAACCAGCCAAGGGATCCCGTTTATTCATGCCGGCCAAGAGTTCCTCCGGACTAAGGATGGGGTAGAGAACAGCTATAAATCAGAGGATCTGGTGAATCGGCTGGATTGGGATCGTTGTAACGTCCATCAGGAGGACGTCCAATTCATGAAAAGATTAATCGAACTGCGGAAGGAGCATGCAGCCTTTCGGCTAAGAGATGCAGATTCAATACGTAAGCATTTGGTTTTTGAGAAGAGTCCTAAACAGACTGTGGCTTTTACACTGCGCAATCATGCAGGCGGGGATCAAGACAAGCATTTATATGTGGCCTATAGCGCCTGTGTGAAAGGAGCTGAACTTGATTTGCCGCAGATAGGAACTTGGGAAATCCAGTTTGGAGAGGAGCTTGTTTCAAACTTTGGAGAAGAGCTGCAAGAAAAACGTTTGCAGATTAAGGGGATAGGTATGGTGGTTCTAGCTGTCAAAGCATAAAAGGATGTACAGCAAAGAAGAACGGCTCCTGCTAAGCGGGAGCCGTTCTTCTTTGCTTGTTATCATGTCATCCAAGGGTTTATAGGGAGCTCAGATCCAGGCTTTCTCCAGGCTTAAGCTCATGTCCTGTAATGCCGGACTTGGCAAGCTCGCGTACAAAAGCTGCCCCGTCTTGTCCGATGGGCGGGAAGGTATTGTAGTGTACGGGGAGCACATGCTTGGCCCCGATCCACTCGGCGGCGAGCAGGGCATCCTCAGGCCCCATCGTGTAGAAGTCGCCGATGGGCAGAATGGCCAGATCTACGCCCTTCCGGCGTCCAATGAGCTTCATATCGCTGAATAGGGCTGTGTCGCCTGCATGGTAAACTACCGTGCCATCTAGATCTATAAGAATGCCTGCAGCTACGCCAAGATAGACGTTGGTGCCATTCTCTACAATGGATGTACTATGTAGGGCAGGGGTGAATTCGACTCTGCCAAAAGGAAATTGCTTCGAGCCTCCAAGGTTCATTCCTACGGTCTCCAATCCTTTGGCCGCATAATAATCCGCAAGCTCAACCATTGCGATAATCGGTGCATTATTCTTGCGGGCAATAGCTTCGGCATCACCGATATGATCCGAATGGCCATGTGTCAGCAGAATAAAATCCGCTTCAATTGAATCAGCCTGACGCTCTGCAGAGGGATTTCCGGTTAAGAAGGGATCGATAATAAGTTTATACTTACCTGTATCGATGTAAACTGTTGAATGTCCTAAATAAGTAAGCTGCATACTTACACCTCCATAGGTTTATGTATCTACCAAATGATAGTAACATAATAAAGAATAGAATCAAAGAACTTGTCAGTAAAGGCGCTCAGCACACACTTGGAGGACAATATGACGAATATCAGTCTAGGAATATTGGATTTAGTGCCTCAGCCAACCGGCATGGCAGCAGAGCAAGCGGTTCAAGCAGCCGTTCGTCTCGCCAGGTCTGCTGAAGCATGGGGATACGCACGCTACTGGGCTGCAGAGCATCATGATCTGGAAGGATTGGCCTGCGCAGCTCCAGAAGTTCTGCTCGCCCATGTCGGAGCGGTCACTCGTACCATCAAACTGGGCACGGGTGCGCTGCTGCTGCCCCATTATAGCCCCCTTAAGGTCGCAGAAACTTTCCGCTTGCTGTCGGCTTTGATGCCTGGGCGTATTGAGCTGGGCTTAGGAAGAGCTCCAGGCGGGCCGGCTCATGCCTCTATGGCGCTTAGCGGCAATTTTCTGCAGCGCGTCGCTTCTATGGAAAGCTCACTTGAATCGCTTGTTGCCCTGCTTGAGGACAGGTATACCTATGAGGACCACCTGGTTCAGGCTCGTCCATTCTCTAAGGACACGCCTGAATTATGGCTTTTAGGCACGCATACGAAGAGTGCGGGCTTCGCCGCAAAGCTGGGGATGAGCTTTGTATTTGGCGGATTTATGAGCGATGATGATCCGGCAGCGGTGTTGGACAGTTATAGGGCGGCTTATGTGCCGCGAAGGGAAGGATTGGAGCCGCACGCCCAGATGGCGGTAACGGTATTCTGCGCCCACAGCAGAGCAGAAGCTGAGCGAATGGCCGAGAGCACTGCATGGAGGCAGAACCAGGAGCGAAGCACAAGTGGGGAATCTTCTTACAAAGCTGAAAGCGAGCTGATCGGATCACCCAGTGAAGTTGCAGAGCGCCTGCAGCATCTGAGCGAAAAGTATAACAATAACGATTTTCTGATCTTTAATCCTGTTACGGATCTGGCATGGCGCTTGGAGTCCTATCAATTGCTTGCCGAGCAATTTAGGCCTGCTTCCAGATAACCCCACCATTATTGTGAGGTTATCTGGCTGGCTGCCGCACACAGGCAGCCTATTTCCTGGAGCTTGCCTTCACTACGCGTACCTTGCCAAGTTCTTTGGCGGTGAGCGGCAGGGCGTAGCGCTGCTTGTCTCCGCGAATTTTCCGGGTCTTGACCCGGCCAGAAGCCGATCCGGGTTTGGCCACCCTGATGCCAAAGGCCTGCATCGCCCATTGCACCGGAAAGGAGATCGACAGCTTGCCGTCCGCAGAGCCGGCATAGTTGACCGCGGCGGCAAAATTTCCGCGGTTGGTCAGCCATACCGAGCCGGAGTCGCCGCTTAGAGAGACGGGTTTCTCTCCGCGAACGACCGTCTGGTTCTTGAAATTTACGATGCCTAGATTCCCATAATCCCCGTAGTCGACCTGAATATCGGTGTTCACTGACTCTACGGTGCCTTGGGTCAGTCCTGTCGTGCGCCCTACCTTCTTGAACTTATCCCCTACCTTATACGTATTCACATGTCCGGGGAGTGCTCCGAAGATGGCGTATCTGGGGGACAGAATCGATCTCCGAATGGGAACAGAAATTGCTGCATCCAAAAGATTGGTCCCTTTCTTTTTAAGCCGGACGAATCGGCTCAGCTGGCCGATCCGGTCTACTCTTGCTCTACCGTCATCAGCGCCTCCCGGCTGAATCGTCTCACTGTATCCTGATGTGTTGTTCTGATTTAGCACATGATTATTACTGAGTAGGTAGCGCGATTCCCCGCTTCCGGCAACAATCAGCCCGGCGGTGCCCGAAACCTGAGGTGTGCCAACACTATAGCCCGCTTGTACCGGACGGATGCGACGGGTGAACTGCTGTCGGGCCTTATAAGCATGTGCTTGAAATTTAGGTGTAACGAGAACACGAATGGGGACGGAGACCTTCTTGCCTCTGGAACGAATCGTAGCCTTCTTCTTAATTCCTAACCGATTAAGCGTTGTTGCTGTGACGGCACCTGTGTATACAATAATCGCGGCGCCTTTTCGCGGCTGCTTAGGGTTGTGCAAGCCCACACCAATCGCGTGAACTCCTCTTTTTTTTAACATTTGTCTGGACAGCCGTTCCTTGACGATATTGGCGTCTTTAAAGTTCACCAACGGGCATCACCTTTCTTCGGGTAGTATAGTTTATTGTATGAAAGGTATGGCCCTGGGTGTGCTCTTATAGGGATATAGCTGTATTTAATTATGTAACCGGAGCCTCTAGAGGCTCCGGGCATCAACCGGCATGTATTAGCCGATGATTGCGAAGGCTTCGTTGCCTTCTGGTACAGTGCGGACACGGAAGAGTACGCCGTTAGCATCAAATGTGCGGATGACGATGTTGCGGGTCGTAGGTGTGCCGATCCGGGAGAACTGAACTACACCGAAGCGATCAAACCGAGCTGCTTGAATCAAGCGGCCGCCGACAGTGGATGCTGTTGCAAAGAAGCCGGTGGTGTTGAATGGAACACCGTTGTTGTCTACCCATACAATTGTGAGACGTCTCAACCGTTGGGTTGGCTTTACCAGTTTGCTGTACTTTGCTACATTCAGTTTTTTTGCAGAACCGCCACGCGAAACTTTAGTAGGACGCTTTGCCATTGAACTACACCTCCTTGGTTTTGATAGTATAGAGAATGCAGGAAGACAAGAAATCGACTGTGTGAATTGACAAGATTATGAAAATTGGTGAGTTCATCTTGGGATAAATCGGTTAAAAGATGAGAGAGAGTGAAACCAAATGGCTTGCTTAGCCGTAAAAACTCCATATTTCATTTTTAAAAGGAGATGTTGTGTAAGTGGAAAGTGATAGGTACGTTTTAAATCTGGTTTTAGTGGCTTTATTAATCGGTTTATCTGCATTCTTCGTCGCGGTTGAATTTGCAGCCGTACGGCTGAGACAGAGCCGGGTGGACCAGCTGGTCGCAGAAGGCCGCAGGAATGCCATGGCGGTCAAGAAAGTGTTAAACAATCTTGACGGCTTTCTCTCTGCTTGTCAGCTGGGAATTACCATTACATCACTGGGTCTTGGATCTCTTGCTGAACCGACAGTTGAGAAAATCCTTCACCCTGTATTCGAGAAGATGCATTTGGCAGAATCCGTGTCCGGATTTCTATCCTACTTAATTGCTTTTGTAGTCATTACGTATCTTCATGTTGTGGTAGGGGAGCTTGCTCCAAAAACAATGGCTATTCGTAAGACAGAGATGGTCATGTTCCTAACTGCACGGCCGATCATTTGGTTCAGCAAAATTATGTATCCCTTTATTTGGCTCCTTAACGGTTCGGCGAACCAATTGGTCCGGTTGTTCGGAATTAAGCCTGCTTCTGAGCATGAAGAGGCACACTCCGAAGAAGAGCTTCAAATTATTCTTAGCGAGAGCTATGAGAGCGGTAAGATCAACCAATCGGAATACGGGTATGTCAGTCGAATTTTTGCCTTCGATAATTTATTAGCCCGGGAGATTATGGTCCCTCGTACCGATATGGTTTGTTTATATACAAATGTATCCAGGGAAGAGAATTTGAAGATTATCAAAGAGCAGCAGTATACGCGCTTTCCGGTTGTTCAGGACAGCAAGGACCACGTTATTGGGGTCATCAATACGAAGCAGTTCTTCCTAGCCTACGATGATCACCCGGATCTCGATGTGTCTACGCTTATTCAACCGGCTCTTTCCGTACCGGAAACGATGCCTGTGAATGATCTGCTTAAGAAGATGCAGAAGGAACGAACGCATATCGCTATCCTCGTCGACGAATATGGCGGCACTTCAGGGATGGTCACCATTGAAGATATTCTTGAAGAAATTGTGGGCGAGATTCGGGATGAATTTGATGGGGAGGAAGAAGAAGCGGTTCGCGTTCTAGGTCCGGATCATCTCGTGGTAGACGGCAAGCTGTCCTTGACACAGCTGGAGCGGCATATTTCCGTCGGTCTGAATCCGGATGAGTGGGATACCGTTGGCGGGTGGCTGTATGCCCAGAACGATGGCTTACAGGAAGGCGAAGGTCACCGTCAAGGCGACTTTATGTTTACAGTAGTTGAACGCGAGAATACTAGATATCTTAAGGTTGAAATTAAGGTGGTGCCTCAAGTATAGGAGGCGGCAAAGTTGACAGGCATAGTCTTTAGAACTATGTCTTTTTGCCGTATTTATGGGATGATCATAACGAATGGAATAAGCCCCTCGCGAGAAATGACAGAAATCTGTTTTCCATAGTAGAATAAAAAATGAGAGATTTTGTCATCCGAAATAATTATATAGAATGAACTAAGGTTTTACATTGATCTTTCTATATATAACGGCCAATACGCCCTATAACATTCATTTCTTTAGTTCACTCTATATAGGCCAATAAATATGTCGGGAGAGATAATGATCATGTCTGACCAAGAGCGTAATACCGGATTGCTGAATGATCATATGGATATTGGAGAACTTCTAAATGCATTAGTGGCTTTTAAGAAAGGTGACTTTTCTCATCGGCTGCCCTACGACCGTACAGGACTTGCGGGCAAGGTGGCCGATACGTTTAATGAAATTATGGATATGCAGGAGAAGCTTGTTGAGGAGATTTGCTCGGTTGCCAAAGTTGTCGGCAAGGAAGGGAAGCATACGCGCAGATTTGCTCATAAGAACACTGGAGGAGATTGGCAGCAGGTTATAGATTCGTTAAATGGTCTTGTGGTGGACTTGATTCAGCCTACAAGTGAAATGGTTAAGGTCATCAATGCTGTAGCACAGGGAGATCTGACTCAAAAGGTAGCTCTAGAATTTGAAGGGCGCGCATTGACTGGTGAATTCAAGCATGCGGCTACGAATATAAATATGATGGTGAATCAGCTCAGTCACTTCGCCTCCGAGGTGACCAGAGTGGCACGTGAGGTATCGACAGAAGGCAAGCTGGGCGGTCAGGCGAATGTTAAGGAGGTCTCCGGCATATGGAGGGACCTGACGGATAGTGTGAACTTTATGGCTGGTACATTAACTGATCAGGTGCGCAACATCGCTGAGGTAACCACAGCGGTAGCCAAGGGGGACTTGTCCAAACATATTACGGTCAACGCCAGAGGAGAGATTCTGGAGCTGAAGAACACGATCAATACAATGGTGGATCAGTTGTCTACCTTTGCTTCCGAGGTTACCCGGGTAGCTCGGGAAGTAGGGACGCTGGGGATGCTGGGCGGGCAAGCCCAGGTGAAGGGCGTGGCCGGCACATGGCGTGATTTGACGGAAAGCGTTAACTACATGGCCTCCAATTTAACCAATCAGGTGCGCAATATCGCTGTGGTGACCACAGCGGTCGCTAATGGAGATCTATCGAAGAAGATTACGGCCGATGTACAAGGAGAGATTCTAGAGCTGAAGAATACGATCAATACGATGGTGGATCAGCTGTCAACCTTTGCCTCAGAAGTTACCCGGGTCTCCAAAGAGGTAGGCAGTGAAGGAAAGCTGGGTGGACAGGCCGAGGTGAAGGGAGTTGGAGGCACCTGGAAGGATTTGACCGAAGGCGTGAACAGTATGGCCCGTAATTTGACGGATCAGGTGCGCAATATCGCTGAGGTTACAACCGCTGTCGCCAAAGGGGATCTCTCCAAGAAGATAACGGTAGACGTTCGAGGCGAGATCCTGGAGCTGAAGAATACGATTAATACGATGGTGGATCAGCTCAGCAACTTTGCCTCCGAGGTCACGAGGGTTGCCCGGGAAGTAGGTACAGAAGGGAAGCTTGGGGCACAGGCAGAAGTCAAGGATGTCTCGGGTACGTGGAAAGACTTGACGGATACGGTAAACTATATGGCCAGCAATCTGACGGTACAAATGCGTAATATTGCCGGCGTGACTACAGCGGTGGCCAATGGAGATTTATCGAAGAAGATTACAGTGGATGTGAAGGGCGAGCTCTTGGAGCTGAAGAACACGATCAATACGATGGTAGATCAGCTGAGTTCATTTGCTTCCGAAGTTACCCGTGTAGCCCGCGAAGTAGGAACGGATGGTAAGCTCGGGGGACAAGCCCAGGTGAACGGTGTAGGCGGCATCTGGAAGGACTTAACGGATAACGTTAATATTATGGCGACCAATTTGACAGACCAGGTTAGAGGCATCGCGAAAGTTGTTACTGCCGTAGCTAACGGTAACCTCAATCAGAAGCTGACTGTGGAAGCCGAAGGAGAAATCGCAGAGCTTACAGACACGATCAATAACATGATCGACACGCTGGCTACCTTTGCAGACCAAGTGACCACGGTGGCACGGGAGGTAGGAGCTGAAGGGAAGCTGGGCGGCCAGGCTAATGTTCCGGGAGCTGCGGGTACTTGGCGTGATCTAACCTATAACGTTAACTATATGGCGAGCACGCTGACTACGCAGGTCCGGGCGATTACCAATGTTGCAACGGCGGTGACGAAGGGAGACTTGTCGAGGACGATAGATGTTGCGGCCGCCGGTGAGGTTGCGGCTCTGAAGGACAATATCAACGAAATGATCCGGAATTTGAAGGAGACGACACGTATTAATACAGAGCAGGATTGGCTGAAAACCAATCTTGCTAAGTTCTCCAGGTTGCTGCAGGGTCAAAGGGATCTTATGGCCGTATCCCGGATGGTTTTGTCCGAGCTAGCTCCGCTGGTGTCCATGCAGCATGGTGTCTTGTACATTAATGAATCCGTGGATGGAGAACCTATGCTGAGGCTGTTTGCCAGCTATGCCTATCAGCAGCGCAAACACTTATCTAGTACGTACCGGGCAGGAGAAGGCCTTGTAGGCCAATGCTTGATTGAGAAACAGCGGATTCTCCTGACAAATGTGCCCAATGATTATGTCTTGATCTCATCCGGGCTTGGTGAAGCTCCGCCTCTGAACATTGTCCTGCTGCCGATTATTTTTGAAGAGCAGGTGCTGGCTGTCCTGGAGCTTGCTTCCTTCCGTGCGTTCAGTGAGATTGAGCTTGCCTTGCTTGATCAGCTGATGGAATCCATCGGCATCGTAATCAATACGGTGCAGGCTAACCAGCGAACAGAGGCCCTGCTCATGCAATCCCAATCTTTAACAGAGGAGCTGCAGAAGCAGCAGATGGAATTGAAGAATACGAACGAGGAGCTGGAAGACAAGGCCAAGCTGCTAGTGCTTCAGAAAGCGGAAGTTGAGAGCAAAAATAATGAGGTGGAGATCGCCAAGCAGATTCTGGAGGAGAAGGCGGAGCAGCTAGCGCTGACTTCAAGATACAAATCCGAGTTCCTGGCAAATATGTCTCATGAGCTGCGAACACCGCTTAATTCCTTGCTGCTCCTTGCAGAGCAGCTGGCAGAGAATCCCGATCGTAACCTGACTAGCAATCAGGTGAAGTTTGCGCAGACAATCCAAGATGCAGGAGTAGAGCTGCTGAATCTCATTAACGATATTCTGGACTTATCTAAGATTGAATCGGGTACGGTGTTCCCTGATTACAGCGAAGTCTCGCTTCCTGAATTAATGGACGGGCTGGACCGGTCCTTCCGCCATATGGTGGATGATGAGGCGCTGCAATATCGTCTGAAGATGGATGTGAATGTGCCGCTAGTCATCATGACGGACCAGAAGCGTCTTCAGCAGATCCTCAAAAATCTGCTCTCCAATGCCTTCAAATTCACCGAACAAGGAGAGGTTGAGCTCCATATCCGCGTGGCAGAGGACGGATGGAGTGAAGATCATTCCCGCCTGAATCAGGCTCCGAGGGTCATTTGTTTCTCCATTCGGGATATAGGAATCGGGATCCCTGAAGATAAGCAGCAGATCATATTCGAGGCGTTCCAGCAGGCGGATGGAGGCACCAGCCGCGTCTATGGAGGAACAGGACTTGGACTAGCTATTTCCAAAGAGATTGCATCCTTGCTTGGCGGGGAGATCACGCTGGTGAGTGTCGTGAACAAAGGCAGTGTATTTAACCTCTATCTTCCGATTGAGGGTCCGACTCATCAGCAGGAGCCGGAATCCGCTTATATTCCCGAAGTGATAGATATCACTCCAAGGGAGCTGACGCGTACCTTCTCCGCAAGACAGGAAGAGGAGAATTTTGAGGATGATCGTTCAGAGATTGGACCGAATGACAGGGTGTTTCTCATCATCGAGGACGATTGTAAGTTTAATGAAATATTGCTCGGCGTGCTGCATAAAAAAGGAATAAAGGCCGTAGTAAGCACCCGGGGAAGCGATGCGCTGGAGCTAGCGCGGCGGTATAAGCCTGCAGCAATTACGCTGGATTTGAGGCTTGGTGACATTAATGGCTGGATGATTATCGATCAGCTCAAGAACGACTTGAGCGTGCGTCACATCCCTATTTGTATTATCACGGTCGAGGAAGATGAGATTGCGTTGAAGCAAAAAGGGGTATATGAATATGTCTGCAAACCGGTTTCTCACGAAGAACTGGAGAATACCCTTGACCGCCTTAACAACTTTGCGGATCAATCCGTCCGTTCTTTGCTGGTCATTATGAAAGATGAGGAGGCACGCAAGCACCTTCTCGACATGATCCATGGCCCGGATCTTAGACTTACAGCAGTCACTAAGTTCCAGGAGGGGCTTGATCAGCTGCAGCAAACCTCGTTTGACTGCTTGCTCATTGATAACAGTGTGGACGACATGAGCGTTATCAACTTTTTGCGAGATATACACAGGTATCCTAGGCATAAGAATGTCCCTATGGTACTGTACCGGAGCCAGCGCTGGGAGCTAGAGCAAGAGAGTGAACTTGAGGAGCTTCTTAAGTCAGCGGTGATCAAAGAAGTAAAGGCATTGGTGCAAGCGATGGATGAGACAAGTATCTTCCTGCACCGTGAAGCCGGTAATCTGCCGAAAGACACCCATGATAAATTGATTAAGCTGCATCAGTCAGATGAGCTGATCAAATTCAAGAAGGTGCTGGTAGTTGATGATGACATACGGAACATCTTTGCATTAATGACGATTCTAGAGCGGCATAATATGAAGGTGATCTCGGCGGAGAATGGCCAGGAGGCGATTCAGGTTCTGAACGAAACACCTGATGTGGAGATTGTATTAATGGATATTATGATGCCGGTTATGGACGGATACGAGACTACCCGGTTGATTAGACAGGATTCAAGATTTGAGAAGCTTCCAATCATTGCTCTAACTGCGAAGGCCATGAAGGGTGATCGGGAAGCCTGCCTGATGGCTGGAGCCTCTGACTACATTACGAAGCCTGTGAACAGTGCACAACTGCTCGCCACAATCCGTCATTGGTTGGATATCACGGATACGAATCTTAAGACAAATTAATATCAACCGCCGCAGAACAGTTCTGCAATGTGCAGAATTGTTCCGCGGCTTATCACGTTAGCATAAAATAAAAAAGCCACCCTTAATCAGAGCGGCTTGTCAGTATTTAGAGTTGAAAAAAATAAAACAATATGATAAAATGACGGTTAGTGATTAAATTATGTAATAATAATTATATTTTCCATTATCATACCATTCTTTTATGGTAATGTCAAACAAGGATTTCTTGTGACCCGCATGCTTTGAACCGGGATAAATCGACGTTTTACAAGTGTTTAGCCCGATGAGAAGCATGTTTTAATTAGAGGGGGGGAGCTTTGCCTATGGCAAACGATCAGCATACAGAATCGGAATTTACGCTTGAACAGGTAAAGGAGCAACTTATTGAGCAGGGTAAATCGACCTCTTCGTTGACTTCCAAAGAAATTATTGAGAAATTAGCTCCCTTTGATCAAGAACCGGATCAGATTGATGAGTTCTTTGAGCAGTTAAGCGAAATGGGAATTGATGTTGGCAATGAATCGGATGATGAGCCAAGTGCTTTGTCACATTCGGAATCGGATGATTTTCGGGTAGACGATGATCTGACCCTGCCGCCAGGAATGAAGATTAACGATCCGGTGCGGATGTATCTTAAGGAAATTGGCCGTGTTCCGCTGTTATCGGCCAAAGAGGAGATCGAACTCGCCAAGCGGATTGAGGAAGGCGACGAAGAAGCGAAGAAGAGACTTGCTGAGGCGAATTTGCGCCTTGTAGTAAGTATTGCCCGCCGTTATGTGGGTCGGAGCATGCAGTTCCTTGACCTGATTCAAGAGGGGAACATGGGACTGATCAAGGCGGTCGAGAAATTCGACTATTCAAAGGGGTACAAATTCAGTACCTACGCCACCTGGTGGATTCGCCAAGCAATCACCCGCGCTATTGCCGACCAAGCGCGGACTATTCGGATTCCGGTTCATATGGTAGAGACCATTAATAAATTAATTCGTGTATCCCGCCAGCTGCTGCAGGATCTCGGACGCGAGCCTACACCGGAAGAAATCGCGAAGGAAATGGATTTGACGCCTGAGAAAGTTAGAGAGATCATGAAGGTTGCCCAAGAGCCAGTCTCTCTGGAGACTCCGATCGGAGAAGAGAATGATTCCAATCTTGGCGACTTTATTGAGGATTCTGATGCACCTGCGCCAGCAGATGCAGCTGCCTACGAGCTTCTTAAGGAGCAGCTTGAGGACGTACTGGATACACTGACCGAGCGTGAAGAGAATGTTCTTCGTTTACGTTTTGGTCTGGATGACGGACGTACTCGTACCCTGGAGGAAGTCGGTAAGGAATTCGGGGTTACCCGGGAGCGGATTCGTCAGATTGAGGCTAAAGCGCTGCGCAAGCTTAGACATCCTAGCCGCAGTAAGCGCCTGAAAGACTTCTTGGAATAGGAAGCTGTAGACTTCTACCATGAATTCAACCCATAGAATTGAACAAGCGGCCGTATTCTATACGGCCGCTTGTTTTTGTTGCAATAAGGGAATTCGCACTTCGAACCTGCTGCCCTTCCCGGGTTGACTGATAGCCTTGATTGTTCCATGATGAGCGTGAACAATGGCTTGGGCGATCGACAGCCCCAGGCCATGTCCGCCTTCTGCTCCTGTTTGCCGGGCTCTGGATTTCTCCACCCGGTAGAATCGGTCGAAAATTCGGTCCAGCGCGTCAGACGGAATACCGATCCCGGTGTCTTCTACGGCAATGCAGACGAAGTTTTGTTTTTTCTCCACAACCCGATAAACCGAAAGTGTGACCTCTCCGTTCTCCTGCGTATACTTCACCGCGTTATCAAGGAGGATAAGGAGCAGCTGGTGAAGTCGGCTCTTATCGCCTAACACTTGCAATTGGGCAGGCGTATTTACCTCCATTTTAAGGTGTTTAATCTGACCTAATGGTTTGACGATTTCAAATGTACTTGCTGCGAGGGCTGACAGATCAAGCTCCTCCTGATGAAGTGGAAGTGCAGATGCATCCGATCGAGCGAGTATAAGGAGGTCATGGGTTAACCCGGACATACGCTTTATCTCGTCTTTCATATTGGAGAGCACTCGGCGAGTAAAGGGTTCCTCCGTTAAGGTCTCCTCCATTTGCAGTGTGTCTATTGAAGATAACAGTACGCTTAGAGGAGTACGAAGCTCATGAGAGGCATCGGCTGCGAACTCACGCTGTCTTGTATAAGATTGAATAATGGGAACCATCGCACGTTTGGACATATGCCGGCTTATCAATAATGCAACTCCTACAAAGAGGATAGCTATGAGGAGCATAACGATAATCAGATTTTGCAAAATCTGAAGTGCGGAAGTGACATCCTTTCCTAAATAAAATGTACCGACCAGCTGTTCTCCAAGCCATAGGGGCTGAGCGGTGAACAAAAGGGTTCTTTCCTTGAAAGAAGCCGGACGGTGCTCATCAAAGTGGGCGTGCTCTGGGAGATCGGCCTTCACATATATATAATCTTTGCCTTCAGGCCAAGATTGAAGTTTGCTTAAGATTTGATCTTGAATTCCGCTTTTGGTTATATTATCGGTTCCCATCACCAGATTTTGGTTGGAGTCCAAGATGCAATAATAGGTGTCACCATCTCCGTTGGAAAAATTCCCAGCAAGCGCCCGTTTTAAATCGGTGTCTGAGTTATCGGCTACAATATAGTTCATGTATCTGGATTCCTGTTCCATGAATTCATGCAGGGCATGCTCTTGGTTCTGTGTGATGAGATATCTAAGAAATGTATAGACACAAAAGACAAATAACGATAGAAATATCGTCAGCATGATGCAATACTGAACCGTTAGCCGATTCTGTGTCTGCCTAAACAGAACATCCTCCTGAGGATTTTCGGCGGGTTTCTTTTTAAATTTAAATTTCAAGCTTATATCCAACCCCTCTAACGCTTTCGATAATATCTTCATGCTCGAATGGGCTTAACTTCTTCCGCAAAAGCTTGACCGTCGCATCGATCGTCTTCATATTTACCTCGGCCTCCAGTCCCCAAATCCTCTCCAGGATCACTTCACGACTTAGGACAAGCCCCTTGTTCCTGATAAGCAGATCCAGTAGCTGAAATTCTCTAGGAGTTAGCTGTACTTCTCCTTGCGAGAACAGAATCTTCTGGTGATTGCGGCTGAGGAGACCTTCGCCAAGATGGACTTCCTCCTCCTGAATTGGAGCATAATTTCTGCGTGATAAAGCCCGTATCCGAGCAAGCAGCTCGTCCAGCTCAAACGGTTTGACCAGATAATCATCAGCGCCTGCGTCGAGCCCTTCAATCCGGTCGGACAGGGTGTCCCTAGCCGTGAGCATCAGGATAGCTCCCATATAGCCTTCTTTTCTTAGCTCTTTGCAGACAAAGACTCCATCACCGTCAGGCATCATCCAATCCAGAATCAGCAGCTGATAGGCAGCGGAGAAAGCCTGCTCTAAGGCTTCGTTCCCAGTGGTCACCCAGTCAGTGTGGTAGCCGGCTTTTTTCTTAAGCATATGAACAATAAGTTCTCCTAAACGCACGTCATCTTCAGCGAGCAAAATGTTCATCCTTACATTTCCTTTCGGCTTATGTGCTAGTTTTACATTCAATCTATCATGCCAAGATGAAAAAATGGTGAATCTCTAATATTTTAGACAAAATTTTATCTTTTCACCGAATTTTCATTTTACTTGCCTATGATGCATTTATCGCTTCTTCGAACAAGAGAAAGGTGGAATCTAAAAATGGCACAACAAAAATGGATTAAATGGATGGTTGGTGTATCAAGCGCATTGTTCTTTACAGGATTTGTAGGTTATATCTCCAAAACGGATCAAGGAGCGACTGTAACGAGCGGAAATCAGACGGAATTGACACCGCTGGTTGGCACCCAAGATTCTTCTCAAGACGAAATCATGAATCAGTGGGAGGACAATTCACAAGAAGCTGGCGATAACTTCTATGAGCCGGGAGACCGCAGGGAGGGCTCCTTCCAAGGTGACGCTTCTACAGATCAGTCAAGCTCTGGAACGGAGGAAAGGGTCCGTTCCAGAGCCTCCTAGGCATCATTGTTATACGGTGAAAGGAAGGATTCGAGATGGCTATTCGGTTTAATGCGATGAACACGGATATTGCTTTATATGGTACGGACGAAACTGCGGGTCTTAGGGCAAGGTCATGGTTTTCCTTTGTGGAGAATACCCTCAGTCGGTTTAAGGAAGACAGTGAATTGACAAAATTGAACCGGGCAGGTGGCCGCATATATCTAGCTTCTCCCCTTCTTTACAAGGTTGCGGAGACCGCTGATTATTATTTCAGACAAACTTCAGGGTTGTTTAATCCTTATCTCGGAGCGAACCTGTCTGGCTGGGGGTACTCAGCAAGCTTTGAAAAGTTGGGGGAATTGTCCCGACCCAAGCCCTTCGTTCCATCCATAACACCAAAAAATGAGCTGGAGCCTGCGATATTTAATCCGGGACAGCGGAGTATCCAGCTGCAACCACAGATACAGATTGACTTGGGAGGCATCGCCAAGGGGTGGAGTGCTCATAAGCTCTCTGAGATGCTGAAGAAGGAGGGCTGGGATAGCGGCTTAATAGACGCAGGAGGAGATATTGCGAGTTGGTCCTCAGGTGGAGGGGTTCGTGAAATCGCGGTCGCTCATCCGCTAAAGGCTGATCTGGACATAGCTGTGCTGAAGCTGAACCGCTCTGCCGGTATAGCTACCAGCAGTACACAAAAGCGCAGATGGCTGGATCAGACAGGCCGAGAGCTTCATCATTTACTTGACCCGAGGACAGGAATGCCTAGTAAGTCCGATTTGATTCAGGTTACGGTAGTAGCCCGCAGTCTTCTTATTGCAGAAGTCTACGCGAAATGTCTGCTAATCCTGGGAACGGCAGGCAGCCGAGAATTGTTGAATCACCAGCTGACCGATTTGGGAATGATCGCAGTGACCCAGAGCGGGGAGATTCTGGTTCATGGCAATGTGGAAGGGGAATTATGCAAAGGGAGGGCTTCTTTATGATCACATGGTTTGAGAACCTTGGGGATTATCTAAATGTATGGAATACAGTTAGAGCGGCGGGAATTACATCTTACTTGCTGTTGTTCGTATCTATGATCGCAGGAATGATGCAGGGCACCCCTCTGGTTCAAGGGAAAAGAAAAGGGACGATCAATCTTATCCACCAGGCTTCAGGCTGGTTTGGCTTATTATTCGGAATGGTTCATGGCATGGTGCTCTATTTTGATCAGCACGTAGGGTATCAGCCGCTGGAAATACTAGTTCCGTTTATGTCACATAGCCATCCGATCCTGAACGGGCTGGGCACCTTGGTGATCTATCTAATGGCGCTGTTAATAATCAGCTCGGATCTGATGAAGTGTATTGGCCGTAAGGTATGGCGAAGCATCCATGTCTTAGCCTTCCCTGCTTTTGTCATGGCACTGGTTCACGGGCTGCTGCTTGGCTCAGATTCTTCTGACAAAGGAATTAGGCTTATGTATGCAGTCACCGGCGGGGCTACGGCAGCAATGTTTATATGGAGAATCTATGTGCAGAAGAAGCTGACTGCACGGAAGATGTCCGCACAGGGGTAACACAAAGAAGCCCAGCCTTCATAAGGCCGGGCTTCTTTGTGTTCTAAGATGAAGTTCGATCTGAGGAGGAGGGCTGGGCGTCTTCCACCGGCTTCGTATGAGATGCCTCCGCAGGAGAACTTCCCATTACGCTGAAGGGAGAGACAATGAACTCTTCCTGGGGCAGGCGGATCCAGCGCTGCAAGTACCCTTGCTGTATAAGCTCCTTAAGCAGAATCAGCAGAATTGGAGACAGGATTAAGCCCGCTACGCCAAATAATGACATGGAGACAATGGCGAAGGAGAGCATCAGAAAGGCAGAGGAGACGCCGATGGAATTTCCGGTAATTTTCGGTTCCAGGAGCTGCCTTACAACCAGCACGACGGCAAGAGTGATCAGGATTCCAACAGCCATCGCTGTTTTGCCGACAATGAACAGATAAATGATCCATGGAATCAGCACGGTAGATACACCAAGCAGAGGCAAAATGTCAAAAACAGCACTGATCAAGGCCATTGTAAGCTCATTTCCGGTTCCAACAATGAACAAGCCAATGAGAACCAAGACGAAAGTGATGGACATTAAGATCACCTGAGCCTTCAAGTAAGAGCCAATAGCGCGAAACACATGATTACGCAGGAATTGAAAAGCGATCTTTATCGTCTTCGGTGTTTTCTCATAAGCCGTTTTGCGCCAGTCTTTAATCTCCATGCTTAGGAAGAAGGCCAGAATGATGGCAATTCCGAAGTTCGCCATAAAGGAAGAGAAAGAACCCAGGATGCCAATAAGATATCCGAAAAAGGACTTCATCCATTTCGTCAGCAGGTTGGTTGCATCAGCAAAATATCCGTTCATCTTCTCTGTCACATTTTCCGGTAGAGCATCTAACTGGGTCTGAAGATATGTAGTGGTCTGGGCAAATTGATGCTGCAGCATATATGTGTAATCGGGCAAATTGTTCGAGAATCGTGTGATCTGGGTTACAATTAGCAAGCCTGCGCCAAATAGGATTCCCAGCAGCAGAACTAAGAACAAAATCACGGAGATTGCAGAAGCGAATGGCTTGGCCAACCCACGCCGATTCAGAAATCTGGCAAGGGGCTCAATCAGAATAAAGACGAAGAACGATAGGAAGACCGGCGCAGCCAGCTGATAGAGCTTACTGAAGAGGAACATGACCAGGTAGACAGTAAGCACAATCACGGCGATATCAAAAAAAGTGCGCCAGTATTTTTTATACAGGGGAAGCATAGGCGGGCAACGACTCCTTTTTAAATTCGACTAATATTTGTTAGTTCTATCATAATAGCAAGTTAGGTATTGAGCAATGCATGATTCAAGGGATACAGGGCGTTTCTCTTCGGACTCCCAAGTGTGAGGAAGCGAATTGACAGCACGAAAGCGAGCTGTATATAGTGAAATTAAATAGTGAAAATTAGTACAATTTTACTTGCTGAAGGAGATAACCCCATGTTTAAGCTGAAGCGCGCCGACTGGATTCTGGTTGTGGCTGTTCTTGTTATTGTTGGAGGAGTGCTGGGAGGAAGGGCACTGTTTTATAAAGCCGAGGCATTTACGCCTGGAGAGATGTCAGCGAAGATCATGCTGGATGGCGAACTGTACAAACTTGTTAAATTAACGAAAGAAGAGCAGGTTATTGAAATGTACACGGAGTATGGTCATGATACGCTCAAAGTATATAATGAAGGTATCCAAATGACGTATTCGGATACTCCTCGAAAAATAGGCGTGAAGATGGGGTTTATCTCCAAACCGGGTGAACGTATTATTTGCGTGCCACACCGCATTCTGGTAGATATCGTACATGATGGGGATACGCCTCCTACAGAAAATGAAGTGGATGCCGTGGTTAATTAACTCTTCACTCAAAATCAAAGCTAAAGTGTAAGCGAGAGATCCGGGAGATCTCTCGCTTTTTGGTGTTTGAGATGAGCAGTTGAACCAAAACTGGGAATTCATGAATATTCCAATCAAATTATATAAAAAGAAATCGAATTTTGTCGATAAAATAAATATATATACAAGTAGAGGAGAGCTAACATGAAGATCCGCAGCATAAGAACAAAAATACTTCTAACGATTTTACCTGTACTGATTGTAATTAATGTGGTTATATCCCTCATAGTGTTTATGTCGGCTCGCTCGCTGCTCCTTGATGAGACTCAAAAGGAACTCACTGCACAGCTGCAGCAGACCAGGGAGAGTATTGAGAAACGACTGATATCCCATGCTAGGCTTCCTGAAACAGTAGCCAAGGTTATTCCTAGTAATTACAAGGAGCTTACAATGGAGCAATATGATCAGTTGTTAAGCAGCACAGTTTCGCTCAATGCGGATACATTTGGAATCGGTGTGTATTTCAAGCCCTACGCATATGATTCGAACATTCAATATTTCTCCTCTTACGCTTATCATCAAGGGGATAAGGTACAGGTGACGCATGATTACAGTGATCCAGAGTATAATTATCCATCGCAAAATTTTTATAAAATAGCTCAAAATGAGCAAAAGACCACATTCTCTTCCCCTTATTACGATGAGAAAACAAAAACTACGATGATCACAACTTCGGTGCCAGTAACGGATGCCACAGGCCAGTTCATTGCTGTCGTAACTGCCGACATTGATCTGTCCAAGATTCAGGATGTAATCACGAATACTAAACTGGGTAAGACCGGTTGGGCTTTCATGATTTACGGAGATGGAACGTATCTTGCCGGGCCAGAAGCGGATCTCATTATGAAGCAGAAGCTGCAAGAGAATAAAGACCCAGAGCTGGCGACACTGGCTAGCACCATGCTGAAGAATGAGAAGGGAGAGACCGAGTACCAGAGCACTGACGGAGGACGGCATGTATATTATGCAAAACTTACTCAGGCGAATTGGGTGCTTGCTATGGTGCTGCCCGACCAAGAAGTCAACTCCAAGGTCAATGGCCTGATGATTAAAGTTGCTGTTATCAGCGTTGTGGGAATTGCCATTGTTGTGCTGCTCATCGTTCTGTTTACCCATTATTTGGCCAAGATGATTAAGCGGGTTAACCATATGACAGAGCGATTGGCGGAGGGAGATTTTACTTACCAGATTGAAGTTAACTCCATGGATGAGTTCGGGGCCATGACAGCGAGCTTAAATCAAACCAGTCGCAACTTGAATGATATGATTACAGAAGTGACAGGCCATGCGCTTCATGTTGCCGCCACCTCACAGCAGCTTGCTGCCAGTGCAGATCAGACGAGTAAGACGGCTGAAGAAATTGCTCTCACCATTCAGGAAGTTGCGCTTGGGGCGGCAGCTCAGCAGCAGGGCACGGAGGAGAATGCCAGCACCATGGAAGAACTGGCGGCGGGTATTCAGCGAATAGCGGAGTCCTCTTCGGCTCTGCATGAGACGACTCTTGTTACGTCCAGCCGTGCTCAAGAGGGGAATGACACGCTTCAGCAGGCCGTCCATGAGATGAACGAAGTTGACCAGATGTTTGCGACCACAGCTTCGCTTATGCAGAAGCTGATTACAAGATCTGAGGAGATCGGAAATATTATTAATGTTATTGGCAGCATTAGTGCCCAGACGAACCTGTTGTCACTAAATGCTAGCATTGAAGCAGCCCGCGCTGGTGAACACGGCAAGGGATTTGCAGTAGTTGCTGCCGAAATCCGTCAGCTGGCCGAACAGACTAAGCAGTCTGCGCAGCAGGTAAAGGAGATCGTTGAGAAAATCCAGCAGGATACGAGTGCAGCAGCCACTTCTGTACAGAACGGGGCAGGAACTGTAAAACTGGGAACCCAGCAAGTGGAGCGGGCGGGATTAACATTTACAAATATTTACAATGAAATCCAGCAAAATGTTCTTCACATTCAGGAGGTATCAGCAGTTGCCGAGCAGATGTCTGCAAGCGCTGGCCAGATCAACGCCACGGTACAGGAGATGTCCCGCATTGCTGAAGAGGCTTCGGATGGCTCTCAGAATGTGGCGGCAGCCAGTGAACAGCAGCTTGCATCGATGGAGGAGGTGGCTTCATCCTCACAAGCACTAGGGGCGATGATGCTGGAGCTTCAGGAGCTTCTTACAAAATTTAAAATAAATTCATAATGAAAAGACTATTCTTGAAAGATACTGCAGTCATTCTCTAAAAAGCGGTATCTTTCAAGTTTTTTTAGGGCCAAATGTTGACAAATAGCGGAAGAACAGCGTATATTACTCTTTGTTAATCGTAATAATTACTATTAAGCAAAAGAGGAGGTTGGTCGTTTCTTATGGAGAAGTCTAAAATACCTGTAACTGTACTAAGCGGTTACTTGGGGTCAGGCAAGACTACTGTGCTAAATCATGTGCTCCGGAACCGGCAGGGGTTGAAGGTGGCTGTTATTGTGAACGACATGAGTGAAATCAATATTGATGCTGGACTAGTTCGAGGAGAAGCGATGCTATCCCGTACAGAAGAGCGACTTGTTGAGATGTCTAACGGCTGTATCTGCTGCACGCTTAGAGAGGATCTAATTCAGGAGGTTGCCGCTTTGGCGAAAGAGGGACGCTTTGATTATATCCTTATTGAGTCAACGGGAATTAGCGAACCCATCCCCATTGCGCAAACTTTTAGCTATATAGACGAGAGTACGGGGATCCATCTTGGAGAAACTTCCCGTCTGGATTGTCTGGTTACCGTTGTAGATGCATACCGGTTCTGGCACGATTTGGCGTCAGGACAAAGTCTTGTTGATCGGGGAGAGGCTTCCAAGAAGGAGGATACCCGTGATATTGTAGACCTGCTGATTGATCAGATTGAAACCTGTGATGTTCTCTTGCTGAATAAATGCGATTTGGTTGAAGCGGAGGAGCTAAGCAAGCTTGAAGGCATTCTTAGAAAGCTCCAGCCTAATGCAAAACTGATTCGGACCATACAGGGGCAGGTCAATCCTTCAGAGATTTTGAACACCGGCTTGTTTAGCTTTGAGAAGGCTTGTATGTCTCCCGGCTGGATTCAAGAATTGCAGGCAGAACATCATACACCTGAAACGGACGAATACGGCATCGGTTCCTTTGTCTACAGAAGAAGGGCTCCCTTTCATCCGGAACGGCTTAGTCATTTTATGGACAGATGGCCTGAGGAGATTGTTCGCGCTAAAGGCCTGCTATGGCTTGCCGCCGAGGAGGATCTGGCAGCTTCTATCAGTCAGGCAGGACCTTCTATTCAATTCGGTCCGGCCGGCAGGTGGGTTGCCTCACTGCCGAAAGCGATGCAGCAGGAGATCATTGCAAGTGAGCCGGATGTTCTGAAGCGCTGGGATCCTAAGTGGGGTGACCGCTTGAATGAGCTCGTACTGATTGGCATCGGCTATAACCAAAGCCAGATCGAGAATCAGCTCGATGCATGCCTTCTAACCGAGCAAGAGCTTGAGCAGGATTGGTCTCAATTTAGGAATCCGCTGCCTTGGATTGATTCATCTGAAGCTGCTGATTTTCAATAGATTATTGGGTTGACAAAGCTATTCATAGTTCGTTATTATTGGAACATTCGTAAATATTACGATTACGTACGAGATAGGTATGTTTTTCATAGATGGAGGTGACACTAATGCGAGTAGTTGTTACTCTGGCATGTACCGAATGTGGTGATAGAAATTATACGACAACCAAGAATAGAGAAATCATACAGAACGAATGGAACTATCGCAAATATTGTCTCCGGTTAAGAAATTACACGATCCACCGGGAGACCCGTTAATTATTTCTTCTTTTTTAATCGTAAATATTACGGAAATGAGTGAATAGCTTTGATATTATCATCTATGCAGGATGTGGTATTCGGATATGGTGATGAGCCTGTTGTCGAGAATATTACCCTTGACATTCATGTCGGAGAGTTTCTAGGTATCACAGGGCCCAACGGAGCAGCAAAAACAACAATTCTGAAATTGCTTCTTGGTCTGCTGAAGCCATGGAGTGGCACGGTGCGCATTCATGAGGAGGCGCTTGCGGGCCGCAAGCTTGTTGTAGGATATGTACCGCAGCAGGTAGCTTCGTTTAACAGCGGCTTTCCGAGCAAAGTGATCGAGCTTGTGCGTTCCGGATGTTATTCCCGTCTTGGACTGTTCCGGCGGTTTACAGAGGAGCAGGAAGCGGTAGTGGAGCGAAGCCTTAAGCAGGTTGGGATGTGGGAATTCCGGAACCGTAAGATCGGCGAATTATCGGGCGGCCAGAAGCAGCGTATCTGTATAGCTAGGGCGCTAGCACAAGAGCCGAACGTGCTTATATTGGATGAGCCTACCACAGGGATGGATCAGGCCAGCCGCATCGGATTTTATGAATTAATGAAGCATTATGTACAGGTTCACCGTCTTACAGTCATTATGGTTACCCATGGGCTGGAGGAGACAGGAGCGTATTTGGACCGAGTGATCTCGCTAGAGCGAAAGGAAAGTGAAGAATGGAAATGTTTGACTACGAGTTTATGCAGCGCGCGTTTTGGGCCGGAGGGTTCCTTGGAATCATAGCTCCGATTCTGGGCGTGTATTTAATGCTGAGACGACAAGTCCTCATGGCCGATACCCTTTCTCATGTGTCTTTGGCAGGTGTTGCGCTCGGGTCAGTGCTCCATTTCAGCCCAGTTATCAGCGGATTTGCAATTGCAATTATCGGCGGCCTTGTTATAGAACAATTACGGCGTACTTACAGGACTTATAGTGAGGTCCCTGTTGCTATTATAATGACCTCTGGACTTGCGCTTGCCGTGGTCCTGATGAGTCTGAAAGTGAACTCAAATAAGAGCTTTACCTCTTATTTATTCGGCTCAATTGTAGCTGTAAACAACACCCAGCTGTGGATGATCGGAGCAGTTACTCTTATTGGCCTGCTGTACTTCATTTTGCTCCGCAGACCGTTATATAATCTAACCTTCGATGAAGAGACAGCGCAAATCGGAGGCGTCCATGTAAAATGGCTATCATTCTCCTTCGCCGTGCTAACCGGGATGACCGTTGCTTCGGCAATGCCTGTAGTTGGTGTGCTGCTGGTCTCTTCGCTGATGGTATTACCGGCAGCCCTTGCGCTTCGTCTGGCTGGAGGCTTCCTAGCTGCTATTATTATTGCTGTTGCGGTAGGCTTGACAGGTATTTTCAGCGGCTTAACAGCATCCTACTATATCAATACACCACCTGGGGGAACGATTGCCTTGTTCTTATTAATCTTCCTGATTATCGGTATTGCTGCGCAAAAGCTTCTTCTTCGAGGCAAGCGGAAAAACCGCCGTTCAGCAGCCCAGTCTGTGAGAGAAATATCTTAATTGATCATAAGGAGACTTATTTGTATGGTGATAAATAAAAAAAAGTTCAGCTTTGCGGCTTTGCTGCTTAGTCTCAGCCTTGTATTTGTTACGGCTGGCTGCGGTTCGAACAATTCGAACACGCAAAGCTCTGACAAGACGAATACAGGAGGCTCCAACGCGAAATCCGAAGGCAAGCTGAATATTGAGGTCAGCTTCTATCCGATGTATGAATTCACAAAGAATGTAGCTGGTGATCTGGCCGACGTACATACCTTGGTGCCCGGATCGGTAGAACCTCATGATTGGGAGCCCACGCCGCAGGACATTGCCAGTATCGAGAAAGCGGATGTCATCGTATATAATGGTGCAGGAATGGAAGGCTGGATCGATCAGGTATTGGCCGGAAGCGGCAATGACAAGCTCGTAAAGGTAGAAGCGAGCAAGGGGATAGAGGTAATGGACTCTGCGGAAGAAGAGGAGCATGATCACGAACATGCTGCCGATGAAGAAGAACATGATCATGATCACGGCGGATTAGATCCTCACGTATGGTTGTCTCCTGTTCAAGCGATTAAAGAGGTTCGCAATATTGAAGCAGGGCTAGTGCAGGCAGCGCCTGCTCATAAGGATGAATTCAAGAAGAATGCGGATGCCTATGTAGCTAAGCTGGAACAATTGGATCAAGATTTCAAAGATACATTCAACAACGCGAAGCGTAAGGACTTTATTACACAGCACGCTGCGTTCGGGTATTTGGCTAGAGATTATGGCCTAGAGCAGGTTGCCATAGCGGGCTTATCCCCTGAGCAAGAGCCGTCTGCTTCGAAGATGGCGGAGATTGTTAAGTTCGCCAAGGAGCATAATACCAAAACCATATTCTTTGAAACACTTGTATCTTCTAAAGTAGCCGAAACCGTGGCTAACGAGATAGGAGCAAAATCGGCAGTACTGAATCCTATCGAGGGGCTGACTGAGGAAGATAAGGCAAAAAATCTGGACTATATTGCATTAATGAGACAGAACCTGGAGGCGCTTAAGCAGGCGCTGAACGAATAGGTCTATATATGCTAACAAGCCGGGCACGCGTTCTATGCGTCCTGGCTTGTTTTTTGATGTATAAGAAGTCAATTTAATCTAGATTTCAGGCTTCTGAATAAAGGTGGTTCCAAGCCTCGGTCAGTCTCGGTTCATCGAGGTCTGCACCGATCAATACTAAATAAGAGCTTCCGGGATAACTGGAGCTTTCCCAGTTTGTTCTTCCCCCTGCATGCTGCACCAGTTCAGTCCCGTGGTCCTTGATCGTCAAATATCCTTTGGCACGTACTAATCCATCAGCACAGTGCTCCAGGAAGGCTTCGATCTGTTCGCGAGTCACGGAGGTTGAGGAACAAGAAAGGGTCAGCGTTCCAAGCCCGCCAAAAGAGGCTTCCGCTGGCTCCTTCTCAAGCCCAGATAAGGGGCGCCGTTCTACTGTTAGACGTTGTCCGCTCGTTGAAGCGGCAGATAAGGATGAGGAAACCCTTGGAGCTGAATCGGCATTAGAGGGGGGCGGAAGTTTTTCGAATAAAAGGTTCGCATTCAGCTGGCTGTGTTGTGTGTAAATTACTTCAGCTTGCGGGTTGTGCTTGGCAATTAGCGCAGCTAACTTGCTCAAGGTAGACGAAGGAGCCAAATCGGTCTTATTCACGAGCACCATGCTGGCCGATTTCATTTGCTGGCGAAGGGTATGAATCAGCTGTTTGTCCGAAGCAAATCGGCTGTTGTATTCGAGGGTACGCTCTGCATCAAGCACGGTGATCACATGCTTCAGCTGAAGCTTGTGGAGGAACGGGGCGCTGTTTAGCAGCTTGATAATTTCATCGGGATTGGCCACCCCGGTGAGCTCCATCAGAATTAAATCAGGCTGCTCGTTAAGCAGCTCTGAAAGAGAACCGGAAAGCTCTTCAATTTTGCCGCAGCATACGCATCCATCTAGAAGTTTCTGAACGGGAAGGCCGGTCTGTTCCTCAAGCAAGACACCGTCCACATCCTGCTTGCCTAGCTCATTCATAAGGATGCCGGGGCGCAGCCCCAGACTGGAGGCTTCTTGCAGCATGCGGAGAAGCAGTGTTGTTTTTCCACTCCCTAAAAATCCGCTGATGATCACCACGGGTATACGGTACATTACGGGAATCCCCCTAACCATAAAGGTTGTTTCCTCTATATATATGTCTGTCCTAGGGAAGGATATGACGAGAGCGGGAGGAGACTACAGCCATTTATTAGCCCAGGATTCCATCTGATTCAGAGCTTCAGCCAGCTCGTGGCCTTTCCGAGTCAGCGAATATTCAATCCTTACAGGTCGTTCGGAAATCACATTCCTGACAATAATTCCGCTTTGTTCAAGCTCTTTCATGCGCTCGTTCAGCATGCGCTTGCTAAGATCGGGGATATAGTTATGAATTTCACTAAATCGCTTAGGCTTGTCAAGCAAAGTGTGTATGATCGGGCCGCTCCATTTCTTGCCTATGATCTGATAAAACCGGTCTACCTTTACACACATTTGTTTGGGCTTTGGGTCTTCAGACATATATGGAACTCTCCTCTACAGAAAATCAAATTTGGTTATTAAAAGTAACTTTGCTGCGAAGGCGAAGCACTTGAAAAGGGCAAAGGATACGCACATTAACTAAAGAAAACGTTAACTATAGCTCTAATATATTAACAAAATCACTTTAATAAAGAAAGGGAATGAAAAAAGTATGTCAATATTTAGACATTTTTGTTGACGAATTTTGACGAAAGGTGTACGATAGGTAAGTCGCTTTCGGTAACAATAGGTAACCATATGTATTTAAGGAAGTCAACTGTGGAGGGGTTTTACGATGGAGGCTATGACATTTGTCTTATTTGGTGCGACGGGGGATTTGGCAAAACGAAAAATCTATCCCGCCCTTTATAATCTATACTTGAATCATAAAATGCCGGAGGCATTTTCCGTAATTGGGCTTGGCCGCAGAGAAATTCCAAATGCGGATTTCCAGGCAAGTGTGAAGGAATCTCTGAAGCAATTTTCCAGACGCTCCATTGATGAATCTAACATTGATTCATTCTTGAGCGCATTTAATTATACAGCATTGAATGTAAATCAGGTGGATGATTTCCGTCATTTGCTTGAAGTTGTGAAGAAACGTGAAAGCGAATTGGAAATTCCTGAAAATCGCTTGTTCTATCTTTCCGTGTCTCCTGAGTTTTTTGAGACGATTGCCCATAATATTACGGAGAGCGGTTTGGGCGATACTAAAGGCTGGAAACGTCTGATTATCGAGAAGCCGTTCGGCCACGATCTTGCATCTGCACGCGCGCTTCATGCCAGCTTGAGCGCTTCTTTTTCAGAAGAGGAAATTTACCGGATCGACCACTATCTTGGCAAACCGATGGTACAGAACCTGGAAGTGTTCGGATTTGCTAATCCCATGCTGCAAGCGCTGTGGAGCAACCGCTACATAGCTAATGTTCAAATCACTGCTAATGAGCTGGTGGGTGTAGAAGAGAGAGCGGCATATTATGATCATTCTGGTGCTATACGCGACATGTTCCAGAATCATATGATGCAGCTGCTGATGATGACCACGATGCATCTGCCTCACCGCAGTACGCCGGATGAAGTTCGGGCGAAGAAGAAGAACATTGCGCAGTCGTTGCGCCCTATTGCCAAAGAACAGGTGCATACTGAGGTTATTCGGGGACAATATGGACCGGGTACGGTGCAAGGTAAACCTGTAAATGGGTATAAAGAAGAGAAGGATATTGAAACTGACTCTCAGAACGATACTTATATTGCAGCCCGTCTGTGGATTGATACGCCGTTCTGGAATGATGTTCCCTTCTATATTCGCACAGGTAAGAGAACCGGTGAGAAGTCCACACGTATTGTGGTGGAATTTAAGGAACCGCTCAAAATGTCTTCCAAATCGGATGCTACAGCTGTTCCGAATCTTCTTACCATTGAAATTAATCCCGAGGAGAGAATTTCTCTCCAGCTAAATAGAAAAAATAGTGAGAACGTTGGTGAACTGGAGCCAATCCGTCTGGAGTTTGCTTCAAGCTCCAAGGAAACACCTGAGGCATATGAAAATCTCATTCATGATGCCCTCCGCGGGGATTCCACGTTCTTCGCTCACTGGGATGAAGTTGAATTGTCTTGGGCATGGGTACAGCCTATTCTCGAAGCATTCGAAGAGAATCTCGCGCCGCTGCATACTTATGCTGCTGGCAGCGATGGACCAGAAGCAGCTCATGAGCTGCTGGCTCAAGACGGGCACAAATGGTGGTAAGCAGTAACATTTATTACATTATAGGAGGCTGACACATGCAAGTAGGATTAGTTGGTTTGGGAAAAATGGGTCTAAATTTAGGGAAGAATCTGATTGATCATAAGCACGAGGTAGTTGCTTTCGATTTGAATGCAAATGCTGTGGCAGAAATGAAGGAGTACGGAGCCCAAGGAACTTCCGATCTGAAGAACTTGGTAAGCTCCCTGAGCACTCCGCGCATTCTGTGGATTATGGTTCCGCACAATGTGGTTGACTCGGTGCTGAGCGACATTACTCCGCTGTTGGACAAGGGTGATATCGTCATCGAAGCGGGGAATTCTCACTATAAAGAATCCATCCGCCGTGCGAACGAACTGAAAGAACAAGGCGTTCATTACATGGACGTAGGTACATCCGGCGGTATGGAAGGCGCACGTAACGGCGCTTGCTATATGATTGGCGGAAATGCTGAGGCTTGGGCAATCGTTGAGCCGATTTTCCGTGACACAGCTGTAGAGAACGGCTATCTGTATGCAGGGGAATCCGGCAGCGGCCATTACCTGAAAATGGTACACAACGGCGTTGAGTACGGCATGATGGCGGCGATCGGTGAGGGCTTTGAAGTGCTTGAGAAGAGCCCATTCGATTTTGACTATGAGAAGGTTGCACGCGTTTGGAACAATGGTTCAGTTATTCGCTCCTGGCTGATGGAACTCACTGAGAATGCATTCTCCAAAGACAGCAAGCTGGAAGGCATCAAGGGCGTTATGCATTCCTCCGGCGAAGGCAAATGGACGGTGGAAGAAGCGCTTGACCTGCAAGCAGCAACTCCTGTAATCGCAATGTCCCTGTTGATGCGTTATCGTTCTCTGGATAACGATACGTTTACAGGTAAAGTGGTAGCAGCACTCCGCAATGAATTTGGCGGACATGCCGTTGAGAAGAAATAATTGATTTGTTGATTATAGCAACAAGCCCGGGCAGCAGATGCCCGGGCTTGTTTTGTTATAAAGGTTCCATAATAAGCCGTCTATAACGTATAATGTTACTTTGGGTAGTTATTAGCTTCAATCTTTTGCTTCACCAAAGGGAGGATACATAATTTTATGCTTCAGGGGAGTAAGAAGGCCAAGACAATGACGGTGTTTGCCATTACCTGGCCGATTTTTGTGGAAATGCTGTTTCATATTCTGATGGGGAATGTAGACACATTTATGCTGAGCCATGTATCGGATGATGTTGTCTCAGCAGTGGGGATTTCCAGGCAGCTTATCGAGTTTACAATTATTCTGTTTAACCTTTTAGGCCTAGGTGTCGGCGTTATCATTGCACAGCTGCTTGGAGCCGGTAAGCATAAGGAAGCTAGTCAAGTTACAGCCTCTGCCTTAACTTTTAATTTGGTGTTCAGCTTGGCTATCAGCATTTTGTTCATCGTAAGCAGAGATCTGCTGCTATCGTTCTACCATATTCCGTCATCCATTAAGGAGCATGCGGAAATCTATATGATGCTTGTAGGAGGCTCATTATTTCTGGAAGCCTTGATGCTGACAGCAGGACCGGTGATCCGCTCCCATGGATTTACCCGGGATACGATGATGGTGGGAATTGGCATGAACATCATTCATGTTGGCGGAAATGCGCTGCTGATTTATGGCTGGATGGGACTGCCTCAACTAGGAGTGATGGGTGCTGCGATTTCCACGATTATCAGCAGAATCATTGCTTGTGTTTGGATATTTATTTTGCTGTACAAACGTACAGAAGCACCGATTAAGCTTAAGTATTATTTCCAAATGAAATGGCGTGAACTTACTGCGATTTTGAAGATCGGGATCCCTTCCGGCCTGGAATGGCTCTCCTATCAGATGAGTCAGATGGTAGTTACACGGATTGTAAGCTTCATGGGGGCAACAGCTATTGCAACTCATGTCTACGCCAACAGCATTGTATATTTCTTCATGATGTTTGGTATGGCGATAGGAGACGGCACCGAGATCGTGGTGGCCAGGCTCGTTGGGTCAGGACAGAAGGAGAAGGCTTATCACCAGCTCTTAAGAAGCTTGCGCTGGGCATTGGGGATTACAATTGTTGCCATTCTCTCGGTATCCTTCTTCCGGCAAGAGATCATGTCGATCTTCACTGAGGATGCCAGTATCATAAGCATGGGTGCTACCATTCTTATGTTCTGTATCGTGCTGGAACCGGGCCGGGTCTTCAATCATGTAGTTATAAACTCGCTGCGTGCAGCCGGTGATGTGAAGTTTCCTTTAATGATGGCAATAATCTCTATGTGGGGCATCAAGTTCCCTCTAGCTTACTTGCTCGGCATTCATTTTGGATATGGCCTTATTGGGGTATGGATCGCGCATGCCTGTGACGAATGGGTGAGAGGGGTTTTCCACTATTTCCGCTGGAAGGGAAGACGCTGGCAGAACAAATCGCTGCTTTCCCCGGCAGCCCTGGGGCAGGAATCGGTATCAGGGTAAAATAGCATAGCTCTAGCAAAAAAAAAAGAGGACAGCTGCTGGCTGTCCTCTTTGATATGATATGATGATGATTCTACAACTTGGTCAGCTGCCTTCCTGCTGTAAGGGAAGCCTTACCCAGAAGGTGCTGCCGGAGCCGGGTTTACTGTCAACGCCGATCCGTCCTTTGTGGGCTTGAACAATAGACTGGCTTATGGAGAGTCCAAGACCCGCTCCGCCCTGTCTGCGTGTTCGAGAGCTATCGCTTCGGTAGAAGCGCTCGAAGATATGCTGAGCATGGTCTTCTGAAATTCCAGGACCATTGTCACGCACTGTGAGGAAGGCTTCATGGTCCACTGTGACGAGAGACAGTTGGATCAAGCCCTCTTTCGGATCCGTATGCTGGATCGCATTGCTGAATAAATTCAGAATTACCTGTTTGATCTGGTCCGGGTCATAGTTCCCCATCAGCCCTGCCGTTAAGTCAAAACGCACGGTGCGTTCTCCTGCAAGCATTCTTAAATGAGGCTCCATTTCCAGAATAAGCGCGTCAAGCCGGCCTCGGGACAATTGCAGCTGGGGAGCCCGGTCTAACTTGGCCAGAAGCAGCAGGTCTTCAACGAGCTTCTTGATTCGGGTGGATTCCCCATGCATGCTGTTCAGCGCAGTGTACAGCTGATCACGATTATCGGCAGCTCCTCGAAGCAGTACTTCAAGAAACCCGTGTATTGAGGTCAAGGGTGTGCGAAGCTCATGGGAAGCATCAGCAATGAAACGCCGCATTTGCTCCTTGGCCTCTCTCTCGGCCTCAAAAGAATGCTCCAGTCTCTCAAGCATCCCGTTGAATGAAACGGCCAGACGCTCTATTTCCTCCTGACCAAGCTTATCTGGAACTCGCTCGGCCAGGCTGCCCGCATCTGTTTGTTCAACGGCTTGGATCATCCTGTTCAGAGGAACCAATGTTCTGCGAAGTACGGGCAGATAGAGCGCAAGACCGCCAGCCATAGCCAGCAGGGAGAGGACGAGGAAAATCAGCAGCTGCTGCATGGCAATGTCACGAAGAGGCGCGGTCTTATATCCCATTTGCAGCAGAGTCCCATTTATACTGTCCGGTCCTCCTGCTGGTTTGAAGATGACAAGCTGTTCGTCACCTTGATCGTCGATGACAAGTCTGTATTTTACCTTATCGCGTTGTGGAAGTTCTCCCTTAATCTTGTTATACTCCGCCGAAGATAAGACAGGGGAACCGATGCTGTTCTCCTCATTAAGCTCAGTGTACTTATTCTCCGCACTCACTGTGCCTAAGGAAGTGTCAGGGAACAGCAGAAAAGGAGCTTTAGGAGCGGACTGACCGGTGCTGTCCGTTCCGCTATCACTACTCATGTTGTTTCTCCAGCTATGCCATGGCAGAAGATCACGCGGGAGAGATCTAAGCTGTGCTTCCATACTTTCAGCTTTATTCTGATAGAGAAAATTTTTCATTAGCACATACTGCAGTGCGCCAATCAGCAGCAGCAGCGCTGCAAGTATGAAGAGAGAGCGGGCAAGCAGCTTGGACTTCAAGGAGTGTGGTAACAACGTCTTAAGTCTGCTCAGCAATGACTTGCGTTTCATGGTAGGTCTACCCGGTAGCCCGCTCCTCGAAGCGTTCGGATTAAGCGATGATCCTTATCTTTCAGCTTATCTCGAAGCGAACGGATATACACCTCAACGATATTTTCTTCCCCGCCAAAATCATATCCCCACACCTTGTCCAAAATCATAGTCTTGCTGAGCACAAGGCCATGATTAAGAACGAGAAACCTGAGCAGCTCATATTCAGTAGGAGATAGCTCCATTACAGTATCCTGGTACTGGATTTCTTTGCGCCGGTCGTCGATCCGGAATGGCCCAAGCACAACCTCCCCGAACAGGCTTGGGAACTGATTGCGGAGCCTTGCTTGAATTCTTGCCAGCAGCTCTTCAAAGCTGAATGGCTTAACAACATAGTCATCAGCCCCCAAAGTAAGACCTTTCACCCGATCTTCAACTTCATCTTTAGCCGTCAGCATAATTACTGCAACGTTGTTGCCGCTTTTCTTCAGCATTCGGCATACTTCAAACCCGTCGATTCCCGGCATCATTACATCCAATATGACGACATGGGGCTGGAATTCGTTCGCTATATTTACGGCGTTCATCCCGTCAGGAGCTGTACGCACTTCAAAACCTTCATTGACCAGACCTAGTTCAAGAAATTGAAGAATATGCGGCTCATCATCCACCAGAAGAAGTTTAATCCCATTTACGATTTTCATGTTAGTACCACCCACTCCAGTATGTTCAAATGTGATTTGCGATTATTCCTTATGAAATAGATTATCTGCCGCCTAGCTGAACGTTAGCTGAACGGCGGCTGAGACCATGCTGAATTTATAAGAAGGGATAGGGCCTTTCAGCAAACATTCAGCTTACGCTCATGGTGTCTTCAGGCAGCAACTTCACAATGTAAACAAGCCAAAGGTAATCGTAACGCAAGGACGTTATGAAGTAAATTATAAAGTATATGGGAGTGGAAAGAGCCTATGAAAACAAAGTGGATCAAGCGTATTGACGTCCCTCTCGTCGCAGTTATGCTGCTGACGGCCTTTTTGAACGGGTACAACATTTGGACGGAAAAATACGTAAATACCTATTACACATCAGCGGTAGCGAGCATGCTGCAGAGCTTTCACAATTTCTTCTTCGGTACCCTGGATTCAGGAGGGTTCGTTACAGTAGATAAGCCGCCAGTCACCTTCTGGATTCAGACGCTATTTGCCTGGATCTTCGGACTGCATGGCTGGAGTGTGATTCTGCCACAGTCGCTGGCCGGAGTGGGGTCCGTACTGCTGATTTATTTACTGATTAGGCCGAGCTTCGGCAAGACAGCGGCCCGGCTTGCTGCACTGGCTATGGCTTTAACGCCGGTAGCTGTAGCTATAGCCCGCACGAACAACATTGATAGTATGTTGGTGTTTACCCTGCTGCTCGCAACATGGCTTCTCTTCCGAGGTGTTAGACAGCAGAAGATTTGGAGCACGATTGGCGCTTTTGCCATGATCGGGATTGCTTTTAATATGAAAATGCTTCAAGCCTATATGATCCTTCCGGCTTTCTTCGTGTTCTACTGGCTGGCATCCAAGCTGAATTGGAAGAGAAAGGCTGCCAATCTGGTTGCTTCAACAGTGGTATGTGCCTTGATCTCCGTATCTTGGGCTGTGATTGTTGATTCTATTCCAAAGGATCAGCGACCTTATATCGGCAGCAGCGAGAACAACTCCGTGCTGGAACTGGCTTTTGGATATAATGGCGTCTCACGTTTGACTGGTAATCAAGGGGGCGGGGGAGGAGCTCCTGGCGGCTCTTTTGAAAGACCCGAAGGAGGCATGAATGGCCAGATGCCACCAGACGCACCTGGGGACAATTCCACATCCGGCAGTACTTCTGGGCAAGCTCCAGCTTCGGTTCCAAACGGACAACCATCTATGATGAACGGCGACAATAACGATGCAAATACGCCGGTTGGCGGACCCAATAGACAAATAGATATGAACTCAGATACATCCAGTGGTAACGGATTTACGGGCATGGACAGAGACCGCGGCGGTTTTGCAGGCGGACCCGGTGGAAATGGCGGGGGAGGCGGAGGTGCGTTTAATACAGGCACCAAAGGGCCGCTTCGACTCTTCCAATCCTCTCTCTCTGGACAGGCGAGCTGGCTGCTGCCTTTCGCGCTGATCGGTTGTGTAGGGTTATACGCAAGTGTTAGGAGAAGAAATGTAACACAGAAGCACAAGGAAGCTCTCTTCTGGGTGTTGTGGCTGCTTCCTGTCGCGGGATTCTTCAGCGTAGCAGGCTTTTTCCATCAATATTACTTGATTATGTTAGCCCCTCCGATTGCGGCGCTGGTAGGAACGGGCTGGTCAGAGATGTTAGACAGGTTCAAGAACTGTAAGGGGTGGACTGCATGGCTGCTTCCGGCAGCAGTGCTTATTACAGCGGTATTTCAATGGTATATCGTACATCCGTATGACCAAGTGATCGGAGCGGGGTGGTCTATAGCGATTCTAGTGCTTGGAATTGCTGCAGCCTTGGCGCTGGTGGTGGTAAGGCAATTCAGAATAAATCTGGCTCGAATGACAGCTTTAGCAGCATTATTTATTCTTCTGATCGGGCCGCTCTACTGGGCGGCCACCCCAATTACCTACGGTCAGAACAGCATGATTCCGGCGGCAGGTCCTACAGAAGGCAATGGGTCTATGAGGGGGCCTGGCGGAGAGAACAGCAGTGTGGATGAGGAGCTTTATAGCTATTTGAAAGAACACAATACAGGTGAGAAATATCTGTTTGCGGCAACAGATTATACTACGGCAGCTCCTTATATTATTGAAAAAGGCGAGAAGGTCATCAGCCTTGGCGGGTTTAGCGGTAACGATCCTGTGCTGAGCGTGGAACGTCTGGAACAAATGGTGAACAGCGGGGAGCTGAAATATTTCCTCATTTCCGGCGGACGGGGCGGCAACAGCGAAGTTACAACCTGGATTCAGCAGCATGGCACAGAAATATCGAGCGATCAGTGGAAGGGTACCAGCACAGCCGCTGAAAACAGTAGCGACAACGACAATAAGGATAGCCGAGGTATGATGGACAGATTTGGCGGCAGTGCGACACTCTACGAACTTACGCCGGGTGAAGGAGGAGATACAGAATGAGTAGATCAGAGCAAACCCGCTACTCAATTATCATTCCAATGTATAACGAGGAAGCGGTCATCCAAGAAACCTACCGCCGGTTGAAGAAAGTAATGAACAGTACAGATGAGAATTATGAGCTGATCTTTATTAATGATGGAAGCTCAGACCGCAGTGCTGAGATTATTCAAGACTATGCAGAGTGGGATGAATCGGTCAAATTGATCGATTTCTCTCGCAACTTTGGCCATCAGATTGCAATAACGGCTGGGATGGACTATTCCTCCGGAGAGGCAGTCATCATTATTGATGCCGATTTGCAGGATCCTCCAGAACTGATTCTGTCTATGATTGATAAATGGCGTGAAGGATATGAGGTGGTTTACGCCAAACGGATTAAGCGCAATGGGGAGACCTGGTTCAAGAAATGGTCTGCAGGCGTATTTTACCGGATTCTCCGAGCATCCACAGAAATTCCGATTCCGGTGGATACCGGTGATTTCCGGCTGATGGACCGGAAGGTCTGTGATGAGATGAAGCGTCTTCCGGAGAATAACCGATTTGTCCGTGGGCTGGTCAGCTGGGTTGGCTTCCGTCAGACAGCGATTGAATATGAACGGGATGAGCGGCTTGCGGGCGAGACCAAATATCCACTGAAAAGAATGATCAAGCTGTGCCTGGATGGGATTACTTCCTTCTCCTATAAGCCGCTCAAGCTGGCAGGCTATGTAGGGGCTCTATTGTCTGGGGCGGGATTTCTTTACCTGCTGTATGTGATCTACTTGGCGCTGTTCACAGATTCCGTCACCAAAGGCTGGCCTTCCATGATTAGTTTGATGCTGATCTTTAACGGATTTGTACTATTGATGCTTGGTGTTCTAGGTGAATATGTAGGTAGAATCTATGACGAGACCAAAGGCAGACCTCTCTATATTGTAAGAAATACTTATGGAGGCCTTCAGGCAAGGGAGAAAGCCTCGGGCACAGGCAAGCAGCTGATCAACCATGATTAAGCGCTGGCTTCCTCTGATCCGGTTTGGCTTGGTGGGCGTGCTGAATACCGCTGTAGATTTTATTGTGTTCGCACTGCTCACATATGCTGGGCTGCCTTACTTGGCTGCTCAGTGTGTTGCTTACAGCTGCGGTATCGCCAATAGCTATATTGTCAATCGGAGCTGGACGTTTAAGGCGAAGTCCCAGAGAACGGGACGGGAATTAGCGAGCTTTGTGCTTGTTAACTTAGGGACGCTGGCCCTCGTTTCGGCTTTGCTTGCGGCACTTCATACTTATACAGACTGGCTATGTTGGTCTGTAAGCTGATAGCTACTCTAGCAGGAGTTCTGTTAAATTATGCAGGCAGCAGATACTGGGTTTTTAAATATACATCAATAAATAGGAGTGATTCGCCATGAAAATCAGAAAAGCTGTGATTCCGGCTGCGGGACTTGGAACGAGATTCCTACCAGCCACCAAAGCTCAGCCCAAAGAGATGCTTCCGATTGTCGACAAGCCGGCGATTCAGTATATTGTCGAAGAGGCGATTCACTCAGGAATCGAGAGTATTATTATTGTTACGGGACGCAACAAAAAGTCGATTGAGGATCACTTTGACAAGAACATGGAGCTTGAACAGCTGCTGCTTGAGAAAGGTAAAGTGAGCATGCTGAAGCAAATCCAGGAGATTAGTGGGGTGCCGGGAATCCATTTTATCCGTCAGAAGGAACCGCTTGGCTTGGGACATGCGATCTTGTGTGCTCAGCAATTTATCGGGAATGAGCCATTTGCGGTATTGCTTGGAGACGATATTATCGAATCGAAGGTTCCGGCCCTGCGTCAAATGATCGAGCTCCACGAACAGACCGGCAAGCAGGTGCTCGGTGTTAAGCCTGTTGCAGCTTCAGAAGTGGATAAGTACGGGATTGTGAATCCTGCGGAAAATGATGAGGAAATCTATCAGGTGAGGGGGTTGGTTGAGAAGCCTCCTGTCGGATCGGCCCCGTCCAATCTGGCCATTGTCGGAAGATATATATTAAGTCCCTCAATTTTCTCCATGCTTGAGCAGATTGACCGAGGAGCTGGCGGAGAATACCAGCTAACGGATGCTCTTCAGCTGATGAACGAAATAGAAAGTATGCTGGCGTTAGAGCTTGACGGCGAACGGTATGACATAGGTGATAAGCTCGGTTATTTAAAGGCCGTTCTTGAAATTGGACTGCGGCGGGAGGAGCTTAAGCCCCTGCTGGTTCCTTATTTGCACGAACTCGTTGGCCGTGAGAAGGCGGCACTATAAATAGAAGAAAAAAAGTACAGCCCTCATAATCTTCTTGCCGATTCTGAGGGCTGTGTTCTTTTGCAGATCAGGAGTCAAAATCCTGGTGTCCGAATTAAGAAATGGTCCCATGCTTGCCGCGTATGTTCGTCCAGTTCTTCTCTTGAAGCCTTTAACCTCTGCTCGGTTCCGCCATAGCCAATTTCGGTTTGTTCCTGCTCAATTCCTTGAATTACAGCGTCTGCGAAATCATCCAGCGGAGCGCCAAAAGTATGAAGTCCAGGACCGCCTAAGTCAGTATTGACAGCTGGAGGAAGGACTTCGATTAATTCGATAGAGGTGTCTTCCAGCTGGTGTCTTAAGCTGATTGTAAAAGAATGAAGTGCCGCTTTGGTGGCACTGTAGATCGGTACCCAGACGCCCGGAGTAAAGGCGAGTCCTGAGGATACGTTGATAATCGCCGCTGACGGCTTCGCCATCAGACTTGGGAGCAGGCGGAGTGTCAAATGAACGGGTGCCTCCAGGTTGCTGGTGATCTCTTGCTGATAATAGCTCCAAGGCTCCTTGGCATTCTTAACATTGACTCGCTGCTGGATTCCTGCGTTATTAACGAGAACATTAAGGTTGGGAAATTCAGCCGTAGCCCATTCTATAAGAGCTTCCCGATCGGATTCTGAGGACAGGTCACAGACCTTGGTGTGAAGGGATGGGATTTCAGACTTGGCTTCATTCAGCTTCGTTTCCCGTCTCCCGCAGATAATAACTTCATTACCTGCCGCAACAAACCGCTTAGCTAAGGCAAGGCCGATTCCTGAACCTCCGCCTGTTATAAGGATGGTATTGCCGGATAGTTTCATAAGTACGCCTCCCGTTACATGGCTTCGCTGTCTTATTCTGCACGCTCGTATAAAAGTTCATTCATCTAACCAAAATATACCCGTTACTTCCGCTTGTACATCATAGTGTGAAAGGGGAGAAGGGTTTGAATATTCAACGAGCACGAGAAATTGCTGCCTCGCCAGTTATGGCAGCTGTATTTTGCGATGGGATCGAAGTGTACATTCAGCATGTGGATGAGCAAAAATTAACCGCACGGGTATTCCCATTAGGCGAGACAGAGAACGAGCGTGAAGTCTCTTTGGATCAGCTGGAAGAAAACTTAAGTGCCTTCGAATAGGGGCGTTTTGATGGATTAGATGATAGAGTGGCTTTGCTTCTATTATATGGGCCAACAGGTAATTTATCAGTTCAGCCTGAAGGCGGATGAATTGTTTCATAGGCTGTCTGGTTAGTGAGCCTTTCCAAAAGGCGGAAAGAAAGTAGGGGCCGCTTAAAGCTTCTCTGAGCTTTAGCGGCCCTTGCAAGTTCGTTTACATATGAGTCTTTCCGGGAGGGCTATTTAAGTTGCAGGATTGGGCCTAAAGTAGTGACAGCTAAACCATTTTACTCCGGATTTACACTTTTACAAACTCGTGCGGTTTCCCTGAACGTGCTATAATTAGACATTGTGATCTCATTATAGATTTGGAAGTGAACGCAAATGAATAGATTTGTAAACTGGTTGTTAAAATCAAATGGGAAATATCGAGGTACACTTTTTTATATTGTTTTTGGTCTGCTTTTTATAAAGCTCGTTTTACTTCGGCATTTCTTATTTAATGATATTATGTGGGACAGGTTAGCTACGGATGGTCTAGCCATCCTCGTAATTATGTGTTTGATCGAGCTTATTGTTCCTTCAAGAGCTAAGGGACCCGTGATGTGGGGCTTTAATCTTGTATTTTCACTTATGCTGTTTGCCTCGACACTGTACTATGCCCATTTTGGCTCTGTCCCTACCTACACGGCTCTTCGAGAGTTGCATCAGGTACCTCAGATTAAGGGAAGTGTAGAGTCCTTGATTGAACCTGAGTACTTTTTATTCTTTATTGATCTTCTTGTGCTGGCGATTCTATGGGGCGTGACTCTTTCTAAGCCTAAATCGATGCGTCTTGGCCGCAGACCTGTATGGAAAATAGGTGTTGCGGCTGCGGGGGTAGTCTCCCTTATTTTGTCTGGGTGGTATATTCATAATGGCGGGAAAATTGAGAACGAAATCGTCCAAGCAGAGAATTTGGGATTTCTTGATTATCAGGTAGCTGCGGTTCTGAAGGAGAACCGGCAGAATGATGAAATTACCGATGGAAACTTGGGAAAGACGAAATCAGAGGTAAAGAAGCTGCAAGCTACATTTGCATATAAAGATGCTTCTTCTGGTAAGGGTAACCTTCAGTATTTTGGAGCAGCGAAGGGCAAGAATCTGATCATTATTCAGATGGAAGCTTTTCAGAATTTTCCGCTGCATCTATCACTTAACGGCCAAGAGTTGACCCCTGTGCTGAACAAGCTTGCGGCGGAGGGTTTGTATTTCCCTAATTTCTATCAACAGATCGGGCAAGGAAATACTTCGGATGCTGAATTTATGTCTAATACCTCCATTTATCCTACAGGCACTATTGCCATGTCAACAGGGTATGGAGATAGGGAACTTCCCAGTCTGCCGAGACTGCTGGAGAAGTATAATTACGAATCATCTACATTTCATGTGAATGATGTGAGTTTCTGGGATCGAAGCAAAATGTATCCCGCTTTGAACTTTACTCATTATTATGATAAGCCGAGTTACACGAACGACCATTTCAATGCTTTCGGAGCTTCGGATGAAGAGCTATACCGTGTGGGTGTTGAGAAGCTATCCGAGCTTCATAAGCAAAATAAGCCTTTTTATGCCCAGTTCGTAACGGCATCAAGCCATGCTCCCTTTAATGTTCCAAAGGACAGACAGCGGATCACTTTGCCGGACAGTCTACAAGGAACAGAGTTAGGGGACTATCTGACAGCTATTAACTATACGGATTATGCAATAGGTACTTTGGTTGAACGACTCAAGCAAAATGGAATGTGGGATGACACTGCACTTGTGGCTTATGGAGATCATTTTGGCATATTGCCTAAGCTTGCATCTGAAGAGTTTATCAGCTCCGAGCTCGGCATTAAGTATAATGACCAGGTTAGCAGGTATAACATTCCTTTACTTATTCACATTCCAGGACAATCTTCGGGTAAAGTGGTGGAGCGAGTAGGGGGGCAGCTTGATATTTTGCCTACCGTCGCTAATATTATGGGGGTATCCCTGGCTAAAGAGGGTTTCACAGCCTTCGGTCATGATTTATTAAATGTCGATCATAACATTTTTGGCATGCGCTATTACTTGCCGACAGGTTCTTTCTTTAACGATGATGTATTATTTGTTCCAGGCAAGGGATTTGATGACGGAACTGCGATTTCACTGAAAACATATGAGCCAGTTACTGATATCACAAAATATCGGGCGGACTATGACTATATTCTGAAGCTGATGAAGCTTTCTGATGCGTATGTCAAGCAGCTCCCTAAGCGGGGGCCGTAAACTTATAGAGAGTCACCTATTTGTGAGAATAGGGTGGCTCTTATTTTTTATTGGGTGCATTTACCGGTTGTAAGTGTATCAGTGGCGTGATATATTATAAATTCGGTCGCTTGATAAGACTCAGTGATTCGGTAAAACAGTCGGCTTGGAAAAAGATAACACTTGCTAACAAGTTAGGTAATGTGATATGATATAAAAGTTGACGCCGACGAGTTCGGTTGAGACGAAAGAACAGTTTGATCTTTGAAAACTGAACAACGAGTGAGATATAAATGAGAATTAACGGATGAATTTCAAGTCCATCTCGATTTGAAATTCGATCCTTTCTCGTCAGTTTCAAAATGAGTCATCAGCTTATTCAATACATTTTCGGATGGTTATTTTCTCGAAGCAATTCGGGTAAAGATGTCACCTCGGAAAAACCTTATTGGAGAGTTTGATCCTGGCTCAGGACGAACGCTGGCGGCGTGCCTAATACATGCAAGTCGAGCGGAGTTATTTAGAAGCTTGCTTCTAAATAACTTAGCGGCGGACGGGTGAGTAACACGTAGGCAACCTGCCTGTAAGACTGGGATAACTACCGGAAACGGTAGCTAATACCGGATACACAAGTTCCTCGCATGAGGGGTTTGGGAAAGACGGAGCAATCTGTCACTTACGGATGGGCCTGCGGCGCATTAGCTAGTTGGTGGGGTAACGGCTCACCAAGGCGACGATGCGTAGCCGACCTGAGAGGGTGAACGGCCACACTGGGACTGAGACACGGCCCAGACTCCTACGGGAGGCAGCAGTAGGGAATCTTCCGCAATGGACGAAAGTCTGACGGAGCAACGCCGCGTGAGTGATGAAGGTTTTCGGATCGTAAAGCTCTGTTGCCAGGGAAGAACGCTTGAGAGAGTAACTGCTCTTGAGGTGACGGTACCTGAGAAGAAAGCCCCGGCTAACTACGTGCCAGCAGCCGCGGTAATACGTAGGGGGCAAGCGTTGTCCGGAATTATTGGGCGTAAAGCGCGCGCAGGCGGCCATTTAAGTCTGGTGTTTAATCCTGGAGCTCAACTCCGGGTCGCACTGGAAACTGGGTGGCTTGAGTGCAGAAGAGGAGAGTGGAATTCCACGTGTAGCGGTGAAATGCGTAGAGATGTGGAGGAACACCAGTGGCGAAGGCGACTCTCTGGGCTGTAACTGACGCTGAGGCGCGAAAGCGTGGGGAGCAAACAGGATTAGATACCCTGGTAGTCCACGCCGTAAACGATGAATGCTAGGTGTTAGGGGTTTCGATACCCTTGGTGCCGAAGTTAACACATTAAGCATTCCGCCTGGGGAGTACGGTCGCAAGACTGAAACTCAAAGGAATTGACGGGGACCCGCACAAGCAGTGGAGTATGTGGTTTAATTCGAAGCAACGCGAAGAACCTTACCAGGTCTTGACATCCCTCTGACCGGTACAGAGATGTACCTTTCCTTTACGGACAGAGGAGACAGGTGGTGCATGGTTGTCGTCAGCTCGTGTCGTGAGATGTTGGGTTAAGTCCCGCAACGAGCGCAACCCTTAACTTTAGTTGCCAGCAGGTCAAGCTGGGCACTCTAGAGTGACTGCCGGTGACAAACCGGAGGAAGGTGGGGATGACGTCAAATCATCATGCCCCTTATGACCTGGGCTACACACGTACTACAATGGCCGGTACAACGGGAAGCGAAGGAGCGATCTGGAGCGAATCCTAGAAAAGCCGGTCTCAGTTCGGATTGCAGGCTGCAACTCGCCTGCATGAAGTCGGAATTGCTAGTAATCGCGGATCAGCATGCCGCGGTGAATACGTTCCCGGGTCTTGTACACACCGCCCGTCACACCACGAGAGTTTACAACACCCGAAGTCGGTGAGGTAACCCGCAAGGGGGCCAGCCGCCGAAGGTGGGGTAGACGATTGGGGTGAAGTCGTAACAAGGTAGCCGTATCGGAAGGTGCGGCTGGATCACCTCCTTTCTATGGAGAATCGTCTTCGGTGGTGAAGACATTCAAATATCGGTTAACCTGGAGTTAACCAAACCATCTCACTCGTTGGTCAGTTTTGAGAGCTCAAACTCTCAGGACTGTCGCTTCCAGAACTTGCTTGTAGTTAAGTGAGTATGGATGTGATAAGATGATCTTCCGGCTGATTAAGCTGGCAGGTTGACAGAAATTTTGAACAGCACCTCAAGGTGATTGTCCCAAAATTTCGTCCTTGATCCTTGAAAACTGGATAACGAAACGAAATTGCGTTTTAGAAACATCTCTTTAGCTGAAACTTGTGATCGAAGAGAACAAGTGAAGTGATAGCTACAGAGCGAGGTATTTTGGAGACGATCGATCCTTTGTGAGTGGGTTTCAACCTTGATTCATTTCAATCGAGAAACCAAGGAACAACAGAGCGTATCGGCCCAAAATCCGAGCGATTAGGTTAAGCTATTAAGAGCACACGGAGGATGCCTAGGCGCTAGGAGCCGAAGAAGGACGTGGCGAACAACGATACGGCCTCGGGGAGCTGTAAGCAAGCTTTGATCCGGGGATGTCCGAATGGGGAAACCCGGCTGGTGTAATAGCCAGTCACTCATACCTGAATACATAGGGTGTGAAGAGGCAGACCAGGGGAACTGAAACATCTAAGTACCCTGAGGAAGAGAAAACAAGAGTGATTCCGTCAGTAGCGGCGAGCGAACGCGGAACAGCCTAAACCAGAGAGCTTGCTCTCTGGGGTTGTGGGACGTCTCACATGGAGTTACAAAGGAACAGGTTAGTTGAAGAGGTCTGGAAAGGCCCGCCAGAGAAGGTAAAAGCCCTGTAGGTGAAAATGTGTTCCCTCCGAGACGGATCCCGAGTAGTGCGGGGCACGTGAAACCCCGTATGAATCTGCCAGGACCATCTGGTAAGGCTAAATACTCCCTAGCGACCGATAGCGAAGCAGTACCGTGAGGGAAAGGTGAAAAGCACCCCGGAAGGGGAGTGAAACAGAACCTGAAACCGTGTGCTTACAAGAAGTCAGAGTCCTCTATATGGATGATGGCGTGCCTTTTGTAGAATGAACCGGCGAGTTACGTTCCCGTGCAAGGTTAAGGTGAAGAGCCGAAGCCGCAGCGAAAGCGAGTCTGAATAGGGCGAGTTGAGTACGTGGGCGTAGACCCGAAACCGTGTGATCTACCCCTGTCCAGGGTGAAGGTGCGGTAACACGCACTGGAGGCCCGAACCCACGAACGTTGAAAAGTTCGGGGATGAGGTGGGGGTAGCGGAGAAATTCCAATCGAACTCGGAGATAGCTGGTTCTCCCCGAAATAGCTTTAGGGCTAGCCTCGGAAGAAAAGAGTCGTGGAGGTAGAGCACTGATTGGGTGCGGGGCCCGCCAAGGGTTACCAAGCTCAGTCAAACTCCGAATGCCATGGACTCATATCCGGGAGTCAGACAGTGAGTGCTAAGATCCATTGTCAAAAGGGAAACAGCCCAGACCATCAGCTAAGGTCCCCAAGTGTGTGTTAAGTGGGAAAGGATGTGGAGTTGCACAGACAACCAGGATGTTGGCTTAGAAGCAGCCACCATTTAAAGAGTGCGTAATAGCTCACTGGTCGAGTGACTCTGCGCCGAAAATGTAACGGGGCTAAACACACCACCGAAGCTATGGCTTGAATCGACTTCACTGCTTCTTTGAGGCGTGGAGCCTGAGAGTGACATTTTGGCCGAAGACAGACCTTATGAGGGTCTGAGGCTAAATGCTCTCCAGGGGATAGACACACTTCGAAGGCGGAGTGAAGTCGATTCAGGGGTAGGGGAGCGTTGTATGTAGGTTGAAGGTGTACCGTAAGGAGCGCTGGACAGCATACAAGTGAGAATGCCGGTATGAGTAACGAAAAGATCAGTGAGAATCTGATCCGCCGAAAGCCTAAGGGTTCCTGAGGAAGGTTCGTCCGCTCAGGGTAAGTCGGGACCTAAGGCGAGGCCGAAAGGCGTAGTCGAAGGACAACAGGTGGAAATTCCTGTACCACCGTAAACCGCTATGAGCGATGGGGTGACGCAGCAGGGTAGTGACGCGGACTGATGGATGTCCGTCCAAGCAGTGAGGCTGGTGTGTAGGCAAATCCGCACACTTTAAGGCTGGGCTGTGATGGGGAGTGAAAATTACAGTAGCGAAGGTCATGATCTCACACTGCCAAGAAAAGCCTCTAGCCAGGTGAAGGTGCCCGTACCGTAAACCGACACAGGTAGGCGAGAAGAGAATTCTAAGGCGCGCGGAAGAACTCTCGTTAAGGAACTCGGCAAAATGACCCCGTAACTTCGGGAGAAGGGGTGCCTCGGTAGGGTGAATAGCCCGAGGGGGCCGCAGTGAAAAGGCCCAAGCGACTGTTTAGCAAAAACACAGGTCTGTGCGAAGCCGCAAGGCGAAGTATACGGGCTGACGCCTGCCCGGTGCTGGAAGGTTAAGGGGAGCGGTTAGGAGTAATCCGAAGCTGTGAACCGAAGCCCCAGTAAACGGCGGCCGTAACTATAACGGTCCTAAGGTAGCGAAATTCCTTGTCAGGTAAATTCTGACCCGCACGAATGGCGTAACGACTTGGGCGCTGTCTCAACGAGAGATCCGGTGAAATTTTAATACCTGTGAAGATGCAGGTTACCCGCGACAAGACGGAAAGACCCCATGGAGCTTTACTGCAGCTTGATATTGGACTTTGATACGATTTGTACAGGATAGGTGGGAGCCTAAGAAGCCGGAGCGCCAGCTTCGGTAGAGGCGACGTTGGGATACCACCCTGATCGTATCGGAGTTCTAACCTGGTACCGTGAACCGGTGCGGGGACAGTGTCAGGTGGGCAGTTTGACTGGGGCGGTCGCCTCCTAAAGAGTAACGGAGGCGCCCCAAGGTTCCCTCAGAATGGTTGGAAATCATTCGAAGAGTGCAAAGGCAAAAGGGAGCTTGACTGCGAGACTGACAAGTCGAGCAGGGACGAAAGTCGGGCTTAGTGATCCGGTGGTACCGCATGGAAGGGCCATCGCTCAACGGATAAAAGCTACCCTGGGGATAACAGGCTTATCTCCCCCAAGAGTCCACATCGACGGGGAGGTTTGGCACCTCGATGTCGGCTCATCGCATCCTGGGGCTGAAGTAGGTCCCAAGGGTTGGGCTGTTCGCCCATTAAAGCGGTACGCGAGCTGGGTTCAGAACGTCGTGAGACAGTTCGGTCCCTATCTGTCGTGGGCGTAGGAAATTTGAGAGGAGCTGTCCTTAGTACGAGAGGACCGGGATGGACGCACCGCTGGTGCACCAGTTGTTCCGCCAGGAGCACAGCTGGGTAGCTAAGTGCGGAAGGGATAAGCGCTGAAAGCATCTAAGCGTGAAGCCCCCCTCAAGATGAGATTTCCCGAGTTAGTAAGACCCCTTGAAGACGACGAGGTAGATAGGCTGGGGGTGGAAGTGCAGTAATGCATGGAGCTGACCAGTACTAATCGGTCGAGGGCTTATCCTAAAATGACCCCACAAAGTGAAGAAGAGGCTTCGAGGCTGATTCCGAATACTTTGCGGGAACCCCGAGAAGATCTAAATCACAATTTCGTTTCGTATCCAGTTTTCAGGTGATCAAACATCTGAACAATTGTGGGTTGATATCATGATTTGATATTTACTCGCAGGCTGTTTTTGAAGGTGGGTTATTTTCCTTGATGAATTTCAGGGAGCGATAGCGACCGGAAAAAACCTGTTTGGTGGCGATAGCGGAGGGGTTCCACACGTACCCATCCCGAACACGACCGTTAAGCCCTCCAGCGCCGATGGTACTTGGACCGCAGGGTCCTGGGAGAGTAGGACGCCGCCAAGCGAATATAAAGAGCATTGCTGATATTACATCAGCGATGCTCTTTTTTTGCTGCTATTGCAGCTAAGTTGACAACAACTTCTTCTTTTGTAACACTTTACTTATACTACATTCATAATTATTATTGAACAATTACATATTTGTGAAAGCGAGGGACACCAGTGGAGATAAGAAATCTGTTACCAGAGGAAATTGACAAAAGCTTGGATCTGTCGGAATATGCCTTTCAATATAAATTAACAGAAGAGGCTAGGAATCAGCGAAGGGATACCTATAAGCTAGATTGTGCTTGGGGAGTATTTGAGGAGGGGCAGATGCAGGCCAAGCTGCATTTATTTCCATTCCAAACCTATGTTCAAGGCAAAATCTACGAAATGGGGGGAATTGCGGGGGTAGCCACATGGCCGGAGAATCGGCGTAAGGGTCATGTTCGGGCTCTCATTAATCACGCTTTACGCGTAATGAATGAGAAAGGCCAATGGTTATCTTTGCTTCATCCTTTCTCCATACCGTTCTATCGGAAGTTCGGATGGGAGGTCCTGACAGAAGTAAAGCGCTACACCTTGTATACAGCTGAATTTCCAGAAAAAAAGGAAACGGAAGGTGTAGTCCGCAGAGATGTACAGCATGTGGAACATCTGGACCAAGTTTATCAGCAATTCGCTCAGAACTATAGTGGCATGCTGGTCCGCAGTGAGTCCTGGTGGAAGGATTCCGTATTAGACGAGGAGATTCATAATGCTGTTTATTATTCTAAAGAGGGCCATCCCGAAGGATACCTATTATACAAACTAGAGAATAAAGAACTCATAGCAGATGAATTTGTCTTCCTTCATGAGACGGCACGGACTGCGCTATGGACGTTTTTGGCTAACCATGATTCCAGGGTTAACAAGATAACCGTTATGAATGTGCCGCAGGATGATATATTCCCTTTCCTTTTGGCAAATCCTAAAATAAGCCAAGAGATCTCACCCTTATTTATGGCGCGAATTGTAAATGTTCAGCAGTTTGTTCAGCAGTATCCTTTTGTATCCGTGGGCCAAGAAGTAAATCTCACGATCCAGATTGAGGACCAAACGGCGGCCTGGAATCAAGGGAAATGGCAGCTTCGAGTTTCAGCGGAAGGAGAAGGGCTGCTTACCCCCGCTGCATCTTCGTCAGGTGAGCCGGACATTCTATTAAACATTAATTCGTTAACAGCCTTGTTAATTGGTTATATGCGTGCTGAAGTGCTATTCCGGAGCGGTAAATTAACGGGAAGTGAAGAGGCTGTTCAGCTCATAGACAAGGTTCTGCCTCATAAGCCAACCGCCTTCTTAGATTATTTTTAAAAATGACCTCACAAAATACTCTCTTATTTTATGAAGAGAGTATTTTTCTTTGGACTATAGATTGTGGTATACTCTCCAACGAAAACGCATCCATTGAATAGGAGGGCTCTGCAGATGCAATACAGGAAGTTAGGCAATACAGGACTCAAAGTCTCTGAAATCGGTTACGGAGCCTGGGGCATTGGCAATAGCGGCTGGCAGGGCGCTGAGGATGAGGAGTCACTTCGGGCTCTTCACCGAGCGGTGGATTTAGGACTGACATTTATTGATACGGCTCTAGTCTATGGAGATGGCCATAGCGAGAGGCTAGTAGGCCAAGTGGTCCGAGAGCGAAGTGAGCGCATTTATGTAGCTTCTAAAATTCCACCAAAAAATATGAAATGGCCGGCTCCTTCAGGAATTCATGTAAATGATGCCTTTCCTGCTGAACATGTTATACGCTGTACCGAGCAGAGCCTAAGCAATCTAGGGCTAGATACTATTGACGTACAGCAGTTTCACGTATGGAGTGATGAATGGGTAGGACAGGGAGATTGGTTGGAGGCTGTACTGAAGCTCAAAGAGCAAGGGAAAATTCGCAGCTTCGGCATATCGGTAAATGACAATGAACCTACGAATGTCTTAGAGCTGATTGAGACCGGGCTCATTGATACTGTTCAAGTTATCTATAATCTCTTCGAACAAATTCCAGAAGATGAGCTGCTGCCGCTCTGTGAGAAGCACCAGGTGGGCGTTATCGTAAGGGTTCCGTTTGATGAAGGAGGCTTGACCGGGCGAATCGACACAAATACTACTTTTCCTGAAGGAGATTTTCGTAACCACTATTTTCGAGGGGATCGAAAAGAGCAAGTTGTCGAACGGGTTCAGGGCATTGTGAGGGATATGGAAATCGACTTGAATGACCTGCCAGAACTTGCGCTGCGATATATTCTAAGCCATCCTGCTGTCTCGACGGTGATTCCGGGAATGCGTTCCCTTAGAAATGTTGAGAGAAACTGTGCGGTGAGCGATGGCAGGCTGCTTACGGGGGAACAGCTTCAGAAGCTGCATCGTCATCGGTGGGTGCGGAACTTTTATAAATGATTGATGATAATTAATTTCTAATCTTAAGGAGGCAATCTATATGGAATATTCATATCTGGGCCGGTCAGGTTTGAAGGTCAGCCGTTTATGCTTAGGAACGATGAACTTTGGGCCGGAAACCGAGGAGAAGGAAGCATTCAAGATTATGGATGCGGCGCTGGATGCAGGCATTAACTTTTTTGATACAGCAAATGTCTATGGCGGTAAGGACCATCCCGGCTGGACAGAAGAGATCATCGGAAGATGGTTCAAGCAGGGCGGGGGACGCCGCGAGAAAGTCGTTCTGGCTACCAAAGTATATGGTACTATGCAGGATGAGCTCGGCCCTAATGCGGAACGCGGATTATCTGCGTATAAGATTAGACGTCACCTGGACGGCTCGCTTCAGCGATTGCAAACCGATCATATTGAGCTTTACCAGATGCACCATATAGATCGCAACGTATCCTGGCAGGAGATTTGGGGCGTATTCGAGTCTTCCGTGAACCAAGGCAAAATTGGTTATGTGGGATCGAGTAATTTTGCAGGCTGGCATATTGCCGTTGCCCAGGCGGAGGCCAAAGCGCGCAATTTCCTTGGCCTTGTCTCCGAGCAGCATCTATATAATCTGCTTCAGAGAACGGCAGAGCTCGAAGTTCTTCCTGCGGCGAAGGAACTCGGACTAGGAGTGATCCCTTGGAGCCCATTGTCCGGAGGTTTGCTCGGACGTAATGCATTAGCAGGAACAGGCTCCCGAAGCGCTCGCGCTAAAGAAGGTGTGGAGAAGCACCGCACCCAGCTTGAACAATACTCCGAGCTGTGTAAAGAGCTTGGTGAGAAGGAAGATGTGGTGGCTCTGGCATGGGTGCTGTCCAATCCAGCGGTAACTGCCCCTATTATAGGGCCGCGTACGCTAGAGCAGCTTGAGGCATCTTTAAGAGTACCTGAAGTTCAGCTGACTGAGGATGTGCTCAAGAAGCTAGACGAGATTTTCCCTGGCCCCGGTAAACCAGCACCAGAAGCCTACGCTTGGTAATTAAGAACCAATAATGATATCAGAGGAAGCCCGCCTTGAATTTTTGATTCAAAGGCGGGCCTCTTGTTGGTGATACAGATGCTACTTAGGCTTATCTGCAATAAATACGGCATAGTTGAGTTCACGTTCATGCTCGCGAATAAACGTGTGGTTGCGTTCAAGAAAACGTATAACACGTTCATCATTCAGTGCTTCCACATCGATCATTTGATTGTAGTCAGCATAGGTGCTCTGAAACAGGCTGGAACTGAATGTGGAATGCGTATCCTCACCCGCCCAGATCGAAATCGGAGCAAAGTGGTTATTTTCAAAATACTGAACCCATTCTCCCAGCAGAGGAAGAACTCTTACATTGTACAGATCATTCATTTTCTGCTCAAGCAAATGATTCTTTCTTCGAGAGAACCACTCTCGATCCAGCAATCTTCCCCCCGGCTTCAATACCCGGTAATATTCCTGAATTGCTTGCTCCGGTTGTACAAAGATCGTAACAGATTCAATAAACAGGTAGTCAAAGCTATGGTCTTCAAAGGGTAGGCAGGCAGCATCGCCATGTACCCATTGAACTTCTACGGCTTCTCTTTTTGCCCGAGAGCTTGCTTTGGCCAGCATTTTCCGGTTTAGATCCAAACCGGTGACCTCGCAGCCTAGTTTGGCTAAATGGCAAGCGGTACGTCCTGTTCCGCAGCCAATTTCAAGTACTCTGGATTTGGGATGTAAGGGGTAACGCTCCAGCAGCCGCGCAGTTCCTCCGAACCCTCCAGGATGCGCGGCCCCTTCGCCCAAGTGTGCGAGAATATCTGAATAATTCACCAACAGCCCTCTTTTCTCTGATTCATGTAACTAATGTGTATGGGCAGGAGCATCATTAACTTATTGGTCGCTTCCGAATATAATGGACCATCTATGATTTCGGAAGGGAGGGATAAATGTGCAAATGATTTATCCGGTGACCAAAGAATCCTGCATGTCGCACATTGGCAAGCGTGTTTGTGCCGTTCTTCACGATGGGACACAATGGGTAGGGGTGTTAAGTGGAGTTACCGACAGAGGTCTTCAATTTAACGGAGATATGTCTCATGCAGCTGTCACCTCCAAAAAACAATCCCAGACAAACAAGCAGACTCAGCCAAAGGGGAAACTCAAAAAGGCTAAGACTCAAGCATTAGGCTATAATGCAGCGGAGAACGGTGGGAATTATAACTATGGAGGGTACGGTGATAACGCAGGAACAGCTTTTTGGCTGGATTGGGCGGCGATAGCGCTATTATTCCTACTGCCTTTCTTCTGGATCTAATCCTGAATTATACTAGCGATAGGTGTAGACTTATCGCTTTTTTATCTGTCCAGTATCAGCTTCTCCGGTCTTTTTATCCCGTTAATATATATACATGAAGTAGCGGCAAATCATGCGCTTAATTATGGTTCAGGAGGGGAAATATGCTGGACAAATTTGAAATTCGGGAGAGACATGTGGAAGAGGCTGGGGAAGAGCTTTACGTATATCAAAATGATCTTCGACGTTTAAGCGGACTTCCACAGCTTCATCCTTTGTTCAAGGAGCTGTCGAGTCATCCGGGCGGCCTCGAGACAGCCTGGACCCATATGCGCCTTCAATTGTATCATCCTGAGACTAAGCTCCTAATTCATCAGCTGCAGCAGCCATACCTCTCTTGTCATCCTCCACGGATTGACTGGCGCGGTATGTATGGGCCAAGACAATTCGAGAACCTGAGAGGGGTTATTCAAGGTTTTCTTACAGCGAATTGCCGACTGCTGTTTTTCGTCACGGCATGGCTTGAAGGTGAACTTTCTTACAACTTGATTTTAAGGAAGCAAGGGAGTTTTGGCCTGCAAATCACTCAGCCTTCGCTCAGCCTCCAAAAGATGAAATTCATCGATATATCTGAAACCGCTTTACCGCTGCGTATGCTTTTTGATGAAATCATGGCTGCTTACGAGACGACGGCGCTGCCTTGTGATTATTTAGCTCTGGCCAGCTTTCCCGACTTCTTAACTATTAATTGGGCTTACTTGAAGCAAGAAATTCAAGGGGAAGAATATCGGACATGGAGAAATAAGCTTATACAAGATACAAAGCAGGCGGTTCAGCGGTTCTCATGGAGAGAAGAAGACGGGATTAATGAGGAGCCATCCGAATCTTTACAGAAGAAGCTATCAGACCATACAGAGGTGCATAGCATCTTAGTTCGCTATCAGCAGCAGCTCGCTTCATTGGTCCTGACTCATGGATTTTATAAGGAGGGCCTGGAGAGGTAGCTTATCGCATCAATACTGCAAGAATCTTGGGATTAGCATGCGCATCCAAATTTAATCTTGTCATGATTAGGCCGTTATGCATTTATAACGGCCTTTTTTTCGCAGCATGATGGACGAGCTAAAGTGTACAAGTTTTTTTATATCATCGTTATCAGATACATATTGAATCAAGCTATTAGAAGAAAATTGTAGAAAAAACGCCCAATTTACAAGAAAATGGGTTAACAATTAGTGGAAAAATCCAACAAAATGATATATCGTATTAAAAAACTACGAGAAAGCAGGGGATGCGTTTGAAAAGGTTAACATCTTGTGCCTTTGTTGTCTTGTTGTGCTTAAGCAGTGTGTTCTTAACCGGTTTTGAGCAAGCGAAGCACCCGGTCAAAGCGACCTGGGTTTGGGAGACGGATTTGATCCGGGACGGCGGCACCAGATTATTGAATTTTGCTTCTAAGCAAGGCGTGAATGTTTTGTATTTGAAGCTGGATCGGATGCTTCCAAACCAAGTGTACAGTGATTTTATCGCGGGCGCTTCCCGCAGAGGAATCGATGTATATGCTCTGGATGGTAAAGATGATTGGGCTTTACCGCAAAACCAGGGAGAATTAATAGCGCTTGCTAAGTGGGTTCAAGCTTATAATCAAGGCGTTTCTGCTGAGCAGCGCTTTAAAGGCATTCACCTAAGGATTGAAGCATATCGTCTGCCGGAATGGACGCAGAACGCTTCTAACATGACTTCTTCCTGGAAGGAGAATCTGCAAGCTTTTGTTCATGAGGTACGAGCTAGACAAGGAACTGCCCGAATGGAGTTAGGATTAGATCTTCCTTATTGGCTGCAGGATAACAGGCTGCCAGGCGGAGAAGCCACATTGAAATGGCTATTTGAAAGTTTTGACCATGTGGCAATTCTTGACTATCGGCTTGCGATTTATGGCAAGAACAGTATCATTGACGAGGCTCAGTATCCGGTTAAATTGGCATCAGACCTGGGGAGGCAGGTGCTAATTGCGATCAATACCGACCCGGTAACTACAGCAGAGGATCAAACTTTTGCGGGGAGCGATCCTCAGCTCATAGACGATGCCTTATGGGAAATTAATGATCAGTTCTCTTCATTCCGCGGCTTTAGCGGAGTAGCGGTTCACGACGTGAGCAGCTGGGCTGAGATGATGGGAGAGCCATTAGCGGTTCATGAACCGCCGGCTACCGTTCCTTCGCCAAGTCCAGATCCTGTCCCAACACCTGATCCTGTGCCAGCGCCTTTACCGGTGCCTGATCCCGCGCCAATTGATCGGACCGTTCCATTCCGGGGAACTTATATCTGGGAAGACCGGGCCGTAGTCAACCAAAGTGAAGAGGTGCTTTCGTTTGCCAAGCAAAAGAACATTAATTTGATCTACCTTCATATTGATATAGACCGCCCTTTCTCGGCCTATGCTCCTTTTATGAAAAAGGCTGCGGAAATGGGGATTGAAGTTCATGCTTTGGCAGGCAATGGGATTTATGTGTATGAAGAATACAGGCCGTGGATTGAGCGATTGATTAATTACGTGAAGGATTACAACCGATGGGCAGAACCCGAAGCGAGGTTTCATGGGATTCACTATGATATAGAGCCTTGGGTGCTCCCCGAGTGGAATACAAATAATGATCACATCATTGAGCTATGGGTCAACACAATGAGTTTCTTCATTGATGAAGTTAAGCGCGACTCGAACCTTCAAGTGAGTGTAGATCTCTCTGTCTGGCTCGATCGCTTCATGTATAAACGCGAAGGGATCTCGGTAACAAAGTGGTTTATTCAGCATATGGACCATGTCACCTTGATGGACTTCCGCAACTTCGCTGCCGGCAGCGGAGGCATGGCCGATATGGCTAAGGAAGAGCTGGCCATGGGAAATGAGCTGGGAACCCCAATCATATTGGGTGTTGAAACCAAACAGAATTTTGAATCGTCCTATGTTAGTTTTTACAGCTTAGGAAGCAGGGTTCTGGAACGTGAGTTGGCGAGGCTGCCGGAGCTGATGAAGAACGATCCCTCATACGCAGGCATTGCCGTTCACTCTTATGAATATTGGAGAGTATTGCGGCCTTAAGAAATTGAAAATTGGAACATGTAGAGGGGACAGGCTCAGAAATGCAGGGACGGACTGTCTTAATAATTATCCAAAATATTGAAAATGGTATATAATTTTTAGACATAAAGTAGCGAATCATCCAAGGTAGCAATATTTATTTTAGCGAGGGTAGAAGAAGGAATGGCCATATGTATAGAGTTCGAGCTTGCTTAAGATCCAGGGAACCGCAGCCGTATATAAATACGGCTCTTCTTAGTGATGAGAAGGAAGGCCTCGTCGGCTACGATACCGGAGGACTTCTTATGAAATGGGTGCAGGCTCCAGCAGCTGAAGCGTTGAAAATAAGTGTTAACAACATTCTAATTGGTGCAGGTTTGACAAGATGATGGAAAGGGGACGCGTGTTTTGCATCAGAAAATTATTATCAGGTGGGCAGTGGGGGAAGATGCTCCTGCTCTAGCAAAACTAAATATGAGCTTTAACAATGTCAGTAGAGAAGTAGCTAAAATCGAGGACAGCTTGAAGCGTTCTTCGGAGCTGGTTGCCATTGCTGAATTTGACGGAGTTCCTGCAGGATTTGCCTGTGCCCAAGCACATCAGTCATTTTGTTATGACGGCTCCGAGGCAGAGATTACGGAAATGTTTGTTGAGGAAGAATTTAGGCGTAACGGTATTGCTTCAAGGCTAATTGAATTTTTGGAGGATGGCCTACAGCAGCAGGGAGTCCAGTCCATCAAAATTCTGACGGGGCATAAAAATCAAACCGCCGTGATGACTTATGAAGCAGCCGGATATGTACAGGAACAGCATTTAGTTTTAGCAAAAACGCTATTTCAGGATAAACGGAACTAGGATGTAAGGTCAGCGTATTAATTGTTAGGCAATTGGAGGTTTTTATGAAAATCACGGTAACCCCGGTTTTAATTACAGAGAAATCAGTTCTGCGTAACTTGTTGGAGCTTTACAAGTATGATTTTAGCGAATTTGATCCAGAGGATGTTAATGAACACGGGTTATATGATTATCCTTATTTGGATTATTACTGGACGGAGGATGGCAGGCATCCCTTTTTTATCAAGGTAGATGGAAATCTCGCGGGGCTAGCGCTAGTACGGACAATCGACGGCATGTACGCGATGGCAGAGTTTTTTGTAATGAAAAAGTATAGATGTTCTGGTGTCGGCAGATATGCTGCAGGCTTCTTGTTTGATCAGTTTCCTGGTGAGTGGAAAGTTTCTGAACTTGATAGTAATTTTCCAGCTCAGGCCTTTTGGCGAAAAGTGATCGGCGAATATACCGCAGGCAGCTTTTATGAAATATGTGAAGCAGATTGGGATGGGCCTATCCAGCGCTTTAATTCGCTTCATAAGAAGCACATAAAGGAGTAGTTATTATGATGAACAGTACCACTACGGTAGCCGTGACGCTCCCGCTGCTCTATATGCTAGGCTACTTTGCAATAATCGGCGTGGGAATCTATGCGTTAATCCTATTTATTAAGCTCGCTCGCCGGGGAATCCGAGCCCTTGATATGTACATCGCAGAGAAGGAAGATGGGCAAAGCGTTTAGCGAACTTGTCAGCACCTGGATTTGGACGCTTAAGGCTGGATTTGAAATTAATAGAAAATGAATCGAGTATTACCTTCTATGATGGAATTTCCTTAACTCAATATTACGATTTAGCTAAAAGATGGAGTGAAATGTTATCAATCATTCACAGAGAAGTGTCTAAATATGTTAATGATGATAGTTTGTGCTTTGACGGTGAAGATTCAAACTTATTTCCAATCCTTTGCAATTTAACAGGTAATTACTATATTGATAAAGTTGCTTATACTAAGTACCTAAACCCCATTGGGTTTCAGATCATGATTAGCACCATACTTACAGAACGTCTGTCAACTGGGGAGGATGATTACTTGGGGTTAGAAGTAACTTTGTTTACAAAGTCTATAAATGCAAATTTTGAGGTTTGGGGTGTTGATAGTTCTGTAGTTTAGTATACATTAAAATTAATTAGAAAGAAGACAGATCATCATGGAGAATAATACTAAATCTTTGGGACAGGCTGATCTGCTAAGGTTGCTGGAATACAGAGTTTATTTCAATAATCCAAATCATGAATTCGGGCGCTTGGATGAGAGAGGTTATGCTGTAGAGGCTACTGGAGTCCAGAGTTTCAGGGAACTTCTATACGAGATGGAGTTTCTGATAAGCCCGTTTGATTGGAGAACTTGGTTGAACGGACAAGAGAAATTGAGGGATTTAGACCAGCCTATTGAAAAAGTACTTCAAACATTCGATATCGAGGATTTGAGAAAGCTAATGACTGCCTATATTAGAGGCGACAGATATGTGGAGGGGGCTTTTCTCAAAGCGTGTTCAACCGGGAAAATCGGCGCAATTCTTAACCGGATTGCAGAGCTGCTTGGATAAGGGGGGAATTATGGATTCAATTGAATATTTACAACTGACTGAAGATAATTTGGACTCCACCGGCTGCCATTGTATGAGAAGCATGAGTAAATATCCAGGATACGGCAACAAAAACCGATTCTTAACGTTAAGATTAGGGGAGGAGCTTAAGTACATCCATGCAAAGCAGGGGAAGAAATCCCTCGGGTTTATTGAGTATATTCCGGAGGAGTACTCTTGGAGAGTACTTCACGCCCCCAATTACTTAGTCATTCATTGTTTGTGGGTAAGCGAGACTGGACTAGGGCTGGGTACTCGGTTGATAGATCAGTGTATAGAAGATGCGAAGCGAAGGAATAAGGAAGGCGTGGTGGTAGTTACAAATAACGATACATCCTGGGCACCGAGCAAAGATATTTTTGTGAAAAAGGGGTTTGCTTGTGTTGGTAAAGCCCCGAACTCGTTCGAACTGTATGCTTATAAATTGGGAAGCGGACCAGATCCTTACTTTCCTAATAATTGGGCTGAGCGCCTGGCCCGATTCGGTCAGGGCTTGACCGTGCTTGTCTCAGGACAATGCCCTTATTTACATATTGCTGCAGAGAATGTGGTAAAAGTGGCTAAAGCAGCAGGGATGGATCCTGAGATGATAGAGCTCACGACTAGAGATCAGCTTATGGAGCTTTCGCCTACTCCTTATGGGGTGTATGGCGTTGTCTTTCAAGGGGAATTGATCAGCTACCATCGACTTACTTCACATTCAGTACTTAAACGAATTAAAGCCGTGCTATGACTTGTAATGGTCAAACGACTGATGAAACTTGGGAACACATGGACGGGGAGGTGAAGCTGAGATGAAGCAACGCTGCGGATGGGTGGATAAGGACCCGCTTTATATAGACTACCATGATCAGGAATGGGGAGTTCCCGAACATGATGATCTTAAGTTATTTGAACTTCTGATCTTGGAAGGGGCTCAGGCGGGATTAAGCTGGTACACAGTGCTTAAGAAGCGTGAGAATTACCGGGCTGCGTTCGATGGATTCGATCCGGTCAAGATAGCGGTTTATGATGCAGACAAAATGGAGGAACTGCTGCAAAATCCAGGCATAATTCGGAACCGCCTTAAAATCCAGGCTGCTGTAAATAACGCAAAAGCGTTCCTGCAAGTTGCTGAGGAATATGGGAGCTTTGATCAGTATATATGGTCGTTTGTGCAGCATAAGCCGATCATTAACCATTGGACAACCCTGGCAGAGGTGCCGGCACGAACTGAAATTTCGGATCAGATGAGCAAGGATTTGAAGAAGCGAGGATTCAGCTTTGTTGGCACAACTATTTGCTACGCCTTTATGCAGGCCACAGGTATGGTGAATGACCATATCACCGATTGCTTCCGTTATGGGCAATAGTATGAATTGGCACAGGCTGCTGCGATTGGCATGAGTAAGCCCAGGTGGACATGAGAGGATCAAGTTATATTCAGCATGATGGAGGGTGAGAAGGCGATTAGGCTTCATCCTTGATATATTTTTCATGGTGGGGGGAATGAATGATGAACGAGGATTTGGCTCAGGCAGTTAAAGCTGAGGTTCCTCTGCTCAGGAAGCTTGCAGAGCTTCGGGAAATTCACAAAGGCTATTCACCGGACCGGAAATTTGAAGCTGCAGCAGACGGAAGGCGTTACTTGCTAAGAATCTATGAGCAGAGGCTTGTTGCCAGAAAGCAAGAAGAATTCAAAATATTGCAGGAACTGCACGAACGCCATGATGTTAGATGTTCAAGACCTCTAGGGATAGGAATGCTCTCTGGACTGGGACTTGGATATATGCTGCTTACTTATATTGAGGGAGAAGATGCTGTCGATGAGCTTCCTAGGCTGTCGAAGGGGCAGCAGTATGACATTGGCTATGACGCTGGCAGTCAGTTAAGAAGAATGCACCAGATACAAGCACCGGACTCGGTCGCGGCTTCCTGGGCTCAGCGGAGCCTTGCCAAGCACCGCAAATATGTCGATGAGTACAGCCAGACAGAAACTAAGATTGAACGGGGTGACAGAGTCCTGGGGTTTATTGAGGAACATCTTCACCTCCTGCAGCACCGTCCGGTTAGCTTACAACATGATGACTTTCATACAGGGAATTTGATCATAAAAGATGGATGTCTGGCGGGGATCATCGACTTTAATCGGTTCGATTGGGGTGACCCCTATCAAGAGTTCATGAAGACTGGGATGTTCAGCTCGGAGGTCAGTATTCCATTTGCTGTCGGGCAGATTCGGGGGTATTTTCAGGGCCGTGAGCCTGATGAGCTGTTCTGGACGCTGTACTCTATGTATATTGCCATGTGCCTCATCTCGTCCGTAGTGTGGATTAAGAAGGTGAAGCCGGAAGAGACGGGGATTATGATGGAGAAAATTAATCGTGTTCTTGCTGATCACAATGATTTTCAAGCCGTGATTCCACAGTGGTATAGTAACTATCAATAAAGAAATCAATGGATGACTTAATCAGGGAGAGGGCATAAGATGCAGATTAGACCTTATCAACCGGAGGATCATTTGCAGCTGGTTCAGATCTGGCGGGAAGCCGTGCAGAAGACCCATCATTTTTTAAGCAAAGAGGATTTTAATCATTATGAACAAATCGTTAGCGCATATGCCTTTACTTCCTGCGATATTTGGGTTGCCCAAGGTGAACTCGGACAGCCTGTAGGCTTTATAGGGTTAAGCCACGATAAAGTGGAGATGCTCTTCGTGGACCCCAAGTATCATGGACAGGGAATTGGAAGGAACTTGTTGAATCATGCATATAGCCTCTGTGGGGCGGGACTGAAGGTGGATGTGAACGAACAAAATTCTCCGGCCCATCAATTTTATAAGAAATATGGCTTTGTGGATATCGGCAGATCTGCTCTTGATGAATCCGGACGTCCTTATCCGCTGATACATATGATGCTTCAACAAGAATAACAGCAAAGATAGGAGTAGACACCATGTTAAAATACAATCTTTGTCTGATCCGCCGCGCGGATGAGATCTTGCTCCTTAATCGTGAGAAGTCAAGCTGGATGGGCTGCTGGAACGGGATCGGGGGGAAGTTGGAACCGCGGGAGTCTCCAAGAGACTCCATGGTGCGAGAGATGTCCGAGGAGACGGGAATCATAGAATGCGATCTTCATTTTAAAGGAATTGTCACCTGGAATGATGGGAGTGGGGGAATCGGCGGAATGTATGTCTATGTAGCTGAGGTGCCGGAGAACTTCGATTATGCTGCCCCGATCAAGACGCGGGAGGGCATTCTTGACTGGAAAAAAGTAACTTGGGTGCTGGATCCCGAGAACCTCGGTATAGCTGCTAATCTGCCGAAGACGCTGAAGTTCTTGTTATATGATGAGCACTGCTATAATCATTATTGCATTTATCAAGGAAATGAACTCATACAGTGTACCCCATCGCTCCTTGCTCCGCAATTTGAGTGGGATCAAGAGCTGAGAAATGCTTATTTTGAGGAGTTTGCTCAAGGTGTAATTTAAGCCCTTTAACTAAGCTGGTTGAAGATGAAGATCCAATATATTAAGTAATCTAAGTGAGGAGTGGAACAGGCAATGCGTGAAGTTACATATAGAGAACTTGCTGCGGGAGAGGAAGCGCCTATGGAGCTGCTGCTTCTGGCAGATCCGTCGGAAAAATTGGTGAGAAAATACTTGGACGAAGGCCAATGTATCATTGCTGAGCTAGACAATGAGCTGATTGGAGAATTTGTGCTGCTGCCGCGAGCAGACCATACCCTAGAAATTATTAACGTTGCTGTCCGGGAACAATGGCAGGGACAGGGATACGGGAAGCAGCTTGTTAAGCAAGCTATTCTTATGGCCAAGCAGCGGAACATGAAGTGTATTGAAATCGGAACCGGAAATTCCAGCTTGAATCAGCTTAGATTATACCAACGCTGCGGCTTTGAAGTTTATACAGTCATCCGAAATTTCTTTGTGGATCATTACGAAGAAGAGATTATAGAGGATGGCATTCCCTGTAAGCATATGATACGGTTGCGGATGCAGCTTGAAGAAGAGTAGACGTAGAGTTCTCTTGTCTGACAAGCTGTGTGCCGTCTCCGAAGTGATCATGCTGCTGAATTTGTAAGAAGAACAATTCCATCAGATTTGATTAGAGGTGCATGTAGTTATCAGTTTTCTTTGGACAAGTCTGTGACCCCGAAGTTTAACGCTTTCGGGGTTTTATTATGATCTTCTTAAATTATCTTAAGAAATCATTAAGAAAATTCTCACAAGAACATGATCATTTCGTTAAGACAATTGCGGTAATTTTAGAATATTAAGTCATATCGAGAGGTGCAGAGAATTGAAAAAATGGAAATGGGTAATAGTTCTCCTATTGATACTATTAGCCGGGGGATATTTAACAGGTTATTACTTACATCATGAATGGAACTCGCAAAATAAAACCAACAAGCATGAAGCTCTACAAGAAGTTAAACCCGTTGAACAACTAAAGGATCATTATGATGTCATTGTAGTAGGGACTGATCCTGAGGGAATTGCAGCTGCGGTCTCCGCATCCCGAAACGGATTACAAACTTTATTGATTGAAAATAAGCCAAGAAATTTATTGGGTGGACTGGTCACACTTGGTTGGCTGAACAGTATTGATATGAACTGGGATAAGACCAAGGATAAAGTGAAGGCAAATGGTGTCTACGAGCATGATTATTTTAACAAAGGAATATTTAAAGAATGGTATGAACGAGTAGGCGGGCATTCGTTTAATGTGACTAACGCTGCCAATGCGTTCTATGAGCTTGTCGAAAAGGAGCCAAATATTGACTTGTTCATGACTGCTGATTCTGTAGAGCCTATTGTCATCAAGAAAGAAGGCGCGTCTGATAAGGTCACAGGCTTAAAGGTTAGATTGAAGGATGGAAGTGAAAAGACGGTTGAAGCTAGCTCAGTCATTGATGCAACGCAGGATGCTGACATTGCTGCAGCCTCAGGTGTTGAGTTTACAGTCGGCCGGGAGGATTTGGGAGATAAGCATTCCAGAATGGCAGTGACCTCTGTGTTCCGAATTAAAAATATGGATTCCGGCGTTTTGAAAAAAATGTTTGAACGACTGGATGCATCTGAGGATCCGGCTACAGGCGGAATGAATGGTCAGACCGCTTGGGGATATAATGAAGAGATGCAGAAGTATAAACCGGTAAATTATAAACGAACCGCGGTAAGAGGGCTAAACATTGGCATACAGGATGGAGATACAGCATTAATCAATGCTATGTATGTTTTTAATGTTGATGGACTAAGCAAATCTTCTAAGGAAGAGGCGATTGAAATCGCCCGCCAAGAAGCTCCACATATTGTGGCATATCTTAAAAAGGTAGTTCCTGAATTTAAAAATATCGAGTTTGATGATGTAGCTCCAGAACTCTATGTACGCGAAACTCGTCATATGGTAGGGCTTTATAGATTGAATATTATTGATCTATTGGAGAATCGGGATCAATGGGATCGTATCGCCTTTGGTTCCTACCCGGTAGATATTCAGAGAATCTCGCCGAGTGATTATGGTTCAGTAGTCCTTCAACCTCTCAAATATGCAGTTCCATTCAGAAGCTTGGTTCCTAAAAAGGTCGATGGTATTCTTGTCGTCGGGCGTTCGGCAAGCTATGATTCCCTGCCCCATGGCAGTGCCCGAGTCATACCGGTAGGAATGGCCGAGGGGGAAGCCGCTGGAGCTGCAGCGAAGCTGATTAAGGAGAAGGGAATAACTTACCGGGAGCTTGCTGCAGATCGCTCACTCATTGAAGAGCTTCAGCGGAGGTTGAATGCAGGTGGAATGGAACTTCAGCCTTATAAGGTCCGGCCGGAGAAATTCGCTGGACACAAAGCTTATGAGGGTCTTAAGGTGGCCGTATATATTGGTGCTGTTAATGGCGGCTATCATAATGTTCAAATTGATTTGGATAAGGCCAGTATGCCAAAGCGGATGCTTAATTTAATTAAAGCTGCGCAGCGAAAATACCCAGCTGCTTTCCCAGCTGATTTAAAAACGATAGTTCCAACTGATGATGATAAGCTGACACTCAATCAAGCTTGCTCTATGATTGAAGCTGCAGCTGGAATCAAAGCGAATCCGCAAGACCCTGCACAGACATTAGTCGACAAAGGTTTGCTCTCTCGTCAGACATTAGATTTGATCCAAAATTCAAGTCAATTGACGGATGGAGATACTTATATGATTCTTAAAGACGTTCTAAAGACAAACCTTAACCAAGAGATATCGGAAAAGGGAATAGATTTTTAAAACTATGACTTAAATTTGATATTTCTCATATAAAAACTGGTATGGTTTATCCTGCCAGTTTTTTATATATCGGCCATACTCACAATTTATCATTACAAAATATTAACTTTCCGGCTAGCAACTTTTCCCTTACGATATTCGTTAGTTAAGGTTAGTGATTATTGCATTATTAGAGAATCAGCTATAGGTTTCTATAGGACGATTAAGTAGAACGTTGAAGAGGTGTAGTATGTTAAAAAGATGGCACAAGCTTGTTATGTCAGTATTATTGATTGTGGGATTATGCGGAGGGTATTACGGATACAAAGAGTGGAAGCATCATCGGAACTACTCGCAGCCGGCAATGGAAGAGCTTGAGAAAGTCAGCACTGCCAAGTCTGTTAAGGATCAATATGATGTTATTGTCGTAGGGACTGATCCAGAAGGCATTGCAGCAGCTATATCGGCTTCCAGACAAGGTCTCCATACTCTTCTAATTGAGGATAAGCAGAGACCGATTCTTGGTGGATTGATGACACTTGGCTGGTTGAACAGCATTGACATGAATTGGGACTCTACGGGGAAATCTTCGGATTCTAAGAAAAAACCACATCCCGATTATTTAAATAAAGGAATATTCAAGGAATGGTACGAACGAGTGGGAGGCCATTCGTTTAATATAAATAACGCAGCTAACGCTTTTAATGAAATGGTCAAGCATGAGCAGAATCTTGATTTGTATATGTCTGCCAAAGCTATTGAGCCTATTGTCCAAAAGATTGATGGCTCTCCCCGTGTCACAGGGATTACAGCAACTTTGGCTGATGGATCTACTGAAAAGATTACAGCCAGCTCATTAATTGATGCCACACAGGATGCTGATATCGCAGCTGCCGCCGGAGTGAAGTTTACAGTTGGCCGGGAAGACTTGGGCGACAAGAACACGAAGATGGCGGTTACCGCTGTGTTCCGTATCAAGAATTTCGATGCATCGGTTTGGAAGGCCATGAAGCAGCGGATGCTATCCTCGGATAATTCGGCCGAAATGGGGATGAATCAAAGTACCGTATGGGGTTATAACAAGGAGATGAAGGGTTATCAGCCTGTGAACAAGGAGCGGACGGCTGTACGCGGGTTAAACCTTGGGAGACAGGGGAACGATACCGCACTAATCAATGCAATGTACGTTTTTGGTGTGGATGGCTTAAGCAAGGAATCTAAAGAAGAAGCCCTAAATTTAGCGCGCCAAGAGGCTCCGCATATTGTGAGCTATTTAAATAAGAAGATTCCTGAGCTTAAATCTGTGCAGTTTGATGCAGTAGCACCTGAGCTCTATATCAGAGAAACCCGTCATATGATCGGTCTTTATAGACTGAATATTATTGATCTGCTGGAGAACCGGGATCAGTGGGATCGTATTGCGTTCGGTTCCTACCCTGTTGATATTCAGAGAAGCACACCTAATGATCATGGTGCGATTGTCCTGCAGCCTGTCAAATATGCTGTTCCGTTTCGAAGTCTGGTTCCTCGGGATGTTGATGGGATCTTGGTCGTTGGCCGTTCGGCGAGCTATGATTCTCTTGCGCATGGAAGTGCCCGTGTCATCCCTGTTGGGATGGCGGAGGGTGAAGCAGCAGGGGCTGCAGCTAAGTTGATTAAGGAGAAAGGAATCACCTACCGCGAGCTAGCAGGCTCTCGCCCACTTATTGCGGAGCTTCAGGACCGATTAAATAAGGGTGGAATGGAGCTTGAGCCTTATTCCCTGCCGTTAGAGCCATATATGAAGCATAAGGACTATGCTGGTTTAAAAGCTGCAGTATATATTGGCGGCGCGAACGGGGGCTATCACAATCTCCACTTTCAATTGGATGATCCGAGTACTCTAGAGCGAATGGTTCAGATCATGAAGCTGGCGGCACGTAAATATCCAAAGGCATTCCCCGGAGATCTTCAACAGCTTAGCCAGCTGGCGAGAACAGAAGGGAAGAAAGCACTGACTCTTGATGATGCTTGCTATACAGTAGCATTAGTCTCTGGGCTTAAGATCGAGCGAGAAGAGGCAATGCATGAGCTTCTGGCAAAAGGATTCCTAAGCAACTCAACCGTCACTGCCATCTCTGATAGTAAGAAATTAACGAATGGAGAGAGCTACCTTATTTTAAAAGATGCACTAAACAAGCAGGCTGGCGTTGAGCTTCAGGAAATGGGCATCAAATTTTAAGATACTTGGAATTGACTCATAGGTGTAGTAAAGGCTAGAGGTGGATTATGATTTGGATTAATGGCGCCTTCGGATCTGGCAAGACAACGGCTGCATATGAGCTGCATCGCAGACTTCCCGGCTCTTATGTATATGATCCTGAACAGATAGGATATTTTATTCGCCGTAATGTTCCTGAAACAACTAAAATAGATGATTTTCAGGACTATCCAATGTGGCGGGAAATGAATTATTCCATGCTTCGATATATTGATTCCGCTTATAAGGGGCAGCTTATCATCCCGATGACTATTACCAACCCTAAGTATTTCGAGGAGATTGTGGGGAAATTGAGGGGAGATGGGATCGAAATTCATCACTTCGTACTGTTTGCTTCCAGGGAAACGCTGCTCAAGCGATTGCGATCGCGTGGTGAAGGAAGGAACTCCTGGGCAGCAAGTCAAATTGACCGTTGTCTGGAAGGGTTCAAGGATGAACGGTTCGAAGTTCTTCTGGATACAGATAACCTGTCTATTGACGAAGTGGTTAAGCAGATTGCCGGGATGAGCGGAGTTTCGCTGGCAGAGGACTCTAGGGGGAGAATGCGGAAGACATACGACCGACTGCTTACCAAGCTCAAGCATATCAACCTTCGCTAAAATAACTAGACCGTCAGCCTGAGTCAGGCTGACGGTCTTAAGTTAGAACAGTTTTTATTTTTCTATTTTTCTACATAGGACTTAAGCGCAAGAATCAATTTGGACCAGCCTTGTTCCATAGTCTCCCGTACCTGTGTGTGCGGTGCACCGAACTCCGTGGATTTGGAACTGTCCCAGCCGGAATGAATCAATGTTACTTCTGTGCCACCTTCGGCTTCTTCGATCTCAAATGCCAGGGTCCAGTCTTTCCCCCAGCGGAAGGCAAAGCGGCGCTCTGACTCGACCTCGGTTACTTCACAGGGAGACTTGCCGAATGCTGCGGCATTGAGATGAAACCGGTACCCTTCTATAGGCTCAAGGTCGTTTGGCATGAACCAGGCTCCTAGTCCTTCAGCCGTAGCCACCGCTTGCCAAACGTTCTCTTTTGAGCTGGCTATGGTAGTACGAAAACGGATTTCGGGAAGAGGGGAAAGCTTACTGCTATCTGTCATTAGTGCACCTCCATGATGTACCTTCCCAAAAGGGAAGGGTCGTTCCTCTCTAGTATACCTTAAGATTGACATTGTTTTCTTATTTCGATAAAATTAACAAGGAAAATCTATAAATCCAATGTGTATGCTCAGTGATTAAATATGAGCTTTTCTTTTTATCATAATTAACCCCTGGTTAATAACGAGATTTCTGTATTGCTATTCACATAATTATTACTCATCCAAGCAAAGCTAGAGATGATTGTTAACCATGCAAAGGAGCCGGATCATGAACGTTTACCGCAATACTTCTGAGTTAATAGGAAATACCCCGCTTATTGAAATTAACAGTTATCATTTACCGCGAGGTATCCGGCTGTTTGCTAAGCTGGAATTTATGAACCCGGGCGGCAGCGTTAAAGACCGGGTCGGGAAGGTGTTGCTTGAAGATGCTCTGGAGACAGGTAAGATCAAGCCTGACGGCACCCTGATTGAAGCGACTGCAGGCAATGCAGGAATTGGGCTGGCTATGGCGGCACTACACCATGGCATATCGGTTATTTTTGCAGTCCCTGAGAAATTCAGCCAGGAGAAGCAGGAGCTGATGAAGGCCCTTGGTGCAAAAATTGTACACACCCCGACTGAGTTAGGAATGAAGGGAGCCATTGAGAAGAGCATAGAGCTTGCTGCAGAAATTGAAGGCTCTTACCGTCCTGGCCAATTCTCGAATCCGAGTAACCCGCTGGCATATTATAAGACCATGGGGCCGGAGATTTGGAATGATCTTGATGGGAAAGTAGATGTATTTGTGGCAGGAGCCGGCTCTGGCGGTACCTTTATGGGAACTGCGCGTTATTTGAAAGAGCAGAACGCTAAGGTGAAGACCGTGATTGTAGAACCCGAAGGTTCTATTCTTAACGGTGGTCCGTCCGGCCCTCATAAGACGGAAGGAATCGGGATGGAGATGATCCCAGAATTTATGGATACGTCTTATTTCGATGCGATTCATACGATCCGTGATCAGGACGCTTTTGACCGTGTAAAGGAGCTTGCAGCCAGAGAGGGCTTACTGGTCGGGAGTTCTTCGGGTTCCGCGCTGCATGCGGCTTTACTTGAAGCCGAGAAGGCACCGGATGGGGCGTTCATTGTAACCATATTCCCGGACAGCAGTGAACGGTATTTAAGCAAGAAGATTTACGAAGGGGGCATTTAATCGTGAAGCGCAAAACGAAGTTGATTCATGGTGGCATTCAAGGTGATCCGCATACGGGTGCCGTCAGTGTACCTATTTATCAGGTTAGCACTTATAAACAGGAAGAAGTCGGCGTTCATAAAGGCTATGAATATTCCCGTACCGGAAATCCAACAAGGTTCGCTCTCGAAGAATTGATCAAGGATCTGGAAGAGGGAGTGCGCGGATTTGCCTTTGCTTCTGGTATGGCTGCCATAAATGGTGTGTTCACGCTGTTTAACTCCGGTGACCATGTACTCTTAACCGATGATGTGTATGGCGGTACTTATCGTATTGTCAGCAAGGTGTTGAACCGCATGGGCATTAGTGCCACTTTTGTAGATACGACAGATCTGGAAGCGGTAAAGAAGGCAATTCAGCCCAATACCAAAGCGCTGTATATTGAGACTCCAACCAATCCGCTGCTCAAGGTTACAGATCTTAAGGCGGCGGCTGCCTTGGCCACAGAGCATAATCTTCTCATGATCGTAGATAACACCTTCAGCACGCCTTATTGGCAGACCCCGCTGGCACTGGGAGCGGATATCGTTCTTCACTCTGCTACCAAATATATTGGCGGTCACAGTGATGTCGTTGCAGGTCTAGTTGTTGTGAATTCAGAAACACTGGCAGAGGATCTGCATTTTGTGCAAAATTCCACGGGTGCTGTACTTGGGCCTCAAGATTCTTGGCTACTCATCAGGGGAATAAAAACACTTGGCCTTCGTATGGAAGCTCATGAGAAGAATGCCGCTCAGATTGCTGCATTCCTTGAGAATCATCCTGCGGTGAGTAAAGTTTACTATCCCGGTTTGAAGAGCCATGCCCAGCATGAGCTGGCAAAACGTCAGTCCGGCGGGTTTGGAGGGATGATCTCCTTCGATGTCGGCAGTGCAGAGAAGGCAGATGAAGTGCTGAGAAGGGTGCACTACTTCACGCTTGCCGAGAGCCTCGGCGCTGTGGAGAGCTTGATCTCTGTTCCGGCAAGAATGACACATGCATCCATTCCAGAAGAGCGGCGCGCTGAGCTAGGGATTACACCTGGCCTCATGCGGATTTCGGTTGGGATTGAGGATGTGGAGGATCTGATTGCTGACCTGACAGAGGCTTTGAAATAGAACTATAGCTACAGCAGTCTGCGGTACCATACCGCAGGCTGCTGTTTTTATTTATGGAAATGATCTAAATCCTGTAGCAAAGTTGTGATATAATAATGAACAGTCTTTATTGCAGCTATATAGAATGAACTAAAGAAATGAATGTCATAGGCCTTATTGCGCCGTTATAACAGGAATTTAACGTAAAACTTTAGTTCAATCAATATAGCCTTAGCTGTATTTCTGCTTAGGAGATGACTAATGCATGATTAGTACGCGTGTATCCGTCGCGGTTCATATTCTGTCACTGCTCGAAGTGAATAAATCCGGAACCAATACTTCTGAATATCTAGCCAGCAGTGTGAATACTAATCCGGTTGTTATTCGGCGCATCACAGGCATGCTCAACAAGGCGGGTCTGGTAGATGTGCGACCGGGTATTGCAGGTGCTAAATTAGCCAAAAGCCTTAAGGATATTACACTTCTTGACGTCTATAAAGCAGTTCAGGCGGTAGAGGAGAATGGGTTATTCGCTATGCACGACAAGCCTAATCCTGCTTGCCCTGTAGGAAGGAATATTCAAAGCTCCCTGGAGCCTGCCTTCTCAGCTGCGCAGCAGGCTATGGAGAATAAGCTTGAGCAGATCGTCCTGGCAGATTTGGTTGAGAATATGGCTGAAGAACCAGGGCAAGAGAAAATGGATTGTCTTTAATCTAATAGTAAACCTATTATAAGAGCAGCTCCTAATGACAGGGGCTGCTCTTTTTGAACAGATTCCAGCAGAATAGATCTAGTTTTTTTGATGCAGTGCCTTTATGATTATCTGTACAAATAAGATGCATGAGAGCATAAGGAGAGGGAAGGAATTGGATCAATACCCTAATCAGCAAGAGTATTTCTCATCTAAGAGCGGTGTTCATGATTCCCTTTTTGAACATCATCCGAATGCGATGTGGATCGTGGATCCCTGTGGGAATATTCGAGACCTGAACCCGGCTGCCCGCCAGTTAACGGGATACCAGTTAGAGCAGCTTCAGGCGCACTGCTGGACGGACTGGCTGCAGGAGGCCGATGTTGAACAGCATATGCAATTGCTGCATCAGGCAGGTCTAGGGGTTCCTGGTCGCGGCCTGGTTCAGCTGCTTCATGCACAAAGCGGGATTCTGGTGCTGGAGCTTGCTTATATTCCGATGAAGATCGGCAGAAGTATTTCTTCCATCTACATTGTCGCCCAAGACCTTACACAGCAGCAGCAACTAAAGAATGAGCTTCATGAGCTCCAACATACCCATACTCTAATGCAGGAATTCGTGCAAATCGCAACCTGGAGCTGGGATCTCAAGCGCAGACAGCTGACTTGCTCCGAGGAATTTTATAAAATCCTTGGGATGACCCCTACGAATCAAAGCTGCACCTTTGATGCCGTTCTTGCTCGTGTGATTCCTGAGGATCGGGTTAGAGTAGAGCAGGCTGTTCACCGGGTTCTGCAAGGAAGAGCCTATCAGATTGAATACCGGGTGAAAGACGAGAATACTGGAGAGACCAAAGTGCTATTCTCTGAAGGCAGACTTTATCATGATCTTGAAGAAAAGGAGCAGCGGCTGTTCGGCACCGTTCAGGATATTACTGTACGGAAGAAGATAGAGAATTTGCTGCGCCAGAGCGAGAAGGAATTTAGAATGATCTCCGATCATTCGCTTGATTTCATCTCCAGACATACGGCCGATGAGCAGGCTTTATACTTATATGCCTCACCTGTGTGCCAGTCTATTCTCGGCTATATGCCAGAGGAAATGATCGGGAAGAGCGCTTATGACTTTTTTCATCCAGAGGATGCCAAGCTGGTTACAGGATACCTTCAGGATATATTGGAGGTGGAGGGCGTATATACGGTAGCATACCGCATTCGAGCTAAGGACGGGCATTATGTCTGGTTTGAGAGTACGGGACGCTATACCTACAATGAAATGACGGGGGAAGTTGAGGAAATTATTGCCGTATCGCGCGATATTACCGATCGTAAAGCGGCCGAGCGTATGTTGCAGGAGAGTGAGCAGCGCTATAAATCACTGTTTGATAACAACCCAGCCAGCGTGTATTCCTTTGATATGAATGGAAATTACGTGTCCTGTAATGAGAACCTGGCCAAGATGCTTGGATATCCGGCTAGCGAATTGATAGGTACGTCATTCAAGTCTATCATTCAGCAGGATTTCTTGGAGCTCACGACTAAACATTTTGAGAAAGCGAAGCAGGGAATCCCTCAGCATTATGAGACTACGATTCTGCATAAGGAAGGACGAGCACTGGAAATCAGTGTAACGAATGTTCCGATTGTTGTAGACCGGCAGGTGGTGGGAGTCTATGGCATCGCAAATGATATCACCGAGCGGAAGCGTTATTTAAGACAAATTGAGAAGCTAAGCTATGAGCATGCGCTGATCCTCCAATCTGTATCTGAGGGGATTTTCGGGCTGGATAATGAAGGCAGGACGATGTTTACGAATTCCGCCGCTCTCCGCATGCTGGGCTATAATCATGAGGAGTTTATAGGACAGCTTAATCACTATGTTATTCATCATTCAAGAGTTGATGGGCAAATGTATCCTATTGAGGATTGTCCAATTTGCCGCTCGATTCAAGATGGGGTATCCCGCTCTGTTCAGGATGAAATATTTTGGCGGAAGGATGGCTCCAGCTTTCTGGTAGAATACAACGTTAGTCCAATTATCGATCAAGGCGAAATTCGCGGTGTTGTTGTTGTATTCCGGGATATTACCAATGAACGTGAGATTATTAAGCAGAAGGAGCTTGCCGAGCAGGCTGCTTCAGCGAAGTCAGATTTCCTAGCCATGATGAGCCATGAGATCCGCACTCCGCTGAATGGGGTAATCGGCATGACGGATCTGTTGCTGGATTCGGAGTTAAATGAGAGCCAGCGGGAATTTGCTAAGATCATTAAGGAAAGCAGTGATTCCCTACTGCGTATTCTGAATGATGTTCTGGATTACAGCAAAGTTGAAGCAGGCAGACTTTCTTTGGAGCCGGAGGCATTTCATCTATGGTCAATGGTGGAAAGCACGGTGGAGCTATTCTCTCCGAAGGCTGTTGAGAAAGGGCTGGAGATTAGCTTCCATATCGATCCTGATGTTCCCGAGGAAGTGGTTACAGACCCAGTAAGGCTTAGACAGATTCTTAGTAATTTAATCGGCAATGCCATTAAGTTCACAGAGCTGGGAAGTGTAGAGATCCGGGTAGGCGCCAGACCGACAGCTTCCAAGACAGGTATACTGCTTGAGATTTCTGTAATCGATACAGGAGTTGGCATTCCTGAAGAGAAGCAAGGCCTCCTGTTCAGGTCTTTCTCCCAGCTGCATCCCACACTGAATCGGAAATATGGCGGGACAGGCCTCGGTCTCTCCATCTGCAGGAAAATGGTTGAAATGATGGGGGGAACAATCGTTGTAGAAAGTATGGAAGGGGAGGGGTCCACCTTCCGCTTTACCGTGCTTTGCAGCAGCAAGGTGGAAGCAGAGGAGAATGTTCAGGGTGGGGAGCTCCAGACCGTGAATGTTAATCTAGGGAGATACCTATCCTCACTTCACATTCTTGTTGCTGATGATCACCCTGTGAACCGCAGATTGTTCCAGGAACAGCTTGCTAAACTCGGATGCCAGGCCGATACAGCTGTGAATGGAATCGAGGTATTTGAGGCGTTAATGCGGCAGTCCTATGACATCGTATTTATGGATTTGCAAATGCCAATTATGGATGGCATGACTACGGCGCGTTTAATTAATCAAATGCTTCCAGCAGAACGTAGACCTAGGGTCATTGCTGTATCAGCCTATGTAAGAGAGGAGACCAAGAAGCAGGCAGAATTAGCTGGAATATATGGTGTCATAGAGAAGCCAGTTATGTTGTCTGAAATTCGGAGGAACCTTGAAGATGTTACTATGACTCAATTAAAGTGATGTCTAATTCCTTGGAACAATAACTATAAAGAGAACTGTTCTCGGGCCAGCTAAGGCTGCAGAGTACGGTTCTCTTTGTGGTTTAAGATGACAGCAATTAAGCGGTCTATGGAAGCTCTGTCAGAGGCACAGGCTTGCAAATCAGGTATCCCTGAATTTCCGGACAGTTCATCTTGGTTAAGAAATTTAGCTGTTCTTCATCCTCAACGCCTTCCGCGATAACCCCTAAATGAAGGGCGGCAGCCATATTCAGTAATGAGGCGATAACTGGCGGATTCATCTGAGTGATAAAAGAACGATCCATCTTTACCTTATCAATAGGCAGCTGGGTCAGCATACTCAGCGAGGAGTAGCCGGTTCCAAAGTCATCTAGACTCACAGTAAATCCTTGTTTGCGCAGGTGGTGGAGAATTTGGCATACCTTCTCTATATTATGCATAACTACAGATTCAGTAATCTCAAGATCCAAACGAGATGGGGGAGTATTCTGTTCTGAAAGGATCCCCAGAAGCCGGTCCGAGAAGCTGGGATCATTCAGTTGGACACGTGAGATGTTCACTGCGATCTTCACTCCGGTGCCATATTTGTCAGCTATGGCAGGATAGTCACGGCAAGCCTGGCGGATCACCCAATCTCCAATAGGATGAATCCAGCCGCTCTCTTCGGCAACTGGAATGAACAGATCAGGGGGGATCACTTTCAAGTGGTCCTTATTCCATCGCAATAGAGCTTCTACGGAAACAATTTGTTTGCGTTTGGTATCATAAATGGGCTGGTACAACAGCTCTAATTCTTGGTTAGCCAGACAATTGGACAAGGCGATCTCATAATCATATTTGATGACTTGTTCATAGCTATGTTGCTCGTTATACGTATGAAATTGGTTTTTGCCTAAGGATTTGGCATGATACAATGCAATGTCAGCTTGACGGAGCAGGGTGGATATCTCAAGATCACCTTGACCGATGGATACCCCTACCGTCGTGGTAATATGCATAAACCTTCCACTCAAAGGAAAAGGAGGAGTAAATGCATCCAGAATGGTCCCAGATATTTTATCCGGCTCAGCGACCACATGATCAACAGCGATCAGAAACTCATCTCCTCCTAGACGGATGGGGATAAAGCTGGTCTCAAGCGATTGCTTGAGCCGTTCCGCTACGGTTATTAGTAGAATGTCTCCTACATCATGTCCTAGCGTATCGTTAATATTCTTGAAATTATCTAGATCAATAAGCCATATCGCCCAAGGCGTTGTGGCGAACTCATATAGAAATCTGCGATTCAGTAGATTAGTCAGCTCATCATGATAGGCATAGTAGCGCAGCTTGTCTTCATATTCCTTACGCGCAGTAGAGTCCCTTGTAATACACAGGATATAAGAAACTTCACGGTTCTTATCAAATATTGGGGACATAATACTCTCACCACTTAATAGCCCATTGGGCAGCAGGAAGCCATCCTCAAATCGGAAGCTTCTTCTTGCTGAGCGGACTTTCTGGTACTTATTCTGGAGATAATAAGCCATGGATAACTGTTCTTTGGCTGTATAAACTTCATAAAAGGTTCTGCCATAATCTTGTGAGGTAATGCCGCTTGCCTTCTGGGCTGCTTGGTTAAGGTAGGCATATTTGAACTGATCGTGCTCTACGGCCATAATATAGATTAAATCTTCTGCAGCATCCAAAATACTGGGCAGCAGCGAGCAGCACATATCGTTAATTTTAGGTTTCATCCGGGGTGTACTCCTTGAGTGCTATCTTCTGGTTAGTATTCTTATAATAGCCGGAAATTGGCTGTCCGCCAAGAGGTTTTGCATAGCGCCCCAGGAGTTTGATATACAAGGCCTTGGAAACAAAGTACAATAACATTAGAGATATTGTGAAAGGGGCACGAAAGCAGTATGATTGTTAAATCTGAAGAGGATGTACGGGGACTTAAGGAAATTGGCAGTATCGTTGCCAAAACGATTCACCTAATGAAGGAACTGACGAAGCCGGGGATGACCACGAAAGAGCTTGATGAGATCGGCGGAAAGATCCTTGCTGAGCATGGTGCTTTTTCAGCGCCTATGCGGCATTATAACTTTCCTGGGCATGCCTGCATCAGTGTCAATCAAGAGGTAGCACATGGCATTCCCGGCAACCGGGTGCTTAAGCCAGGAGATTTGGTGAATATTGATGTGACTGCGGAGAAGAACGGATATGTCGCAGATTCAGGGTATTCTTTTCAGCTGCCGCCAGCAGACTCCAAAATTACGGATTTATGCGATTTTACACATCAAACGATGATGAAGGTTATCTCGTCTTTGAGAGCTGGCGTAAGGCTAAATGAGGTCGGCAGAATCATAGAAGCGGAGGCAAAACGGGGAGGATATACCGTCATCGAGAATTTATGCAGCCACGGTGTTGGCCGGGCCATCCATGAATCCCCTAAACAAATACTGCCAACGTATGAGAAAGGGGATACCCGGGTACTGAAGGAAGGCCAAGTTATTACGATTGAGCCCTTCTTAGCTATTGGCGGCGCCGAGTATGTGGTAGAGGAGCTGGATGGCTGGACATTAACCATCCCAGAGCATTGCTTTGCTGCCCAATTCGAGCATTCGATTATCATCACTAAGGAAGACCCTATTATACTGACTGCTTACGAACAACAATAACAAGAGAGCGGCATATTGTAATTAAAGAAGCTTCGGCCTTGGTGGCTGGAGCTTTTTTGCGCTTCATATAACATTTTGAGGTACTGGCCCATCTAATCTTATAGAGGGCCCTCAAAAGAGAAGAAGTAGATGTTTTTGGATTAGAAAAACAATAATTAGGAGGAATTAAAATGAAAACAGTATATAAAGTAATGAGTTCCGTAGCTTTGGCGGGTATGATTGTGGGTGGTGTGGCTTGGAGTAATGTGCAAGCGGCTAACCAAGCAACTTCCAAAACAGAGGTGTCACAAAGTGCTGTGAAATCTGCTCCAGAGGCAGCCCGTGTTACCCAAAATGGGATTACACTGGAAATATCGAATGTGATCTACGATGGCAATCTTCTCAGCATGAAGCTTGACCGTAGCGGCAGTGGTTTTGAGGGAGGTTTGAACAGCGGGAAGCTGGATGAGAAGACCGGCTATTATGTGATGAATAAGGGTGCCATATCCGAAATTGATGTTCTCATCAATGGTAAGCCGATTGAGCAATTCAGCGGAAAGTCTATATCCAGCAGACCAAGTTTAGGGATGGCTCCTGGTTCTAACGATAACAGCTGCTATATTCAATTGAGTGATGCTTCGCAGCTTGGAGGGAATCTTGCGGCATTCCCGGATAAATTCCAAGCGACTGTTAGCATCCATCTCGAAGGTATTGAGAAACCTTACACCATGAACATCCCGGTTGAAAAAACAACCGAAAAAGCAACGGTTCTGCAGCCAAACCTAACTCGCACATCCGGCAATTTCAGCATGACCCTAAAAAAAGCGAACCTTGTGTCCACATCATCCAGATTGCAGTTTGTTATTAAAGGTTGGGAACAGAATCGGAACATCCTCTTTGATTTCGTAGATGATCAAGGCAACAAGATAGAACGTTTGGGAGGAAGAGGAACAGACGAGAACAATAGTCAAGGCGATTATTATTTCGATTATATTCTTGGAGGCCTTAGCAAGGAAACTAAATCGATCACGATCAAGCCTTTCACCCCAGAGTTTGAGAAACCGAATGCTACTTCTGGAGCATTTAAGGTAGATAGCAATGGCGACCTAATCAAGCATTATGTTAAAGAACTAGAGATGACATTACAAGTAAAGTAATTTGCAGCTTGAATAAGATAAAGTTAGAACTAGCCCCGCAGGCGTTAAAGATGCAGGGCTAGTTTTTTTGTAGATTTTTGCAAAAAAAATGACTTGACTCTGTAAATGAAAGCGTTTATATTAAAGATGTCAACAATACGTTATATAACGTCATATAAGGAGAGATGAACATGAAGAGTGTTACCGAAACAATTAAGAGTATTGCAGGACTAACTGAACAGGGGATTACAGAGGTTTATTTGGTAGCTTGTGGCGGCTCTTTGGTGGATATGTATCCTTCGAAATATTTTTTGGATAGTGAAGCTAAGAAGATCGCAGCCGGTATGTATACGGCTAATGAATTTGTACACGCAACACCTAAACGCCTGAACACTAATTCGGTCGTTATCGTCTGCTCGCATGGCGGAAACACCCCGGAATCCGTTGCCGCTGCTAAGACAGCTAAGGAGCACGGGGCGCAAACCATTGGATTGACTCATAATCAGCAAGCGGATCTTCTTCAGTATTCGGATCATTCTTTTCTGTATGAATGGGGCGAAGACAGTGATGTCAAGAACAATCCTATGGCGATTATTATGGAGCTGACAGTTGAGATCCTTAGGGTAACTGAGGGTTATGAGCACTATGAAGCCTTTCAGCAGGGCATCAACAAAATCAACGGCATTATTTCAAGCGGCAGAGCATTGGTTGCAGAACGTGCCAAGGCTTTTGCAGACAAATATAAAGATGAGGACCTCTTCTACATTCTGACCAGCGGCGCTTCCTATGGACATGCTTACGGGTTTGCTATTTGCTCCCTAATGGAAATGCAGTGGCTGAATGCGGCTCCTATTCACTCCGGTGAATACTTCCACGGGCCATTTGAGGTTACCGACAAAGAGACACCATTTATCCTCGTTATGAATGAAGGACGTACCCGTAAGCTGGATGAACGCGCTCGTACCTTCCTGAACCAGTACGCAGCTAAGGTTGAGATTGTCGATGCGAAGGAGTTGGGACTTAATACCATCGCAGATGAAGTCGTTGAGTTCTTTAATCCGGTGCTCTTCTATAGTATTCTGTGTGTGTATCGTGAGGCTCTTGCTGAAGTCCGCAACCATCCTTTGGAGACACGCCGCTATATGGGCAAAGTCGCCTACTAAACTTGAGGTGATGTAAAATGAAGGTGCTAGGTATTGGTGATAATGTAGTCGACAAATATGTGCATTTGAACATCATGTATCCTGGCGGAAATGCATTGAATTTCGCCGTGTTCGCCAAACAGCTAGGTGAGGAAGCCTCTTTCCTCGGAACCTTTGGGGATGATGTGGAAGCAGGGCATGTACAGCAGGTTCTGAAGGAGCTGCAAATCGATATCTCCAGATGCCGTTATGAGAGCGGTGAGAACGGATGCGCAAGAGTTACTCTGGAGAACGGTGACCGTGTCTTTCTTGGCAGTAATGAAGGCGGGGTGTCCCGTCTTCATCCCCTGAAGCTGACGACTGAGGACTACGAATATATTCGTAAGTTTGCTGTCATGCACACAGGACTTTACAGTCATACAGGTCATTTACTCTCAGACCTTCGGGAACTGGGCATTCCGATCTCCTTCGATTTCTCGGATGATTTCGAGCAGCAGCAAGTGGATCAGCATATTGACAAGGTTGATTTTGCATTTTTCTCCTGCAGCCATATGACAGATGAGGAGACGCATGAGTTTCTCAAAGCAAATTACCGGAGAAAAGGCCAGCTGCTCTTAGCTACACGTGGCGGAGACCGGGCGATCGCTTATAATGGGCAGACATACCACTATCAAACTCCTATATTGGTCGAGGCCGTAGATACCATGGGAGCCGGAGATTCGTTTATCGCTGCTTTTCTGCTTAAATTTCTTAAAGAAAGAGATATTCACTTAGCCATGGCTGAAGGGGCGCGCTTTGCCGCTAAGAGCTGCCTGGTTGAAGGTTCCTTTGGTTATGGAGTAGCTTGCTCTTGAGGCTTTAATCACGCTTGAGAAAATAGCAGACGTTTGTTACTCTTAAAGAGGAGTATAACGTTATATAACAAGCGAGGTTAATATGTTAAATTCGGATCATGTCGAGCCTTTATATATTCAATTAAAAAAAGCCATCCAATCGGCCATTAACAATGAAGAATTTAAGCAAGGGGAACAGATTCCAACGGAAATTGAGCTGAGCAGCCGGTATAATGTCAGCCGGATTACGGTCCGCAAGGCGGTTGAAGAGCTGGTTCAGGAAGGTTACCTGGTTAAGAAGCAAGGGAAGGGAACCTTTGTGAGCCAATCTAAGATCGGTAGAAAGATTGAGCACTTAATTGGCTTTACGGCAGCCTGTCAAGCGAATGGACTATCCTCACACAGTGAGGTCACGTACAGGGAGATGATTGAACCGGACAGCAAAATGCAAACGCTTTTGCGGCTTGCGCGAGGCGAGAAGGTCATTTATATTCAGCGCAAACGATATGCGGAAGAGAACCCGCTTATGCTGGAGAATAACTACTATCCCGAATCCCGCTTTTCTTTTCTGATGGAAGAGGAGCTGGAAGGCTCGCTCTACGAGCTACTTAGGGAGAAGTATGGAATTGATCCTAATCAGCCGGGGGAGACGACACTGGAATTAGCCTTGGCAGATGAAGTCAAAGCGAAACTGCTGGAAGTCTCTATTGGCGAACCCTTATTTTATATGAAAACCGTCATTTATGATCAATCAGGCCAGCCAGTTCATATCGGGCACCAATATATGATTGGTCAACGTTATCAGTTTACCCTTTAACCCATATGCCGCTCTTTCATAACAGCTTTATCCTTGACTGCTCCGAACGGAGCAATCCAGTTATTGTATATAACATTATATAACGTAATATTGTGGAAGAGCGGTAATTTCAATTCTGATCGAAGCGGGAAGTGATAAATTTATGGGAAGCAGTTCTAACAGCAGCGCAGATATTTTACTGGTATCTAATGCCATATTCACAGGTTTAAGCAATGAACCGGAAGCAGGATTTTTAGCCGTTCGAGGAAATAAGATTCTAGCTATTGGCCCTGTCGAAGACAAGGATATGTGGATCGGTCCCAAGACCAAGGTATACTCGTTCCATGATCAGCTCATCATGCCAGGCGTGCATGATAACCATGTCTTTTTTACAGGTTACATGTCGCTGCATTATGGTGTTGATCTAAGTGAGACCTCTTCACCGGAGGAGGCGGCAGAGCTTCTCCTTCATGCGGCTAAAGAATTGCCTGAAGGCAAAAATGTATACGCTTTCGGATGGGATGCTGAAGCTTGGGGCGGATCTCCGAATTCTAAGCTGCTGGATGATATGTTCCCGGATCGTCCGGTCACGGCTATCAATCGCAGCAAAAGTGAATGCTGGATGAATCAGCTCGCTACAGAGCGATATAAGTTTACTCCGAAGGAGTGCAGCGCAGAGGCAAGAGCCTTGTTGTTAAGGGAGATGTTAAGCGATCCGGAGGCAGTGGAGTCTGCGTTCCTGTCCTTCTGCGATGAGATGGCTAAGCGGGGAGTCACTTCGATCAAGGACATTCAGTTTGACGATTCTTACGGACTTCTGGCTGTTCTTCAACAATTGGAGAGAGAGGAGCGGCTGCCGCTGCGCGTGCACTTCGCTTTGGAACCAGTGCTTGAGCCGTTAAATACGAAATTCGGAGCTGAGTGTAAAAGAATCTACCCTGGAGACCACCTTCGCTATCAAGGCTGTAAGCTGATGGTAGACGGGGTTGTCGCAGATCATACAGGGGATATGCTTGAGCCTTATGCAGATATGCCAGGAGTAACCGGGTTGAAATCAGTAGATTATGACACACTTGAGCAAACCGTTCTTGAAGCCGACCGGCACGGAATTAAATGCTGCCTTACTGCCGAGGGCGATGCCGCTATTCGCAAGTGTGTCGACATCTATGAGAAATGCCGCAAGCAGTCCGGTAGCAATCAGCTTAAGCATTCCATCAGCGATTTGGAGTATCCGCATCCGGATGATTTGAGGCGGATGGGGGAACTCGAAATCTATGCAGAAGTCTATGCTCAAATATTGCTCTTAAACCCCTCGCACCATGAGGCCTATATGGCAGCATGTGTTGGCAAGGCTAAGGAGAGTAGATTTCATAATTATCGTGGAATTGTGGACGCGGCTATTCCCCTGGCATTCGGTACAGACCTGCCGCTGTTTATGACCAGCGTTCCCGACTCCATCTATGCCGCTCACGCCAGACTATTTCCGGATGGTACACCAGAGGGCGGCTGGCAGCGGGATCGTGGATTATCTATCGCAGAAATCTTAAAGGCTTGGACGATCCATGGAGCTTCTCATTGTGGTATGGAGGAGCTAACGGGGACATTAGAAGTGGGGAAGCTGGCGGATATTGCTGTCTTTGACCGTAACTTGTTCACGGTGGAAAGTTCAGCGATCCGTTCCGCTGAAGTCGTACTAACGATTGCGAATGGGTCTGTACGTTATGATCAATGCAGCAGGTGGTCATGAACATACAAAAATCAATCATGGCTTGTATGAAATATGACGTTTCATAACGATATAAAACCGGAATGAGGGAATGTTATGGACACCGCGAAGAAAAAAAGCAGATGGGCTTTACCTCATAGTTATACACTTATTTTCGTTATTATTATTGTCATGGCGGCATTAACCTGGATCGTTCCAAGCGGTGAGTTTACTAGAGAACACACTACTATTGACGGGACGGACAGGGAGGTTATTGTTCCGGGGACCTATCATACGGTTCCCAAGATTGAGGATGGTGCGGATAAACGGCAGGGAATCGGTGCTATTCTAAGTGCCCCCATGGAAGGGGTTATGAATGCGGTTGATGTTGTAGCCTTTGTACTTGTTGTTGGAGGCGCTTTCGGAATTATTCTGAATACAGGGGCGATCGACAGAGGACTCGTCTCCTTGGCTAGAAAGCTTAAAGACCGCGGAATTTGGGTCATCCCGCTATCCATGATTATTTTTAGCTTAGGCGGCTCAACCTTTGGGATGAGTGAAGAGATCATTCCCTTATATACGATATTCATCAGCCTGATGTTTGCCTTAGGTTTTGATTCAATGACAGCTATTCTAATTCTGTTCCTGGGGACACAGATCGGTTATGTAGGCTCTACGACGAATCCATTCTCTGTGTTGATTGCACAGGGAGTTGCGGGCATTCAGGGCAACCCGCAGTTGTGGCTTCGTTTTATAGAGTGGCTTGTGTTTACAGGGGTGTCCATCGGGTTCACGATGTGGTATGCGCATAGAGTCAAACGTAATCCTGAGAAATCACTGGTATTTAAGAACGATCTCATTAATAGACCCGTTTTTCTTACGGAAGACGACGGACAGGAGATTCATTTCTCCGTTCGGGATAAGCTGATCCTATCCGGGTTTGTAGTTACCTTAGGGCTTATTGTTTGGGGCATTTTGGCCAAAGGCTGGTATATGACTGAGATTGGTGCTGTTTTTCTGGCATTGGGATTATTTGCGGGCATCATTTCTAAAATGAACCAGAAAGAAATGGCCGAGAATTTCGTGAAGGGCTGTGCCGAGTTTGTTTATGCTGCCGTTATTATCGGTCTGGCTAGAGGCATTCTAGTGATTGCCGAGAATGGCATGATTATCGACACCATCCTCAACTCCTTATCCAGTCTGTTAAAAGGGCTTCCGAGCTATGCATTTACAACCATCATGCTGCTGGTGCATAATGTGATCACCTTCTTTGTTCCGTCTTCCTCAGGAGAAGCAGCATTGACGATGCCGGTTCTGGCGCCGCTGGGAGACTTGGTACAAGTGAATCGTGAAGCGATCGTAACCAGCTATCAATTTGGCAATGGCTTGACGAATTTGATCTCGCCAACAGGCGGGGTTCTGCTCGCAGGACTGGCGATTGCACGCATCAACTTCGGCCAATGGCTGAAAGTGATTATGAAGATTTTCCCGCTGCTGTGGGTGATTGCTGCTGTATTCGCAGCCATTTCAGCCTATGTAGGGATGTAGCTGATAGAGCACAAACTATAAACCGTGTACTTGGATGGCCAAGTGCGCGGTTTTTTGTGCGGAGGGAAAAAATGGTTGACAAATTACCACAAAGGTTTTATGGTTAATTACATGACTAACTAACCAATAGACTAAGGTGATGGAATGAAATCGAGCTTTGATGAAGGCCAGCCGATTTTTCTGCAAATCGCCGAAATGATTGAGGATGACATCCTGAGTGGTACCTACCAGGAGGAGGATCAGATTATCTCAACAACTCAAATTTCGAAGACATTTCAGATTAATCCGGCTACAGCTGTAAAGGGAGTTGCATTGTTGGTGAATGAAGGGATTTTGTACAAGAAGAGAGGGCTGGGCATGTATGTGGCCGAGGGGGCCAAGGAACTGATTATGAACAAGAGGAAGGATCGTTTTTATAACGATTTCGTAGTCAAGCTGCTTGATGAAGCAAGCAAGCTTGGCCTAACCAAGAAGGATATTGTTCGAATGATCGAGCAGGACATAAAGGAGATGAATGATTAATGAGTGCCGTATTGGAATGCACGAATGTTAGCAAGAGCTATGGGAAGACGGAAGCCGTCCGCAATTTGGAATTCAGGCTGGAGGAGAATACCATATATGGTCTGCTGGGTCGCAACGGTGCCGGAAAGACAACCCTTCTCAATATGCTGACCGGGGGAATCTTCCCTGACGATGGACTTATTGAAGTGGCTGGAAGCAAGCTTAATCCTGGTGATTCGCCTAAGGATACTTGTTATGTAAGAGAGAAGAATTTGTTCTTCGGAGGGGCAAAGGTTGGTGAGATCTTGGAGATTGCCTCTGCATTCCATCCTGGGTGGGATGAAGCCTTGGCAAATGATCTTATAAGAACCTTCAGGCTTAACCGCAATAAGAAAATCCGTCAGCTGTCACGCGGTATGGAGTCTCTAGTAGGGAATATCGTTGGACTGGCCAGCCGGGCGCCACTCACCATTTTTGACGAGCCTGTCCTGGGGCTGGATGTGCTGATGCGCGAGAGATTCTATCGTGTACTGATGGAGGACTATGCCGAACATCCGAGAACGATTCTGCTCTCTACTCACCTTATTGATGAGATCGCTACAGTGGTTGAGAAGGTATATATCATGGACAGTGGTTCGATTCTCCTGCATGAGGATGTGGACCAGATCCGGTCTGACTCTCATTTATTAACCGGTACTAGGGAAGCGATTGAGCAGTTTACAGCCGGCAAACAGGTCATTTACCGGGAAGAGTTCGGCAAGAACATGATGGTGGCGGTATATGACCGTTTTGATGTGAATGTATTGGCCGAGGCGGAGCGTCAAGGGATTTCCGTCGATGGACTGCCGCTGCAGAAATTCTTTGCTTACATGATCGAAAGGGGAGAACTGGCTTGAAGAAGTTAAGAGTTTACTGGAGAGCAGCTTATCTTCAGCTCCGGATTTATTTATGGTGTATCGTAGGGGCTGTGTTGGCCGCGTTTGCTGTCAATGCAATAATCAGTCTTTTTGTTGACAATAGTGAGAATATTCAAGTTTCCGCAGGAAATGAACTTTTAATCTTCTTGATTTTTATGTCGATTATTTTGCCTGTCAGCTTCTTTAGAAGATATATGAATTTGGGCGCTTCCAGGCAGGACTATTATCGCGGTGTTATTGTCACGATCGTCGTATGGGCGGCGATAATGTCGATCTTAAACCTGCTGTATTACAAATTGGAGGTGGGATATATAAGAGAATATATTAAATCATTTAACATCATTGAGGTTTTTCATTGGGATGAGAAAGGGATCGCCGGCATTCTTCTCTATCAATTTGGTGCTTATCTGCTGCTGATGTCGCTCTTAAATCTTCTCTTCTCAGGCATTAAAAGCGTATGGGGCTGGGTGATCTGGATTCTGTTGATCGCAGGCATTACAGTTGGCACTTCAGTTCCTGCGCTTCGCGGGTCCGTTGCGGATTTCTTCCTTGCCTTGCTCTTTAATGATTCACTGGCAGCCGGGTTGGGATTAACTACTTTGCTAAGTGCTGTATGCTTTGCTGGCGGCTATATGTTCATCCGCAGAAGAACAGTTTAGCCTTAGGCACTCAAGCTTTGGAGTTCAACAGTCAAAAAAAATTGGGGACAGGTGAGAAAATTGAATATTTTGAAGCGAAGCAAAAAATATGGAATGTTGTTGCTCTCGGCGATCACCATGATTTCACTAACAGGAATTCCTCATCAAAGCACAAGGGCTGCTTCACAGATAAACGGTCCGAAGGATGCACAAGAAGTTCAGAGCTTTGTAGACTCGTATTTCTCCAGACCTGAAGTGAAGAGCAAGCTTGCTGGTGCAGCTGTCGTGATTGTTAAGGACGATAAGGTTTTGCTGAATAAAGGTTATGGCTATTCGGATATCCAGTCCAAGAAGCAAGTAGACCCGGATCAGACATACTTCAGAATGGCGTCCATTTCTAAATTATTCACCGCTACAGGAGTCATGCAGCTAGCTGAAGAAGGTAAAGTTGATTTGGATAAGTCTGTAGAGGCTTATTTAGGAGACATCAAGATTCCAAACCAAACCGGATCCCCTCTTACTCTGAAGCATCTTATGACGCATACAAGCGGCTTCGACTATACGGACGGAGTTAGTGGAGCGGCCGCCTTTGGCTTAGAGAAAAAGTATCCCTTGGAACAATACGTCAAAGATTACCTGCCCACTATCGTCCGCAAGCCGGGAACGGCTTATCGGTACGATAACTACGCCTACACGCTGCAAGGCTACATTATTCAGAAGGTTACGAATAAACCGTTTGAAGCTGTTATGAAAGAACGGATTTTGAATCCGTTAGGGATGAAACACAGTGATTTTCAGATGACAAGCGAAGTGCTGTCAGGACTTGCGACAAGTTATGATGCTAATAATAAGCCTCGGCAAGCTTATCCCAACATCCCTACGATCGCTCCTGATGGGGGCTTGTTCTCAACTAGTACGGATTTTTCAAAATACATGCTTGCGATGTTGAATGGGGGCAAATTAGGTGAGACTGCTATCCTTAAGCCGAGCTCGGTCGCAGAGATGCAGAAGCCGCATGTGGCTCTAAATTCAAAACTGCCGAATGCAGCTTATGGTTTTGAAATGTTCCACCATGAGTCTTTCAATGGACAGCAAGTTGTAGGAAAGGGCGGAGATCTGGAAGGCTATCATTCATGGATGTGGCTCCTGCCTGAACAGAAGGTAGGCGGATTTATTGTCATTAACAATGATAACTCCGGAATTCGCAATGATTTTTTTCAAGCATTCATGGATCATTATTATCCTAAGCAGTCCGGCAAGCCAATTGTACCCCTTCAGCCAACCCAGGCAGAACTATCTCAATTTGAAGGGGCGTACCGATATTTGAGAATACCGCTTCTTCATTTTGATGTAACAGCCAAAGCAGGTTATCTGGAGATCAGCGGCCCCAGCGGCACGCATAAGCTCGAACAGCTAGAACCTCTATTGTTCCAGGATGAGGAGGGGCGGCTTGCTGCTTTTAGACAGGAGTCAGATGGGAGCATATCATACCTGAGTTATGACCTCCCGGATGCTTGGAGCGAGAAGCTTCCTAGCTACAAAGATTATCAGGATGTCCCTAAGGATTCCCCGTATGCGGCATATATCAATAATCTAAGAAAGCTTGGCGGGGTACTTGAGGCTGACGCAGCCAGCTTTAATCCGGAGAAGCCTCTCACCCGCGGGGAATTCGCAGCTATGATCACCAGGCTGGCAGGGGTCAAGCGTTCCAATAAACCTTCTATATTTGCAGATGTACGGGGGCATCAGTATGAAGCGGATATTCAAACGATGACAGAACTTGGCGCGATCAGAGGCACAGCGAAACAGGTGTTTTTGCCCGACCAGATCATTAAGCGTGAGGAAGTCGCAGCATTTATCTATCACCTTTCAAAAAGCCTGGGCTTCCCAACAGTTACAGCCAAGCTGCATGGAGAAGTTCCAGAATGGGCGCGCGAAGCTGTGCAGTTTGTGGTAGGGTCTTCCCTGATTGGCCCCGATGTTCGAGCAGGTGAAGCGGGAAGTGTGGATTACCGGGCAGCTGATCCGCTGCTGCGTCAAGAAGCAGCTGTTATCCTTACGAAGTTTGCTAAGTTGATTGGAAGTGAATAAAGTCAAGCCGTTCCTGCACTTTAGGAACGGCTTTTTCCTGTTATATTAGCTTCGCTCTTTTGCACACATTAGGGTATAATAAATAGTCTGACTTTATTTTGAACATGGAGGCATACCCGATTGAGTTCTTACCCCTTTGAATTTAACCCTAAGGAACCGTTTATCCAGCAAGCGAGCGACTGGATTGCGGATGTCCTGTACGATATATTACCCGAGGCCGGCTTTGAGGTCAGGGATGAACAAATCTTTATGGCCTTTCAGCTGGAGCGGGCCTACCGCGAGAAATCAGTTATGTTCGCAGAGGCAGGAGTAGGCACGGGGAAGACGATCGCATACCTGCTGTATGCTGTTACCTACGCCCGGTATACTCGAAGACCTGCGATTATTGCTTGTGCAGATGAATCTCTGATTGAACAGCTTGTCAAACCGGAAGGTGACGTGGCTAAGCTGGCCAAACATTTGGGACTCATCATAGATGCCCGGCTCGGCAAATCACCCGATCAATATATTTGCCTCAACAAGCTGGACGAAGCCCGTTATGCGAGCCTGGACGGGGATTTATATCGCGAAATTCACAAAGGCCTTCCCTCCTTTGTAAAGTCACCGGAGACTTTGCAGGCTTTCCATCCTTACGGCAACCGTAAGGATTACCCGCATCTGTCGGATGAGCAGTGGGGAAGGCTTGGCTGGGACGCCTTCCAGGACTGCAGTGTTTGCAGCCAGCGGCATCGCTGTGGACAGACGCTCTCCCGCGATTATTACCGCAAGGCTGCAGATTTGATTATCTGTTCCCATGATTTCTACATGGAGCATGTTTGGACCTATGAGACGAGAAAACGGAAAGGCCAGCTTCCGCTACTGCCTGAGCACAGCTCTGTCATCTTTGATGAAGGTCATTTGCTGGAGACAGCAACGCAGAATGCCTTAACCTACAAGCTTCAGCACCATCAATTCGAGAGTGTGCTTCTCCGTTTGCTTCAAGGAGAGATTCGGGAGAGTCTCGCGATGGCAATTGAAGAGGCGATTTCGCAAAGCGAGAGCTTGTTCGAACAGCTTGACGCAAACAGCCGCAAGGTAGTCGGTTCCGACCGCAAAGAGCTGCATCTGTCTGGCAAGCTGCTTGGAGAAATTAAGCAGCTCCAAGAAAAGATTGGTGTCATTGAGGAAGAGCTGGTCTTTGAAGGGGGCCTATTCGCTCTGGATGAATACTCACTTAAGATTGTAGAGGAACATCTGGAGATGATCCATCACGCACTGAGCTTGTTCCAGTTGAGTGAACTTCCGATTTCTTGGCTGAGTGAAGATAGGGAAGGGTTGACCCTGGTCATTATGCCAAGGCAAGTGAAGCAGGTGCTTAGGGAACGCGTCTTCTCCAAGAAGATGCCGATCGTATTCTCATCGGCCACCTTGTCGGTGAACGGTTCTTTTGATTATATTGCACAAAGCTTGGGAATTGAGCAATATGAGTCATTCTCCGTGCCCTCCCCGTATGATTACGAAGAGCGCATGAAGGTGCAAATGGCAGCTGAGGCCGATCCGGCTGTGAAAATAAACTCCGTTATCCAGCTGCTGGAGCAGCAGGGAGGGCGATCTTTGCTGCTCTTTCCTTCCAAAGAGCAGCTTCAGGAATTTCGTGACAGATACACCAAATTATCATTCAAGTCCAGCTACAAGCTGCTGTTTGAAGGCTCAGCAGAAATCAGCCACCTGATTGCAAGCTTTCAGCAGGATGAGACCAGCGTACTATGTGCCGCAACTTTGTGGGAGGGGCTTGATATTCCAGGCCCATCACTGTCCCAGGTGATCATGTGGGAATTGCCTTTCCCGCCGAATGATCCTGTGTTTGCAGCTAAGCGGCAGGAATCGAATCAGCCTTTTGAGGAAGTGGATCTTCCTTATATGCTGCTGAGGGTCAAGCAGGGCATAGGCCGGCTCATTCGTTCACGGGAAGATCAAGGATCGGTAACGATCTTTGGGGAGCAGCTTCAGAATCCTGAAGTGAGGGATCAGGTCGTTCGTTTGCTTCCGGAGGGAACGCTTAAGGCGTGAAGCTTGGCATGTGATAATGGGTGCTTCGCTAGAAAATAAAGAACAGGTCAGGGAATCCTGACCTGTTCTTTATTGTTCATGGAGATATGAATACAGTGATACATCAGGGTCGCGTGTATCCTTCTTAAAGGGGAGACCGCGTATAGCTTTTCTCATATTTATAATTAAAGCCTTTGATCAGTCCGTCGGACAATGACAAGGTGAGCAGGTCGGTGATGCTGCTCCCTTGAGCCATGCCCATCATAACCAGAGATCCTTTCTGAACTTTATATTGGCCCAGCATTTGCATTCCGGTATCTGCGGTCCATTGCACCTTGCCACTAGCCGTGTCAACAGCACTAAGGAGGAAATGAGAATCTGGCAAAGTACTAGATTGATGAATAACCAGGAGAACCCCAGTTTTTCCTACAGTGAGCGGAGGCCGGTTTACCACACTCCCGTACCGGTTTTGCAGATATCGGAACAGCTCTTTATAACTTTGTTCCTGTTTCCCGTAGGCATCCGCGGTTTCGTGATAGGCATCCAGGGCATCGAAATAAGCCGGTACATTACTGTAATCCTTGGATTGTGGAGCAACAGGCTCCTTCACAAGAGATTTAAAATCCGGCGGGCTTACAAACAGATAAGGGCTGCTAGCGTCTTCTTTATCATCAGCAAGGAAGGCGCCTTTGATAAAGACTTGATCAGAGACCGGCTTAAGATCGTCTGTATAGGCCTTGCCTTTACGCTGCAGACTGCCAATGTACAGCTTTCTGCGTTCACTGACATTGCTTTCGATGGCGGCTTGCTGCTGCATGGCCTCGATTTCTTCATCCCCGAGGAAAGTCATGTACCGTCCATCCTTGGCACCAGATTTAATCAGAAGAAGCGTCTGATTATCCCCGTTGGGAGATTGATCCGCACTGTCTTGCTGAAAATAAGCGGAGGCTTTGACACCCTCCAGAAGCTTCCCAGTCTGATGGGCCGGGTCGATCTCATAGACCTGTCCGTCAGCTCCCTTGAACCGAATAGTTTGGCTTTTGTCCTCCCATTTATACCAAGTTGGATCTTCGGAGAATTGTCCCTTAAGCACCGGGCTGTTGTCTGCTAGGGAATCCTGATCGGCAATGATCTTCCCATTTGCTTTGGTAACTAGAGTGATACCTTCTCCATTAAATACAATGATCTGATCCTCTGTCAGTCCAAGTATGAAATTGTTTCTTGAACCGCCTCTCTGCAGTCGAGTCTTCCAGGCAAGTTCTCCACGATTTAAGTCGACTGCTTCCAAATATGTATGGGTACTTCCAGTTGTTCCATACTGGCCTGAAGAATTGGCTTGGAACTTCTCCACAATGGATACAGCAAGGGGCTTGCTCTGCTGCTCATACAAAATAAGCTGATTGTTCGCACTGGCACTGCTAACATTCCCTAATTGGATGCTAAGAACGAGAAATATGCCCATCGGAATGATTAGGAAGCCTGCCGCACCTCCTAGACCGGTTAGTATAGCTCGAAGTGGGCGGGGACGAGCCATCCGTTTCTTAAATTCAGGATCTGAACGAAGCTTAATGCTGCGGATAAAGCTCTTAAGTAGTAAAAGAGCAACGATGGCAAGCAGGGCATAGATAATGGTCAGATAGATATCATGCCACAGCACATCATTATATTTAAATGCCTCGACGATCTTCTCCCAGAAACTTAATTGCAAATACATCATCTCCATTCCAAGGTTCATTGAAGTCCTGGAAAACACAGGATTCTCCTATTCTAACATAATCGCTCATTTCATATCACCCCTAACGGTGGCCAATAAGTTTCTTGCGAAAGCTGGTCGGCGGCAGCCCCTCCTTCTTCGTGAAGCAGGAGGAAAAGTAGGTGATATGATGACGGGAGAAATCGTTGAGCACCTCCCTGGCCTTAGTCGATATCTGCATAAATTCAGGGATGAAGATAGAGAATACATCACAGTGATTCACGTAGGCCTTCTCTTTATGACTGGTGATCAGCTCCTGCTGATTGCGAAGACATTCCTGGTTCTCCTCGCCGATCACCAAGCCTCCGCGGGACACCATGATTAGATCAAATACGCCAATGCAGCTTCTCGAAATATGCTACTCTCCAATCTCATAGCTTGCTCGTCCACAGTCTACAAAGTAGGGAATAGGTGGTGTTATAAAATGCAGGACGCTAGAACTCATCATAGACTTCTCCATTTTTAGAGAAGTTGAATTGCGTTCAAGCCATATAAATTGAATTAAAGTTTTACATTGAATTTTCTGTTATCACGGCCAAATACTGTCCTATAACGTTCATTTCTTTAATTCATTCTATATAGGGCTGCTTTTTAGTTCATCATACAGTAACCCTTCATAATTATGAAGCGCTTACGTGATATAGATGTTAAGCAGACACTAGAAAACTGACTAGGACGATGAACTAAGCTAAAAGGCTTATAACTCGTGGCTTACTGTTTGCGGCTTCTGACTCATTTTGCTGTGTGTAACTGGTATTGCAGTGCGAACGAGGTATAGTAGTGAGAGAGGGGAGAGATAGATAATAGATGAAGTTTATAAAACGCGTTACTTACGGAACGGCTGTGCTGAGCTTGGCTGCACTTCTTGCTGCATGCGGAAATGATGAGGATAAAAACAATACACAAGCCGTATCTAATGCACCTGAATCAAGCACGGAATCAAGCTCTACATCATCCGTCAAAGATCCACTGGATCAAGTGCAGAAGCAGGACACGGGACAGATTGGCCTTCAGACATCAGTCAGGGATATGAACAAGATGAGGGACGAGAATGGGATTATCCGTGTTAACGAGAATCCGATTCGCCGGGTAACCGATCCCGCAACGTTGCATACAGATATATCGAACTACGGAGATTCCGTAGTCAATATATACACAGAGCAGCCGATCCATGTCAATACAGAATCCTACATTAAGGAAGCTTATAATTTCTTTACAGAGGGAATGGAAATGAACCAACCCTATAAGACTTGGGAGCAGGCTTCGAACACGGAGAGAGGACTGGTCAAGACGTTGTACATGACCCGAGAAGCGTTTCAGATCCTAGACCAGGCTGTTAAAAATCAGGATTACAGTACAACGGATTATCAGAATGCTATACGCTACATAAGTAAATCTGCAGACAGGGATTCTATGGTTCCCGCTCCTCAGACAGAGACGGATGTCTCCTTGTTTCAGAAGTATGAACTGCTCCGAGACAAGTGGCAGAATCTTCTGGCAATTAAGGCCCCTTCGGCTCAGAACGAAGAGTTCATGAAGGTGTATAAGGATGCTAGGGAAGAAACAAACAATATGCTTGGGCTGCTGAATGTGCTTTTATCTGTAAATTATAAGGAGCGTCTGCAACAGAGCAACCAGCCTGTAAATCCAGGATCTTAAGGGCAAGAATTGACTTAGGCTGGAATATGAATTATTATGATTGCAAATGAACGGCAGTGATGAATTCTATGTAGGCGGGAGAAAATCTGCTGACAGCGACCGGGGGTGGTGGAAGCCCGGACAGATTCCCGCTGAAGAGGCAAATTCGGAGCCGAACCTTTCTTAAAGTGGGCATATCTTAAGAACAGATATGCCAACTGGGGTGGAACCGCGGAGCAGCAGCCTCCGTCCCCAGACAAGCCAAGCGCTTTGTCTGGGGACGGAGGCTTTCTTTGTGCCTAGAGACTCAGACCGCTGCCATTTTGAAGAACAAGGAGATTAGGACAGATGAAGCCAAGCATGGATCAAATCGTATCAATTGCAAAGCAAAGGGGATTTGTGTTTCCAGGGTCAGAAATTTACGGAGGCCTTGCCAACACATGGGACTACGGCCCGTTGGGAGTAGAGCTTAAGAATAACGTCAAGCGGGCATGGTGGAAGTCCTTTATCCAGCAGTCACCTTACAATGTGGGGGTCGATGCAGCCATTCTAATGAACCCGCAGGCTTGGGTCGCTTCCGGACACGTAGGTAATTTCAGTGATCCTATGATTGATTGTAAAGAGTGTAAGGCGCGCCATCGTGCGGATAAGATTATCGAGAATGCGCTGGCCGATAAGGGAATTGAACTTGTTGTTGACGGGCTGTCATTCGATGAGATGATGAAGCTGATTGAACAGCATCACATTGTCTGCCCAGACTGCGGTGCCTTCAACTATACGGATATCCGGCAGTTTAACCTGATGTTTAAGACCTATCAAGGGGTCACTACAAGCAGCACGAATGAAATTTATCTGCGCCCTGAGACAGCGCAAGGAATCTTTGTAAACTTCAAAAATGTCCAGCGTTCGATGCGGAAGAAGCTGCCGCTGGGGATTGGACAAATCGGCAAGAGCTTCCGCAATGAGATTACGCCGGGGAACTTCACTTTCAGAACCCGCGAATTCGAACAAATGGAACTTGAATTCTTCTGCAAACCAGGCGAGGATATGGAATGGTTCACCTACTGGCGCAGCTTCTGCCGAGATTGGCTGCTGGCATTGAACATGCGAGAAGAGAATATCCGGCTTAGAGATCATTCTGCGGAAGAATTGTCTCATTACAGTACAGCGACTAGCGATATTGAATATCTCTTCCCGTTTGGCTGGGGAGAGCTGTGGGGAATTGCCAACCGGACGGATTATGATCTGAAACAGCATGCAGCTCATTCCGGAGAGGACTTTGAGTATATTGATCAAGAAGCTGGAGAGCGTTATGTCCCTTATTGTATCGAGCCTTCATTAGGGGCTGATCGTGTAACGCTGGCCTTCCTGATTGACGCGTTCGAAGAGCAACAGCTGGAGGGAGATGACAAGCGCAATGTCTTCCATTTCCATCCTTCGCTTGCACCGTTTAAAGCGGCTGTTTTCCCGCTGTCCAAGAAGCTGTCCGAAGGAGCAAGAGCGATCTTCAGTGACCTCTCGCAAGATTTCATGGTGGATTATGACGAGACGGGTTCAATCGGTAAGAGATATCGCCGTCAGGATGAGATCGGAACACCATACTGTATTACCTATGATTTTGAGAGTGAGACAGATGGACAAGTTACGGTCCGTGACCGGGATACAATGGAACAGCAAAGAATGCCGATTCAAGAACTGAAGTCCTTCCTGCAGGAAAAATGCAAATTGTAATGAATCAGAAACAGCCCTTGAATGTTTTCAAGGGCTGTTTTTATTGTTCCGCTATAGTTGAAGCAGGTCGTTCCATTTTAATTCGACCCCATAGTCCTCATCTTCATCCTGAATATCTCCAATTCTTGTCTCTGTGTAGCTGATCTCCTTCGCGGAATAGAGGGCGTGTACCGCTCCTGGCAAGATTCGATAGGTGTCGCCACGCTGGACCTGATACAGCTGTCCTTCCAGATAGAGCTCCCCATGGCCGGAGAGCATGGTCCAAACTTTATGGGCCTTCGACTTAAGGCAGCCCGTATGATGTTCAGGCAATAAGTGACGTTTTATAATGCGGTACGTGGATTGCGGGATGGGAGATCCCGCTTCCTCTTCGATCACTTGAAAGCTTCCGCTTGCAGTCTCGCCTTGCATGGGCTGAAGCTGCTGACCTCCCAATATCTTCTTAATCTCGTTCGCGCAGCTCTTCTTAGCTAGAAGAATGCCGTCACGGCTTGCAGCTGCGATACAATCGGTCATGCCAATGACATGGATCGGTATAGGCAGCTCATTAATCAGATGGGTACCTTCTGAAGAGCCAAGAACACTTCCGCTCCCTATGACGGTCTGGTCGATTCTTCGGGTTAGAGCCTCCCAGCTGCCAAGATCGCTCCACTCCCCTTGGTGGACCTTGACAATCGCGTGCTTGCACACCTCAGCGACGGTCTCGTCAAAGCTGCGCACCGGAAGCGCAGGGTAAGCAGCGAGCAGCTCGTTGTAGTCCAAAGGAAGATCAAGCTGCTGCATATGCTTGACAATTAGCCGGAGACGGAAGGCAAATACTCCGCAGTTCCATAATGCCTGCTGCTCAATAAGCTTGGCGGCATCCGCTTGATTTGGCTTCTCAATAAATTTTTGAACAGAAGCATATTCTCCAGGCTTCCCGTTACCGTCACCAGCGATGATATAGCCGTATTGGGTGGAAGGAGAAGTGGGACGAGCCCCCAGCAGAGCCAGCTCTGCTCCGGTATCTCGAAGCAGTTTAGGGAAGCCTGTCATGGTATGAAAGAAATCGTTATCCGCATACATGTCCGCAGGAGCAAGGCAGACAATGTCTTCCTCGGTGGCTTCTTGTCGGGTCAGCAGATAGGCTGCTGCTAATGCAGCTGCGGTAAACGTACCTTTCTTGTTTGGTTCCCCAAGGATAGGCAGCTGGCCAGAGGTATGTCGCATGACCAAAGGCACCTGGTCTGTATGGGTTATGAGACGTGCTTGCGGATGCAGACCCGTCTCTTTCAGCTGACGCGTCACCCGCTGGAGCATCGACTCCGGCTCACCCAGGGGAGTAGGAAGCAGCTTCAGGAACAGCTTGGAACGTACCTCGTTGGATAAGGGCCAGAGCCTTTTCCCGGCCCCTCCGCACAGGATTAGAGTAATCATAAGATCACCTCCATGAATGGATTAGCGAGCCTTGGAATATGCCTTGCGTTCGTGAAAAGAGAGAGAGCGATAACGAAGTGCGTACTTCTCTAGCTGTTCACTTTTTAGGGTAGAGGCTTTTATTTTGAGTGATTTGTTTAAGGCAGAGTACAGAATAGTGCGCTTGGCGTCTTTGGTGTAGAGATAGTTGGCATAGGTCTCATATTCTGAGAATCCAAAAGAACGGGTCTTATCAATGCTGTCTATAACTGCCTGATACCACACCTTGCGATGCTTCTTCTCTATAAATTGTTTAAGCTCCGCGAGCATATTGCGATTGAACAGCATATAGTGGGTCACAAAGGAGCGGGGGGCCGGTGCTTTGGAGCCAATCAGCTTCTTGTAGGTGCGGTAATACTCAGGCTGGCTCCAGCTACGGCAGTAGAATATCGTTTTTCCTTTGCTGATAAAGGTGTGGGGCCTTATGAAGACGGTATCTGCGTCAATGACTAGAAAGTTCGGTTTCTTACAGATTTGATCTCCGTTCATCTTTAATAGCTGCTGATAGAGCCATCCGGATCGTTCCCATTTGGAAGAGGAATAGTGAATATTCTTCTTCGTGATAGGGAGGGCTTTCTTCTCGTTCACAAAGGTGCAGTTTTTAAGCTTACACAGTTTTTGAATGCGAGCACTAAGCGGTGATACGACGTAAATTTTGTTAATGGGGTGCTTTACATAACGCCGAACCGCATCAATGACCAGGGGCAGCGTCGCCAGGTCTTTTTCTATAGCAGGGATCAAAACATCGATTTCATCAGCCATATCCTCAACTCCGCTTCTGAATTTACGCAGGTCTGCAAGCGTCTATCTTAAAATATGAATATGAATGCAAGATTGCGAGGGCTAGGGCATCTTAGAAGAATATTTTTATCAGTCAGGGCATGTGGTTGATACGGTTTGAAATTCCGCGCATAGGATGCAGTGGCAAGAGGTAGAATGCTTTACATTCAGTGAAGGAGTTGGGGGATGTGCAGACAGGTAGTTTACCGAGTCAAACTCGTTCCATGCGCAGCAAATGGAGGAAGACAGAAATTCTATTAAGCCATCGTAGTATTCGTCGATATATTCCGGAGACTTGTAAGTTCTCCAGGGAGAATCTGTCAAGTATGTTGAATCAATACAGCATGGTGTATGTAAAGCCTGAACAAGGAACCTATGGACGTGGAGTTATGCGTGTTCAGGGGGAGAGAGGCAAAGGTTATAGTTACCAATATGAAGAGACACTTAAGCAGTTTGAGAACATCGATTCTTTATACAAAAGTCTCTCCAAACGCATTCAGGGTCGGAGCTACTTAATTCAGCGCGGCATTCATCTGCTGAAGCACAAGACCCGCAGATTTGACATTCGCGTCATGGTACAACTGAGCCCGGCGGGAAAATGGGAAAACACAGGAGTTATCGGCCGTTTGGGACATCCTCGCAAGATCGTTACCAATTATCATAGTGGAGGCAAGCCAACAGCGATCGAAACGCTCTTGAAGGGGCATGTTACGGGGCAGCAGCAGACACGCCTGCTGAAGGACATGGGAGAGCTTGGAGTGGAGATCGCTTCCCATATGCAGAAGAAGTATTCCAAGTTGAAGCATATTGGTGTAGATATCGGGTTGGATCGAACACTTACGCCTTGGATCATCGAGGTGAATATGAATCCCGATCCGTATATTTTCAATCAATTAAAGGATAAGTCCATGTATCGTAAAGTAATGAAATACCGCCGGGCAGCTTTACAGAAATCCAAATAACGGCAACTTGATGGTTAACCAGAAAAAGGCTGTTCCCCTAAAGAAATATTAGAGGAACAGCCTGATGCTTAACCGATAATGATCTTTCCTTCTGGATGCTGGTACAGCTGTTTATTGGACTTAGGAGCAAGCGCATAGGCCAAGGTAAGCGGCCCGACTCTTCCAAGGAACATGATGATACATAGAATTCCTTTACCCAGTCCGGTCAGCTGTGGAGTAATGCCAAGCGAGCTGCCTGTGGTTCCGAAGGCGGAGACGGTCTCGAATAAGATATTCAAAAACTCGCGATCTTCGAGCGCGGAGAGTACCATCCCCGTCGAGATTACGAGGAACAGGGCAAGCCATGTTTGGGTAATAGCTTTGAAGATCGAGTCCTTGGACAAGCGCTTGCGGAAGAAGACGATCTCTTCTCTTCCCCGGATCATCGTGTACACTGCTCCGACGAGCACAGCGAAAACGGTGACCTTGATTCCTCCTCCAGTTGAACCTGGGGCGGCCCCAATAAACATCAGCACCATAATCAGAAATTGGGACGAGTGGTTCATGTCCCCCAGGTTAACTGTACTGGCACCGCCTGAACGAGCAGAGATGGAATGAAACAGTCCAGCCATTATGCGGCTGCCCTCATCCAGGGGGCCGAAGGTGGCAGGATTGCTGCGTTCCAGCAAATAGATTAGCAGTGCACCTGCCAGAAACAGCACTCCAGAGAAGGTCAGTACAATTTTTGAGTGGAACGATAATCTTCGGGTCTTGGGATATTCGAGCAGATCATAGATCACAATGAAACCAAGGCCGCCGAGAAAGATCAGGAACATCACCGTAAAATTCACGGTTACGTCACTCACATAGTTGTTTAATCCGCTGAACGGGCCGCTGATTTGTCCGAATAAATCAAATCCGGCATTGTTAAAGTAAGATATGCTGTGAAATACGCCGAAATAGGCGGCTTCTCCGAGCGGCATATCGTATGAGAAGCGAAAGGCAAGTATAACCGCCCCTAGTGTCTCAATAATGACAGAGTAGATGAGCACTCGCCTGATCAGCGAGATGAGTCCCTCCATGGTGTTATGATTCATAGCCTCTTGCAGAATTAGTTTCTCCCGCAATGAAATTCGGCGGTTAAAAGCGAGTGCGATCAACGTGCCAACGGTCATAAATCCAATGCCGCCGATCTGGGATAAGGTCAGCAGAACGATCTGGCCCATGAGCGACAGTTGGGTTCCTGCATCAATGACGGACAGCCCCGTCACACAGGAAGCTGATGTGGACATGAACAGAGCGTCCAGCAGCGGGATGCGCTCAGGGCCGGCAGAGGCAGAGGGCAGGGACAGCAGCAGTGTGCCGACAGCTATTAACAGAACAAATCCGCTTGTCAATACCTTGGGAGGGGTAATGATTTTTGAGGCTTTCTTAGGCTTATTCAACAACAGAAGATCCCTCCTTGAACTAACCCTTTTACATTATCGGAAACAATCCATGATTTCAACCTGTTCATTGCAGATTTAGGGACAGCCAAAGCTAAGACAGTTGTAAAGAGTTCGTAAAGGGTAAGGATCTAACAGGAGATCGATCCTTCTGCTGGCATCCTCCGTCAAAATAGAGGATAATATAGAATAGGCACAATTGAATAGCTGCCAATCTAATTTTGTGAATATCAATTGGAGGAGATCTCATGACTGAACAGAATATATCAGAGCAGCACGGCCGCAAGCTTGGAGAGATCCCTCTTTCCGTACTTGATCTGGCTCCAATCATAGAGGGTTCAACAGCCGCGGATGCCTTAAAGAACAGCCTGGACTTAATCCGCCATGCTGAACGGTGGGGCTATCATCGCTATTGGGTAGCGGAGCATCATAATATGCCGGGCATTGCCAGCTCGGCAACATCGGTGGTCATCGGCTATTTAGCCGCAGGAACTTCTACTATTCGCGTTGGCGCTGGCGGAATCATGCTTCCTAACCATGCCCCACTTGTTATAGCAGAGCAGTTCGGCACGCTGGAATCTCTATATCCCGGCCGAATTGATTTGGGACTAGGGCGGGCTCCGGGCAGTGATCGCCGGACAACGCTGGCCTTAAGAAGAGAGATTAACAGTGGTGAAGATTTCCCTGAGCTGCTTCAAGAGCTTAGGAACTTCTTTGATCCTACAGCGACTTCGTACCATGCGCCGGTCCGGGCGGTTCCCGGAGAAGGACTGAACATTCCGATCTGGCTGCTTGGGTCCAGCGACTTCAGTGCGCGGCTTGCTGCCGAGCTTGGCCTGCCGTTCGCCTTTGCCGGACATTTCTCTCCAGACTATATGGATAGAGCTCTGACGGTATATCGCAGCGCATTTAAGCCGTCCGAAGTTCTGGATAAGCCTTATGCCATGGTGGGGGTAAATGCAATAGCTGCAGATACCGATGAAGAGGCCGACTGGCTAGCTACGACGATGGAACAGCAATTTTTAAATATTATCCGCGGCCGGACAGGGATGATTCAACCTCCTGTTGATCTGGAAGGGAAATGGAGTGAATATGAAAAGTCTGCTGTTCATAAGCAGTTAAGCTCAATGATTAAAGGCGGACCAGCAAAGGTCCGCACACAGCTGCAGCAGTTCCTTGATCGTACCGGGGCTGATGAGCTTATTCTTACTTCTATGATTTATGATCATAAAGCCCGCCTACACAGTTACGAGATTATTGGGGAGTATACGAAGAAAGATTAAGTGTTGAGGAGAGAACCCCGGCCATGGAAGAAGGCTGGGGTTCTTTAATGAAATAGCCCAAGTTTTGACCAGTCATCAGGATTAATAGAAAATGGTTTGCATTTTTATTAAACCCAGACCAAGGTCCAGGAAAAATATGGACTTTAGGTCGTTATATAAATGAGAAAAAGCAATTATAATCGATGTATACATACAACTTTAGACATCTTACGAATACAGTAAATGAGGAGTGAGAAAGGCCCGTGAGGAAATGGTCTATGTTATTTTTGGCAATGGTAACCGTTATTGTAATGGCTGGTTGCAGTGAAGAGCCAGTCCTTGACCAGGTTGCCAACACCATTGAGCAGAGCGTTAATGACAATGTAGAGCTGGTACAGAATCAGGCTGGAACGGAGGTTAATGAGGCTTTGGTTGGAGAGAACCCGAAGGAACTTCATGCAGATATGAAGGTTGGGAAGGCTTCTAAGCTGCTCATGGATAATAAGGTTGGTGAGATCAAGGTTAAAGCCGGTTCAGGCGATACAATCTCAGTAAAGGCCACAATTTGGTGGCAGAAGAGCAAGAATGCGAGCCAGCAAACACGTGAAGAAATAGCTAATCAAGCGAAGCTGTCTGTAGATGTCCAAGGAGAGCAAATCATAATATCTACTCATGATAAAAACGATCCGAAGACAGACTTATGGAAGTGGGCACAGAAGAAATATCGTTATTCCAACTTTAGCATTGATTATGAAATTGAAGTCCCAACTACACTAAGCAGCTTTCACTTAAGCTCAGATGTAGGAAACATTGAACTTACAGGTTTGACCGGTGAATATGTTGTTAAGAGCGATGTTGGTAATGTGACTGTAAAAGAGGCACAGATTCAGGGCAAGTCCAGTATCAGTTCCGAGACGGGCTCGCTGAATGTTCAAATAGCCGGCATAGACCAGGATACAAGCCTTACAGTAAATGCGGAAGTTGGCAGTATCAAGGCTGATCTTGCTAGCGGCTTGAAGTGCAGCTTAACTGCTCGCGCAGAGCTAGGCAGTGTTACAGGGGTAGAGAAGGGGCTCCATAAGATTAATGGCGGGGGAGCTGAAATCAAATTAACTTCGTCCATTGGGTCCATTGACGTTACCGGGGTAGAGGGCTTAAGTTCATAGCGAAATTCACAAAAAAAGGCAGCCGTTTGAGAGCTGCCTTTTTGGTGCTTAATAAGGATTATGATCAAGGGTTCCGCTGATACAGAGTAACCTGATTTCTACCTTTATTCTTCGAGATATAAAGCGCCTGATCAGCTTGGTGTACCAGGGCTTCGATGTCTGTAGCATTAGCAGGATAACTGGCAATCCCCATGGATACAGTGATGGAGATACTGGAGGAATTCAGCCGCTCAATCTGCTGCCTAAGGTCATCCGCAAAGTCATAGGCATCTTTTGAAGAGGTATCTGCCAAGATGATGGCAAACTCTTCGCCGCCATACCGATAACAGAAATAGCCTTCTCTAGTCTGCTGTGACATAAAATCAGCTAGCCGCTGCAGCACGTTATCTCCTTGCAGATGACCATATGAATCGTTGATTTGCTTGAAGTGATCAATATCCAGCAGGATCAAGCTGAATGGACGAGTACCCGTGATGAGGGCCTCCATCATTTGGTCAAAAGACCGCCGATTGGGAATGCCTGTTAGCCCGTCAATCTGCACCTCAGTTTGGAGCTGGCCTATATATGAGTCTATGGCGTGAAAAGCCGTCTCAAAGCTCCGATACAAGAGGCGAATTTCGTAGGTTTTCGAGCCAAGCTCAGGCATGGGTCTACGATCTGTCCCGCGGTCCGTTGCCTCCACCGTATATTCGGCAAGCTGCTGAATAGGCTTAGCAATCCAGCGGGCAATTTGCCAGCCAACAAAGAGGATCACTCCTAGAAAGATCAGGCACTGGAAGAGCATGCGATTTCTTAGCTTCTCCAGAGGCTTATCCAGCAGGGAAGCCGGAGTTTGAGCGACGATGGCCCAGCGGCTCTTTTGTTCATAAGCATAGCCCGCAAGATATTCGATCCCCTTGGAATTTTTCACAATCTGAGCCCCGCTTTGACCATGAACGGCTTTTTGTATAACTTCATTCGCCAGGACAGACTGGTAGAGGCGGGATTTCTTAGGATGATAAATGAGCTTTCCTGAAGAATCCGTCACATATACATAGGAGCCATTGCCAAAAAAGTGCTCTTCAAGTGTGCTGGATATAGCATTCTTCTCCTGAAGGTATATCGTTCCGCCTACAAATCCTTGGTATTTCCCTTGTTGGCTATAAACCGGGGCTGAGACTAGAATGATCAATCTTCCGGTTCTACTGACATAAGGCTCGGAGATCAGCATTTTCTTCTGCTTTACAGCTTGAATACTTGCAGTGGATTGCAGACGGTCCCCAACATGTGCGCCTGTCGTCTGAGGACTGATACTTTTGATCACCCGTGATGCATCCGCCCAAAAAATAGAATTAAAGTACTGCCGATTTTCGGCGAAGATATCACCTAGCAAAACGGAGTTTATATGACCGTCTCTTTTTATAATATTGGCAATATACCCAATCTTCTCTTCCATGCTAACCAGCAGATTGCTTGTATCGGATGAAAGCTTCTTCGCGTATTGGTTGTTACTGATAAGATAAGTCTCTGTCAAAGATGCCTTGTTGGCGGAGTAAGCGCTTATGAGTCCTAAGATAATCGTAATTAGGACAGAGCAAATGACAAGCGAGCTAATAATGGAGCGCAGAGTTAGTCCTTTGCTCTTGAGGTTACGCAGCATGTTGATATCCCACCTGACCGCCATAATTCAAATAGCTATATAGATTGAACTAAAGTTTTGCGTTGCACTTCTTGTTACAACGGTGCAATAAGGCTTGTGACATTCATTTCTTTAGTTCATTCTATGTATTCGACATATTATTACAAACTATTAAGCGAACTGCAATATTCCTTCTTTCCTAAAATAATAGAAAATCTTTACTGATATTTAAATATCATATAGAAATTTTGGAAAATAACAAATAAAAAATAAAAGTATAGATATTTCTGGATTAATATGGTATATATGAGACAGGGCCAAAGTGATCGCTTTGTAGTCACATGCAGCGCGTCCTTTACTTCTCAACGAGAAAGTGAGGTGATCGGGCTGCTTTGTTATGTCCGTACAATTGGGGACAATAGCAATCAGCACCTTATACTGAAGAGCACAAATTTTGTGGCTTGCAGGCACTATCATTCTGTCTTATAAGAGGAGGAGTAAATTGAAGATCGGTGTGCGGAGGGGAAAGAGGATAAAGACGGTCGTATTATCTACACTGTTGTTAGCGCTTACAACAGGTATGAGCTGGAATGCTGCTCCTGCGCGGGCTGCAGCAAGCCCCACGGATTACAACTATGCGGAGGCCTTACAAAAAGCAATTTATTTCTATGAAGCGCAGCGTTCAGGAGATTTACCGGAAGATAACCGGGTCAAATGGCGGGGGGACTCCGGTATGCAGGATGGAGCTGATGTCGGTCATGACCTGACAGGAGGCTGGTATGACGCCGGGGATCATGTCAAATTTGGACTGCCTATGGCCTATTCAGCAACAATGCTGGCCTGGTCTGTATATGAATACAAGGAAGGCTACGAACAATCAGGCCAGCTGGAGGAGATTCTGGACAATATTCGCTGGGCAACAGACTATTTCATGAAAGCGCATACGGCTCCGAATGAGTTCTACGGTCAAATTGGTAATGGCACTGCGGACCATAATTGGTGGGGACCTGCCGAGGTCATGCCCATGGATCGGCCAGCTTATAAGATTGATGCTGCTAATCCAGGGTCAGATCTAGCCGGCGAGACAGCAGCTGCACTGGCGGCATCCTCTATTATTTTTAAAGACAGCGATCCGGCCTATTCAGCCAAGCTGCTCAAGCATGCCAAAGAGCTGTATCAATTTGCAGATCAATATCGTGGTAAATACTCGGACAGCATCACAGATGTCAAGCAGTATTACAATTCCTGGAGCGGCTATGCGGATGAGCTAAGCTGGGGCGGTATCTGGCTGTATCTGGCGACGAACGAGCAAACCTATCTGGACAAAGCTATTGAAGCCAGCAAGCAGTGGGGAACTAACCAATCCGGAGAATGGGATTACAAATGGACTCACTCCTGGGACGACAAGCATTTGGGCGCAGCTTTGATGTTGTCCAAAATAACTGGCGACCCTAAGTTTGTTCAAGTCATAGAGAAGAATATTCAATATTGGACGACCGGGGTGCCGGAGACCGGCGAAAGAGTAACCTATACCCCTGGCGGACTCGCTCATCTCGATCAGTGGGGAGCCTTGCGGTATGCGGCGAATGAAGCTTTCTTAGCCTTCGTCTATGCGGATTGGGAGACAGACCCGGTGAAGAAGCAGACGGCGCGTTCTTTTGCCGAGAAGCAAATCTTATACATGCTGGGAGATAATCCGCGAAATAGTAGCTATGTAGTTGGCTATGGCAATAACTCTCCGCAGCATCCTCACCATAGAACGGCACACGGTTCATGGGCAGACAGTCAGTCTGTACCGTCGGAGCATCGGCATGTGCTGTATGGAGCTCTGGTTGGCGGCCCATCGAAGACAGATGCTTACACAGACAGTATTGGGGACTATGTCTCTAATGAAGTAGCGATAGACTATAATGCTGCATTTACAGGTGCACTGGCCAAAATGGCGATTCTTCATGGGAAAGGACAAGAGCCCTTAGCTCAATTCCCGGATCCTGAAGTCCCGGAAGATGAAATGTTCGTGGAAGCCTCGGTGAATGCAAGCGGCAGTAACTTTGTTGAAATAAGAGCGCTGCTGAATAACCGTTCCGGCTGGCCGGCAAGAGCAAGCGACGCTCTGTCTTTCCGTTATTTTGTAGATTTAAGTGAGGCTGCGGCTGCCGGATATGGACCGGAGGATATTACAGTTACTGCTGGCGGGTATAACCAAGGCGCTCAGATATCCCAGCTTCAACCTTACGACGTTGACAACCATATCTATTATATCTCAGTAGATTTTTCAGGTACGCGAATATATCCAGGAGGTCAATCCGCATTCCGAAAGGAAGTTCAATTCAGAATTGCGGCCCCGCTGAACACAAACTTCTGGGATAACCGCAATGATTACTCCTTCGAAGGAATCTCCACAGACGGAGCAGCGCCGGTGAAGGCCGTGAATATTCCTGTGTATGATGCAGGTGTGAAGGTATACGGCGAGCTTCCTGGTGGAGGAACTACTCCCGGTGAACCTACGATTCCATCGGCCCCAAAATCAGTAAAGGCCGAAGCGGGCGACAGAGTCGTTAAGCTCTCATGGAATAAAGTGAGCGGAGCACACAGCTATAAGGTTTACCGGTCTTTGGTGAGCGGAGGGCCTTATACCGAGTTGGGTACTGAGGTTGCTGCTGAGTTTACGGATGATAACGTAGAGAATGACATCACTTATTATTATGTGATCAAGGCGGTAAATGGCGCAGGTGTCAGTGCAGATTCTGTACAGGTCAGCGCCAAACCGCGGGAGAGCAATCCGCCGGTGGATGGCGTGCTGAAGGTTCAATATCGCACAAACGATACGAACGCGGATGATAACCAAATTCGTCCACTGCTTCGGATTGTGAACACGGGCCAAGAGGCCATCTCACTCAGCGATGTTAAGATCAGGTATTATTACACCGCAGAAGGGGATCGTCCACAGCAATTTCATTGTGATTATGCCTTGATCGGTTCAGAACTTGTTAAAGGCACTTTTGTGAAGCTGGAGAAGCCTGTCGCAGGCGCAGATCATTATGTAGAATTATCATTTACCTCAGAAGCAGGGATTCTCTCGCCAGGAAGTGATAGCGGGGATATCCAGGTTCGTCTGAATAAGACCGACTGGTCGAACTATCATGAACAGGATGATTTCTCTTACAAAGGAGATCAGCAGTCTTATGTGGATTGGGATCAAATCACTTTATATCATAACGGCACGTTGATCTGGGGCGTAGAGCCTTAAGTTAAATGATCTGGAGAGGAATGAGGATGTAATGAGGACAAAATCAGCATTCAAGAAGCCCATCTCCATCATGATGACAGCAGTGTTAACACTATCATTGACGTTTAGCTCATTTCAATTGGGTACGCCAAAAGCAGCGGCTGCCGCTTCTGTAGAAGGCACACGCTTTTTACAGCTTTATGATCAGCTTAAAGATCCGAAGAGTGGTTATTTCTCTGCTGAAGGCATTCCCTATCATTCGGTAGAGACCTTAATGAGCGAGGCGCCAGATTATGGGCACATGACGACTTCCGAGGCCTACAGCTACTGGATGTGGCTCGAAGTACTGTATGGACACTATACTGGCGACTGGACCAAGCTGGAAGGCGCCTGGGACAATATGGAGAAGTATATGATTCCTATCAATGAAGGAGACGGCAAGGAAGAGCAGCCTACGATGAGCTATTATAATCCCAATAGTCCCGCTACTTATGCAGCTGAATATGCCCAGCCGGATCAATATCCAAGCCGCCTCACAAGTGAGTACCCTGCCGGTAAGGATCCGCTCGATGCTGAGCTGAAATCTACTTACGGCAACAATCAAACCTATATGATGCACTGGCTGCTTGACGTGGACAATTGGTACGGCTATGGGAACCTGTTGAATCCCGGCCATACGGCAACCTATGTGAACACCTTCCAACGCGGAGAGCAGGAGTCTGTCTTTGAGACGGTTCCGCATCCTTCCCAGGATGACAAGTCCTTTGGCAAGCCGAATGAAGGCTTCATGACCTTGTTCACCAAGGAGAACAATGCTCCCGCTGCGCAGTGGCGCTACACAAGCGCTGCTGATGCGGATGCCAGAGCCGTGCAGGCGATGTTCTGGGCCAAGAAATTGGGGTACGATAATGAAGTATATTTGAAGAAAGCCGAGAAAATGGGCGACTATCTTCGTTACACGATGTACGATAAATACTTCCAGAAGATTGGAAGCGCTTCAGATGGGAAGCCGACCGCGGGCACAGGCAAGGATGCAAGCCATTACCTGCTCTCTTGGTATGCATCATGGGGTGGCGGCTTGGGTCAAAGCGGCAACTGGGCATGGCGGATTGGAGCGAGCCATGTGCATCAAGGCTATCAGAACGTTGTTGCCGCATATGCTCTATCCGATGCCGAGAATGGAGGTCTTGTTCCTGCATCTCCAACGGCTGAGCAGGACTGGGATACTTCACTGAAGCGTCAGTTGGAGTTCTATAACTGGCTGCAGTCCAGCGAAGGAGCGATTGCAGGGGGCGCCACAAACAGCTGGGACGGTGCCTATAAGGCTTATCCTGCTGGAATCAGTACGTTCTATGATATGGCTTATGACTCTGCCCCGGTGTATCACGATCCCGAGTCCAATAACTGGTTCGGCATGCAGGCATGGCCTGTCGAGCGTGTAGCTGAGCTCTATTACATTTTGGCAAGCAATGGAGATACCTCTTCAGAGAACTTCAAGATGGCTAAGAAAGTGATTGAGAACTGGGTAGATTGGTCCATGGATTACGCATTTGCAGGGGAGCGCCCTGTATCTGATGCGGAAGGCTATTATTTAGATGCAGATGGCAAGCGAATTCTTGGCGGGAAAGATGTTCAGGTGGCCACAGTTCCTGCGCCTGGGGAGTTCTGGCTGCCCAGCAATTTGGAATGGCAGGGCCAGCCGGATACCTGGAAAGGCTTTGAGAATCATACGGGCAACAACAACCTTCATGTCGTTACCAAAGATCCTGGACAAGACGCAGGTGTTCTCGGAAGCTATGTGAAAGCGCTGACCTTCTTTGCAGCCGGTACGAAGGCTGAAAAGGGCAGCTATACCCCGCTTGGCGAAGAAGCGAAGCTGCTGTCCAAAAATCTTCTGAATACCGCATGGAACTATAATGACGGTGTTGGAATTACCACCAAAGAAGCTCGTAAGGAGTATTACCGCTATTTTACGAATGAAATCTATATTCCTGACGGCTGGTCCGGCAAATTTGGCCAAGGCAATACGATCCCGGGCAATCAAGGCGTTCCTTCCGATCCTTCCAAGGGAGGTAAGGGGAAATATCTAAGCTATGCTGAACTTAGACCGAATATTAAGAACGATCCTGACTGGGCTTACCTTGAGAATAAGTATAAAACCTCATGGAATGCACAAACGAAGAAATGGGATGATGGTGCTCCGGAATTTACGTACCATCGCTTCTGGTCCCAAGTGGATATGGCGACAGCCTATGCCGAATATGACCGTCTCATTAATGGCGGCGGCTCTGGGCCGGTAGATCCTGTCGCACCGAAGGCTCCCGGCAATGTCAAAGCGGCTGCAGGGGATGCCAAAGTTGTGCTGACTTGGAGCAAGCCATCAGGCGCTGAAAGCTATACAGTGAAGAGAGCTGAAACAAGCGGTGGCCCTTACACTGAAATTGCAACGGTAACGACAAATTCATTCACGGATTCAAGTGTTGTGAATGATACGACCTATTACTATGTAGTATCAGCTGCTAATGCAATTGGCGTGAGCCCTGATTCTGCTGAGGTAAGCGCCAAGCCAACCGCGGCTCCGGTTCCAGCCAAAGGTGACCTCGTCGTGGAATACAAGGTGAACGATTCGAATCCGGGAGACAATCAAATCCGTCCTACGCTGCGTGTAGTGAACAAGGGGACAGAATCTGTTGATCTGAGTCAGGTGAAGGTTCGCTATTACTTCACGGCTGATGGGGCTACTGGACAAGAGTTTCATTGCGATTACGCCGTTGTAGGCAGCGGCAACATTCAAGGAAGCTTCGTGAAGGTGGATCCTCCGGTAACCGGTGCGGATCATTATCTTGAAATTTCATTTGCACCTGGAGCGGGTACAATTGCACCGGGAAGCGACAGCGGTGAGATCCAAATTCGTATGAATAAGGCGGACTGGTCGAATTACAATGAGAAGGATGATTTCTCATTCGATCCGGTCAAGACTTCTCTGGCGGCATGGGAGAAAACACCTTTATACTTGAATGGTAAGCTTGTGTGGGGTCTTGAGCCTTAAAGAGCCCAGCTTGTATGGAAGTGATTAGTTAACTGGCAAGTTGACATCCGCTCTTGAAATAAGTATGATAATTCCAATACAAAAATGCCATGAACTGGAAGAGTAACTGGAAAGGTCGGTACTTAAGAGAGCTGCTCCTAGGCTGCAAGGGCGGCGACCGGCATCTGGTGAAGGACACCAGGGAGCTTCTGTCTGAACGGTAGAGTTATTGTCTATTTAGTAGGTACGGACGGCACCCGCCGTTACCCGGGCTATAAGTGGCCGCTTTGCGGCAACTAGGGTGGTACCGCGAATAGAACCTCGTCCCTTATTGGGACGGGGTTTTTTGGCATTTATCAGGGGGGTGAGTTCGTGAACGATGGTGACGATGATGATACGGATGATACTCTCTTTTTACAATCGAAAAGATTCTAGGAGGAATATAAGATATGTCTATGTCCAAACCCAATCAAGAGTCTTCCAAAGTTCGTGTTCTTTGCTCCCAGTTATCGGATAAAATCGGGGAAGGGGTAATGATCCAAGGATGGGTTCATCGAACCCGCTATCTAGGTGCCCTTGCTTTCGCTCAGGTTCGAGACAGAAGCGGCCTGGTGCAGTGTGTGCTTGAAGGAAAGTTAGTCAAGACCCGGCTCGAGCTCGAGTCTGTCGTGACCGTAAAGGGAAAGGTAGTAGCCTCTCTGAAGACTACTGGCGGAATAGAAATTCAGGCTGAGGAGATTTTCGTACTCAATCGTGCTGAGACACCGCTACCTTTTGAGGTCAATCGAAAGGAGCTAGGCATTAAACTGGAGACAATACTTGAGCATAGAGTGCTCTCCATGAGGAATCCAAGAGTACATGCCATATTTGCCATCCAAGCTGCGATCGTTACGGCATTTAGAGAATATTTGAACGGTTTGGGTTTTATGCAGATCTTTACGCCGAAGCTGGTCGCAGCAGGAACCGAAGGCGGCTCGAACCTGTTTGAGGTGAGTTATTTTGAGAAGAAGGCATACCTGGCCCAGTCTCCTCAATTTTACAAGCAGATGATGGTGGGAGCGGGATATGAAAGAGTGTATGAAATCGCTCCTGTATATCGTGCAGAAGAGCATCATACTTCCAGACATCTGAACGAATATATTTCATTAGATGTAGAGGTGGGCTTTGTCGAGTCCGAGGCAGAACTCATGGAACTGGAGGAAGATTTGCTCAGGTTTGTCGTTGGGAAGCTGGGAAAGATGTGTGAGCAGGAACTCACATTACTTGGTGTCTCCTTGCCCCAGGTGACTACCATTCCAAGGATCACAGTAGAGGAAGCGAGAACCATCCTGCTCAAGGAATATGGTAAGACCTCTCCAGAAGGGGACCTGGACCCTGAGGGAGAGCGGCTGATCTGCCGCCATTTTGCCGAAAAGGAAGGAGCAGGCATGGCCTTCATCACCGGGTACCCTGTAGAAATTCGTCCTATGTATGCCATGCCGACGTCGGATCATCCCGGGCTTACAGCTTCCTTTGACTTGCTATTTAACGGTGTTGAAATTACGACGGGAGGCCTGCGAATCCATGATCGCAACCAGCTGGAGCAGTCCATGCGGAGCCACGGATTACAGCCTGATCATTTTGCCTCTTATCTCGAGCTGTTCCGTTATGGTATGCCACCGCATGGCGGTTTTGCCATCGGGTTGGAGCGGCTGGTCTCCCGATTACTGAACCTGAACAATGTACGTGAGGCTTCAGCATTTCCACGGGACCGCTCCAGGCTGACACCTTAAATGAATGTGGCGAATCGAGTCATATGAACTGGGTTACGAGAATGGGGTAAATAGACAGGCAGGCCGGTTTACAAACCGGTCTGCCTGTCTATTTTTTTGCTTTCTATTTCCCAGCCCTTTAATTCATTAAGCCATTAGCATATTAGCATAGTCGCTTGAGAGTTTCCCTGGTTTCATGATTAGATAGTTAAGGCTAACACGCATGGGAAGAGTTTGCTTCCTGTCCTGAAAATGAAGAGGTGAACACATATGAACATTACAAAATACGGAAAAGACATGGCATTCATTATTTTAGGTGCCTTTTTATTCGCCTTAGGAGTAAATTTGTTTGTTATTCCCAATGATTTTGGGGAGGGTGGCGTTACCGGAATAACCATCATTTTATATTATTTATTTGCCTGGTCTCCCGGTTTAACGAATTTGATTCTAAATAGCATTCTGCTTGTAATCGGATACCGCTTCTTAAGTAAGCTAACAACGGTTTACACGATTATCGCGGTTGTGTTCAACTCTTTGTTTCTCCATCTTACAGAGAGCTGGTCTATAGATGCTCATGAGCCGTTGGTGAATGCAATCTTCGGCGGTATTATAATTGGAGTGGGCATCGGGCTGATCGTCAGAGCCGGTGGAACAACAGCTGGAACGGTCATTTTGGCGAGAATCGCGAATAAATACCTTGACTGGAATATCAGCTATGCGCTGCTGTTCTTTGATCTTATTGTTGCTTTATCCTCTTATTTTATTATCGGTGCAGAGAAACTGATGATCACGATCATTATGCTGTTCATGGGAACCAAGACGATGGAATTTGTTATTGAAGGCTTGAACCCGAAGAAGGCCATCACCATTATTTCCAAAGAACAGGATCATATCGCTGAGCAGGTAAATGTCATCATGGACAGAGGGGTTACTGTTCTTTCAGGCCATGGTTATTACACGAAGTCTCCTGCTCAAATTCTGTATATTGTAATCAGCAGGCAGGAAATTCCGATGCTGAAGAAGATTGTAAAATCTACGGACCCTAACGCCTTTATCACCATCCATGATGTACGTGATGTATTTGGCAAAGGATTTATAGAATTATCCAAGGAATAATGTTTAGTTTAAGTTATCTTCGTATAAATCCACATACAGCTTGCCGGATTGATCCAATTGGGCGAAATATACATCCTCAAGCTTCGCCCCCATCTCCTGCAGCTTGCGGTTTAGCCAACGAGTGCTAAACCCGGCTGCTGTCAATGACTCATTCATAATTTTCCCATCTAAAACAATCTCATAGACAATACCGCCTGATCCTGTACCTTTTTGGAGCTGGGAGAGGGTGATTGGCTTGTACTGATCTTTTAGCATAACATTCAATTCACCGCTTGGTTCCATCACGGCATGGTCAATTTCTTCTACATTGAACACACTTTTCTTGCGTAATAAAGTGAGAAGCTCTTCGTTGGACAGCTTCTCTTTCTTGAGGTTGCCCTCCAGGATTTTCCCGTCTTTGATGAGAAAGGTGGAGCGGCTGTCTATAATGTCCCTCGCCTTTTTACTTCTCATCTGAAGCACTTCGATACACAGTGAAATAACTACCCATACTGCCAAAGCAATAAGTCCCATAAGCCAGTGGCCTTCCAGATCGACGGAAGTGAACCCGGCCAAATTCCCGATTGTAATGCCAATAATATACTCGAAGAAAGATAATTGGGTCAGCTGACGTTTTCCTAGAAACCGTGTAAATGTAAATAATACCGCTAGTCCAACAACGGATTGTACGACAATATGTATCCATTCCGGCATGGTGCGTGTTCCTCCTTAGAAGCGGCTAATAGTGTAACTGTACAGGGTATGTTTTCACAAGAAATAAAAAATATACAGGTTCTTTTGGTAAGCAGCACACTAACGAAAAGGAAAAAGACAAGAAAGTAGAATTAGGATGAGAAAAATATAAGAAAAGGAGCTACCAGAAAATGACGCATAACCTTGAAAAACGACTGTTTCATATGCAACAGGAGGAACAAGTGCTTACATTCAAGGGGTTCAGAAATGAAGCTGCTCTACAAAACTGGGCCTACTGCTAGTGGCGGAAGCTTTAGTTGGAATCCGCCGATTTCTGCAAGAAGATTAAAGCCCAACTGTACAGGTGACAATATTGTAAGCTGCTCTGAAAGGGAAATCGATGGAAGGCTGGAGGCATAACAGGCTATGCTCAAAGCGCCAAGATGAACGAATAAAGGAGGAGCTTATTTTTTATGCAGAAAGAACACAAGTTGCTCATATTAAAGATTGTACTGCTGGTGTTTTTACCTATTTCTGTTATGGACAAAAATATCTATGCAGAAGGTGGAAATTTAGTGCCATCTAAATCTACGGAATTTCAATTGTGGCTTCAGCAGAAAGCTCCGCAGCTCCAGCAGCGGTACGGAGCTACCGGTGCAGCCATTGGTGTAGTACAGGGAGGAGAAACGACCTATACTCTAAACATGGGATATGCAAATAAAAAAGATCGGATTCCTGTGACGACAAGTACTGTTTTCCAGGCAGGCTCTGTTTCAAAGACAATAACAGCCTTGGGGATTTTACATTTGGTAGATCAAGGGGCCCTGTCTCTGGATGACCCTGTCAGCAAATATTTAACCCGATGGCATTTTCCCAGCTCACCCTATGACCTTGAGAAAGTTACAGTACGCAGCTTGTTAAGCCACACGGCAGGCCTGCCTGCGCATCCTGGATATTTGGGGGTAAAGCCGGGAGATAAGCTGTCTTCCTTGGAGGAATCGCTCTCTGGCTTAGGTGAAAGTGGCGTGAAGACATATGTGGCCCAACAGCCCGGAAAATTCGCAGTGTATTCGGGGGCAGGTTACACTCTGCTTCAATTGCTGATCGAGGAAGTGACAGGCTTATCTTTTAACACCTATATGCAGCAGCAGATTCTTGACCCTCTGGGTATGATCTCAAGTTCATTTGATCCCTCGGAACTAAACTCAGGTAAAGCGGCTGGTTACGGTTATTTTGGTCAGAAGCTGCCGATTACCGGTTCACGGAGCAAGCAGCAGCTGGGCTGAAGACCAACGTTAAGGACCTGATGTCTTTAATGATGGCTGAGATGAAGCCGTATAAAGCTGGAATGGTCCTGCAGAACATGCTGCTTATCAAGGAAAGACAAAAGCCTGTCCTTGATGAGAATGGACTAGGCGTATTTGTTCGGAAGCTTCCGGACCAGCGAAGGCTCATCTATCATTCCGGGGACAACAGGGGATTTCATTCATTCTATGGTTATATTCCAGAGTCGGGGGACGGACTGGTTATTCTCACGAACAGTGACAATGGCATTGATTTAAGACAAGACATCTATAGTGCATGGATCAAGTTTCAGACCGGAGAAGATGCGCCAGGATATTTGGCTTTGAAGCAAAAGAGGGAGATCAACCGTTATCTAGCCGCCGTCCTTTATCTACTGCTCGGCTGTTACATAGCGGTAGCGGTAATTCGCTTGATTAGAGGCCGCCGGGGATTCATCAGCAAGCACGCCCAAAAGGTAAAATGGATCTTTGCATTAAAAGCTGTTCTAATAGGCGGGGTAGGGATATCCCTAATTTACTATACGTATTTCCTGAGCAACCTGAATTTGGCGGCAGGACTTAAGCAAGTGGTGATGGCGGTATTTTTATGGCTGATCGGGCTGCTGCTTGTCGCCATATTCCCGAAGTATAGGAAGCGCAAACAATCAATATAGTGCCTGTTTGAGAGAGAAATGCCCGGTTCTTGGCAGGGTGAATTTCCCTCTTTTTTTAATGGTTAAAAATAAAATTGCTGACTTTCAGCGAATACTGAAATATAATAAAGAAACTTTATTACTGTAATGGGAGGATGTCATGAAGTCACAGCAAGAATTACAAATTTCATCAAAGAAAACGGATAGGTTCTCTTCCGCAGGTTTTATCCTGGCCGCTATAGGGAGTTCAGTGGGCCTAGGGAATATGTGGAAATTCCCGTATATTACTGGCCAGTATGGCGGAGCAGCCTTTTTCCTGCTCTTTATCGTCTGCTTGCTTGCTATAGGTCTTCCGGTATTATTAGCGGAACTTGCGATCGGGCGTTATGGGCGCGGAAGTGCCTCGACTTCCTTTGTAAAAGCAGGAGGCGGCAAAGTTTGGGCAAGATTTGGCCTGCTTCAGGTGTTGGCACCGCTTATGATTCTTTCTTTCTACGTAATCGTATCCGGCTGGACATTGAATTACGCCGTATTGGCCTTTACTGGAAAGCTGTTTAAGAATCAGGATTTTTCCGGGCAGTTCACAGGCTTCACAGGAGGCTATATGAACGTTGTCTGGCAGATTATTGCTGTAGTCTTTACAGGCTGGGTTGTTGCCAAAGGGGTCTCTAAGGGAATTGAGCGATTTAACAAAATTGCAATTCCGGGTCTAGTTGTCCTGTTGGTTATTCTCATGATTCGATCTGTTACACTTCCAGGTGCAGGTGCCGGGGTATCCTTCTTTCTTAACCCCGACTTCTCCAAGTTGACACCGGAATCGGCTCTAGTTGCCCTTGGACATGCCTTCTTCTCACTTTCGCTTGGGATGGGGATTCTGATCACTTATGGTGCTTATGTAGACAAGAGACAATCTCTTGGTACAGCGACATTAGCGATTGGAGCAGGGGATTTGATTTATGCCCTTATTGCCGGACTGATTATTTTCCCTACGACCTTCTCGTTCGGGATTGACCAGGCCCAAGGACCTTCACTTGTATTTGTAGCTTTGCCTGCTGCCTTTTCTGCAATGCCATTTGGTACGATTTTCGGAGGCTTGTTCTTCGTCCTGCTTGCGATTGCGGCGTTGACCTCAGCGGTATCTCTTCTGGAAGTCCCCGTATCCTTCGCCATGGAACGCTGGAAGTGGACTAGAACTAAATCAGTCGTAGTCATTTCCCTGCTGGTATTGATCATTGGAGTTCCGTCTGCCGTATCCTTCGGTATGGTGCCTGGTTTGACGGATTTGGGCGGTAAATCCTTCTTTGATTGGATGGATTTCATCGCTTCGAATATCCTGCTTCCTTTAGGTGGTTTGACCACTACGATCTTTGCAGGTTATTACTGGAAGCATGCGGCTGAAGCGGCCGGTCTCAAATCAGGATGGTTCAAAGTATGGCTCTTCATGCTGCGGTATGTAGCTCCTGTCCTTGTAGTTCTAGTGCTGCTGCACACTTCGGGAATTATTAAGTTCTAAATCGGTAACATTGCGAAAACAGCCATGATCCCATGGCTGTTATTTTTTTGCTTGTTTTAAACTGATTAGCTGAGCAACCTTAAACCTATTTCAGTTGCATAGATTGAACTATAATTTTACATTAAACTTTCAATTTTAACGGCGACCTGGAGTTAATCCTGTTGATAACAACATTTTTCTTACGCTGGGACTGGGAGTGGCAGTGCTTAATCTTGTGGTCTATGGCCTTAACGAGGGGAGCACCCTTAGTAATAGAACCGCAGCCTTTGGAGGAGCGGTTCTGCTCCTAGGAGCAGGGGGGCTCTATACAGAGGGCGGAATAATGGTTTTGCCCTTTATGCTGGGAACTTATCTGCTAAGACATCTATTTGTTCTACCCCTTGCACCTGTGGATTTTAGCCGGAATTGACGCTGTTATACATTGAAAAATAAAATCTTCACAAAATTAGTACTTGGTACTAGGATTAAGTGGTATAATAGGTGTATTAAGCTCCCAATTGATATTAAAGGAGAGGTTCACCTTTGAATTTTCAACAATGGATTGCACCTGAATACTACAACCTTACTTCAGAGATGGAGAATCATCCGGCAGATAAGACTGCGCTTAAATGGTTAAGCGATCACGAAGAATATGAGGAAGTCACATATGGAAATCTGATGAAGCAGGCTAACCAGCTGGCTAATGGCCTTGGCGGCCTGGGATTGGTAAAAGGAGACCGTGTGCTCGTCATGGTACCGCGTAGAATTATCGCCTATGTGATTTACCTTGCCTGCCTAAAGCTTGGACTTGTTGTGATTCCTTCATCAGAAATGCTGCGCGCCAAGGATTTGTCTTATCGGTTTGGTCATTCCGGTGCAAGAGCCGTCATCTCATGGTCAGATTGCACCCCAGAAGTGGACAAGATTGAAGAAGACCATCCGTCACTTGCATTCCGCATAGCGGTTCCCAGTCATCAGAATGATGTTCCTGAAGGCTGGGTCAACTTGGACAAGCTGATGAATGGACAACCCGATGTATTTGAGGCAGTGCAGACACATCGTGATGATACGGCGATTCTCGCATACACCTCAGGGACAACGGGAAATCCCAAAGGAGTGGTTCACAGTCATGGCTGGGGATATGCCCACTTGCGCATCGCTTCGATCCTGTGGCTGGATATTCAAGAGTCGGATATGGTGTGGGCAACGGCAGCCCCTGGCTGGCAAAAGTGGATATGGAGCCCGTTTCTTTCGGTACTCGGCAGAGGAGCGACAGGGTTTGTATACAGTGGTTCCTTTCAGCCAAGCCGCTATCTGGAACTGATGCAGAAATATAAAATTCAAGTCCTCTGCTGCACGCCAACAGAATATCGGATCATGGCGAAGACGGATGGACTTCATCATTTTGATCTGTCGAACCTGCGAAGTGCGGTATCCGCAGGGGAGCCTCTCAATCAGGAAGTGATCGAAGTATTCAAGCGTCAATTCGACATTACAATTCGGGATGGCTATGGACAGACTGAGAGCACGCTGCTGATCGGGAACCTGATGAATACGCCTGTACGCTCAGGCTCTATGGGCAAAGCCATTTCACCAGGACTCATTGAGATTGTTGATGAATCCGGCCGTCCGGTAGCGCCAAATGAAGTAGGGGACATTGCGGTGCATGTGGACATGCCTGCCCTGTTCCGAACCTACTATAAGGATTCTGAACGGAAGAAGAGCAACGAGCGCGGGGAATTCTTCGTGACAGGAGACCGTGCGCGAATGGATGAAGACGGATATTTCTGGTACGAAGGGAGAAATGATGATATTATCATCAGCTCCGGTTATACCATCGGTCCGTTTGAGGTGGAAGAGGCACTGATGAAGCACGCGGTAGTGAAGGAATGCGCCGTTGTTGCAAGTCCTGACGAAATTCGCGGTTCTATCGTGAAGGCATTCGTCGTGTTAGTCGATGGGCTAGAGGGTACTAAAGAATTGGTACGTGAACTGCAGCATCATGTGAAAGCCTGGACGGCCCCCTATAAATACCCAAGGAAAATTGAGTTTATATCCAGTCTGCCGAAGACGAGCTCCGGTAAAATTCGCAGAGTGGAGCTGCGTGAGCAGGAACGGAAGGCTTTGACTAGTAAGAACTGAGGTACATGAAGCCGATTTGGATGCAGATAAACTGCAGCCAAATCGGCTTAAATTATTATAGGTCTTTGAGTCGCTATGAGCCTAAAGGTTGAGCTGGCTTTTTGATATTTTTATCCAAGTCATCACCTTGGTCGTTGTCTTGTTCCTCGTCTTCCTTTTCTTCATGAAATTCAATGGTGCTTTGTCCCGTGATATAGTCAAATGGAGTGTAGTAAATATCAGGGATTCGTTTCTTTCTGATCATTTTGAATACAATTAAGCCTATTAAAACAATAAATAATCCTGATACAAAACACATAAAGAGTAAAATAAAATTCATAATACCTCCCTTAATATATATAATCAGAGCTGAATTAAATCAGCAAACTTGGCTTGAACCGTATCTAGCAGATCCTGTGGCTCTAATTCTACCTGAACTCCGATTTTACCTGCACTAACAATGATGCTGTCTATTGCTGCAGCCTGCTGATCGACATAAGTGGGGTACAGCTTCTTCATACCAATGGGAGAACATCCGCCGCGTATATAACCCGTCCACTTTTGGAGCTCCTTTACCGGCAGCATCTCTATTTTCTTCTCGCCCGCAGCTTTTGCCGCCTTCTTCAAATCCAGCTCGCCTGATACAGGAATGACAAAGATATATATATTCTGTTTGTTATGGGCCGCAAGTGTCTTGTATACTCGTTCTTCTGGCCGGTTAATTTTCTCAGCCACCGCTGTGCCATGGATTCTTCCGTCCTCGGGATCATAGGAATGGATTTGATATGAAATGTGCTTGGTGTCTAAAATCCGCATGGCGTTTGTCTTATGAATTTGCATAAATTTATCCCCTCTCTTGCAATTCGGTTAATTCATATTATACACGGAATCCAGAATTTTACTTGAAAAGGGAACAAACGTTCCATATAATAAGATGAATCTATAAAATGGAGATGCGGATACAGATGGATGATGACTTTTTGAAGGAGCTTAGAGAGACGGATCGTGATAATGAGTGGAGATCGAAGCTTCTCATACGGGGAATGAAGCAAACGCTGGAGAAGCGGAAGCGGCAAAGCAAGCTTTCGAAATGGTTACACGGCCGAAAGCACAAGCATAAAGGCTACGATTATTTCAAATAAACTTCGATCAGTTTATAGGGTTTTCCGATAAGAACTGCTGCACTTTTTTTGTGCGGCAGTTTTTTTGTATGGAGGGAACTAAAGAGATTAAGGAAGTAATAAGGAGATTAGTGGGTAAGTAAATAAGAAGACATCAGATTTGGGTTTGACAACATGTATATACAAGTAATATTATTGTTCTATACTTGTATATACATGATTAATATAGTTAGTGTTTAAAATTTGAAAAAGGGGGGCCATCTTAAATGACTTATCAAGAATGGTGGCGGAAATCAACAATCTATCAGGTGTATCCCAAGAGCTTCATGGATACGACAGGAAATGGCGTTGGAGATATCCGCGGCTTGATCGACAAGTTAGATTATTTAAAAAATTTAGGAATTGATATGGTGTGGCTTCAGCCCGTCTATGTATCTCCGCAAAATGATAACGGTTACGATGTGGCAGATTACTGCCAGATCAATCCGGACTATGGGACGATGGAGGATTTCGATGAACTCGTTCGAGAACTGAAGTCCCGCGGCATGGAGCTCATGCTGGATATTGTGGTCAACCATTCATCGACAGAGCATCGATGGTTCCAAGAAAGCCGCAAATCTAGGGATAATCCTTATCGCGATTATTACATCTGGAAGGACCCGGGCCCTGACGGCGGTTACCCTAATAACTGGCAGTCCAAATTCGGTGGACCTGCGTGGCAGTATGATGAAACCACCGGGCAATATTTCTTAACATTGTTTGACAAAACCCAGGCAGATCTGAATTGGGAAAATCCGAAGCTTCGGGAAGAAGTAATTAAATTAATGACCTTCTGGGCCGAGAAGGGTGTTCGGGGTTTTAGACTAGACGTCATTAATCTAATCTCGAAGGATCAGCAGTTCCCCGATGACGATGTAAGCGTTCTACCGGGAGATGGGCGAAGATTTTATACAGATGGCCCAAGAGTCCATGAATTTATTAAGGAATTGAACGAGAAAGTCTTCTCTCCTTATCAAATTGTGACCGTTGGTGAAATGTCATCTACTACCCTGGAGAACTGCATTCGTTATTCCAATCCTAGTGAACATGAATTTTCGATGACCTTTAGCTTCCATCATCTGAAAGTAGATTACCCGCACGGACAGAAATGGGAGCTCATGCCCTATGACTTCGAGCAGTTGAAGCGTCTCTTGTCCGAATGGCAGGTTGGAATGCAGCAAGGGGGAGGCTGGAACGCGCTCTTCCTGAATAATCACGATCAGCCGCGCGCCTTGTCGAGATTCACGGATGACTTCCAATATCGGAAGGAAGGCGCGAAGCTGCTTGCCACTACGCTTCACGGGCTTCAAGGAACGCCTTATGTTTTTCAGGGAGAAGAAATAGGTATGCCTAACCCACAATGGAATGATATTTCGGAATTACGGGATATTGAATCTCTCAACATGTACCGAATCATGCAGGAGAATGGGAAGACACGGGAAGAGGCTTTTGAGATCATTAAGCAGCGTTCTCGCGATAACTCCAGAACTCCGATGCAGTGGAACTCGGATGCACAGGCAGGCTTCACTACCGGAACCCCGTGGATTAAAGTCGATGAACGATATCCAGAAATTAATGCAGAGAGAGAAATGAACGATCCCGATTCGATCTTTAACCACTACAAGAGACTTATTTCGCTGCGCAAGGAGTATCCGATCTTAACTGAGGGGATTTATCATCGTTTGGATGAAGCACATCCCCAGGTATTTGCTTATTCCCGTTCCTCTGAGAATGAAACGCTAGTGGTTGTCTCCAATTTCAGCAATGAAGCAGTAGAATTTGAGTTCCCTCAAGACTTTGTGCTGGAGCAGCTTGATGGAAGAGAGCATACACTGCTCATTGGCAACACAGAGGAGAAGCCGGCATTGCGGAAGTTGATATCGCTGTCACCATTTGCTTCCTATATGTGGCTTATTCACGACCTTAAGAAATTAAACTGAGAGGAGCCGTCTCTATGGCAATTGATCGTAAGCAGGTTGAGAGTATCATTGAGGCTGTTGGCGGAAAAGAGAATATTGAAGCAGCAACTCACTGTGTGACAAGACTCCGTTTCGCTCTAGCCGATGAGAGTAAAATAGATGAACGTATGCTGGAGCAGAATGATCTGGTAAAGGGACATTTCTCCACCCAAGGACAATTTCAAGTCGTCATCGGTCCGGGAATCGTCGATAAGGTCTATGACGAGATGATCTCCATAACAGGTGGGCAGCGTTCTTCTAAGGAAGATGTGAAGAAGCTGGCAGGGAAGAAGCAGAATCCGCTGCAGCAGGCTATTAAGGTGCTTGCAGACATCTTTATTCCGATCCTGCCAGCGATCGTTACAGCAGGTCTGCTGCTTGGGATTAATAATATTTTAACGGGTCCGGGGATCTTTTACGAAGGAAAGTCGCTTGTAGAGGTATATCCGGCATGGACCGATTTTGCTTCGATCATTAACTTGATTGCGAATACGGCCTTTACCTTCTTGCCGGCCCTGATCGGTTGGTCCGCAGTAACCCGGTTTGGTGGTAGCCCGCTGCTCGGAATTGTGCTGGGGCTAATCCTGGTTCATCCGGACTTGCTAAATGCAAATAACTATGCAACAGCTAAGCTGGAAGGTACTGTTCCGGTATGGGACCTGTTTGGCTGGCATATTAACAAGATTGGTTATCAGGGACAAGTTTTGCCCGTGCTCGTGTCTTCTTATTTGCTATCTAAAATTGAAATTTTCCTGCGCAAGCGTGTAGCCGATTCCATTAAGCTTCTTGTTGTTGCGCCGGTTACGCTTCTGATTACAGGCTTCTTAGCTTTTACCGTGATCGGTCCAATTACGTTCGCTATTGGCAATGCGATTACGGATGGCCTTACTTACATCTTTGATACTTTACCAGCTCTTGGCGGTCTACTATACGGAGGTTTTTACGCCCTGCTTGTCGTAACAGGCCTGCATCATACCTTCCTTGCTGTGGATGTACAGCTTATCGGCAGTACAGGCGGTACTTATCTGTGGCCAATGCTTGCATTGTCCAATATTGCCCAAGGTTCTGCGGCTCTGGCCATGCTGTTTGTGCTTAGAGACCAGAAGACAAAGGGCCTGGCTGTAACCTCTTCGGTATCGGCCTTCCTTGGAGTCACAGAGCCAGCCATCTTCGGGGTTAATATCCGTTATAAATACCCATTCATTTTTGGAATGATCGGTTCGGCTATTGGCGGTATTCTGCTTACTATTAATCATGTTCTTGCTTCATCTATCGGAGTGGGAGGTGTTCCTGGCTTCCTCTCTATCTTCCCGGATCAATGGGGAGTATTCTTCATTGGCATGGCTATTGTTCTCGTAATTCCGTTCGTTCTTACCGTATTGTATGGTAAATCCGCGACCCGCAAACGGCAAGCGGCTGGAGCGAGCACTGAAGCTTCATCTGCGGCTTCTGGCCAGATTGTAACAACTTCACCGGATCGTAAGGAACCTGTGGATGTACTGGAGATTCACGCACCTATATCAGGGGTCGCTGAGAATCTGGATCAAGTTCCGGATCCGGCTTTTGCAGAGAAGCAGATGGGTGATGGCATAGCGATTGAGCCTTCGAGCGGAAAGGTCGTAGCCCCATTTGATGCTAAGGTTGTTCATGTAATCAAAAGCAAGCATGCAATGATTCTTGAACATGCGAGCGGGGTTCAAGTGCTGATCCATGTAGGTATTGAAACCGTTTCACTGAAGGGCAATGGCTTTAAATTGCATGCGGAGATCGGTGATGAGGTCAAAGCTGGCCAGCTGCTGCTTGAATTTGATATGGAGGCCATTCGAAATGCAGGATTGCCTCTGATAACACCGATCATTATACCTGATGGGCAGGATATCGTAGAACGGGTAGAGCAAGCGGAGACCGGAAAGGTTGATGCAGGTAGGCATACGGTTCTTAAAGTTCACTTGGCCTCTTAAATTTAAGATGAGCACAGCCTTATAATGGCTGTGCTCTTTTTTTACCTCCTCATCTCCTGAAGAAGAGTGTTATACTGGTTAGGATAAAGCTGGAACCTATCTTTATAACTATGATTTTTAATAGATGAAGGGGCCTCTAATGCACAAATTTTCTGTAACCCTTAATGATCGGATGACAACTAACAACAGTGGTCACATTCTATATGTTTATGATGAAATAGATTATTATGTCGATAATGCTGTAATTTATATTTCTACAGGAATAGAGCAAGGGCATCATCTGATCCTAATCGACAACCCATCCGCATACGAACGAATTTATTATAAATTGTTGAATCAATGGTCTGAACAGGTAATAAACGAACGAATTAGCTATTTGGATAACCGGCTGTATTATCACCAGAACGGCAACTTCCACAGTGGTCAGATTATTAAGAATTTCAAGGATATTATTAATGGGTTCAAGGAACAAAAGACACCTATTCGAACTTGGGCCCATGTTGAGTGGGATGAAGAAGATAGCGATATGAATATTGCTCAGAAGCTTGAGGAATTTGAACGTAAGGCGGATGCGGCTGTCAGGGAAGAAGGAGTGGTCTCGGTTTGTGCTTATGATGGCCATGCCTTAAATGCTTCGCTTCAGAATACGCTGCTTAGAACTCATGAATATTTGATGACCGATCAGGAGCTTGTGAAATCGAATCTCTATGCAGGGCATTCCCAGGATGAGGATAAGGTGATTTTCCCATCCTTATTTGTCCAGCAGCAGCTCTATCAGGAACAAAAAAACATGCTGATCGAGAAGCAGGCGGCCGAGGAAGCCAATAAAGCCAAGAGTGCTTTTCTTGCTATGATGAGTCATGAGATCAGAACCCCTATGAATGGAATCCTTGGGATGACACAGCTGCTGATGGATACGCCGCTAGCAGAAGAACAGGTGGAATATACGCGGATTATTCAATCCAGCGGTGCCGCCTTACTGAAGATCGTGAATGACATCCTTGATTATTCTAAGAATGAGGCAGGTCATACCCGTCTGTATCTAGAGCCCTTCAGTATTAGAAATGTGCTCGGGGAAGCTATGGATCTGCTGAAGATTCAGGCCACGGCCAAACAGCTTGAGCTCTCAGCCCATGTTCATTCGAGTGTGCCGGAGCGGCTGATTGGTGACTCTAGCAGATTAAGACAAGTACTGATGAATCTGATTAGTAATGCAATAAAGTTTACTACAGAAGGGGAGATATTTATCTCGGTCGACAGCTTGTCTGATGAGGATGGCAAGTGTGAAATACGCTTCTCGGTCCGGGATACGGGTATCGGTGTAGATGCAGCATTAATTCCTCGCCTGTTTGATCCTTTCTACCAGATAGAGAATAGCGTGACTCGAAAGCAGGAGGGGACCGGTCTGGGACTTGCAATCAGCAAGCAGCTGGTTGAGCTCATGAGCGGAGCCATTTGGATGGAGCCTCGTTCTGAGAGGGGATCGAATTTTACCTTTACTGCTCTCTTTGAGTCCTGCAGCGAGACTTGTGAGCTGGCAAGTTCTTCTGACAGGATCGTGCGCGAGAGCACGGATTTGAATATACTGCTAGCTGATCACAACGAGGTGAATCAGGCGGTTCTTCAGAACATGCTGAGCAGATGGGGGTATAGCTCCATTACGGCCTTACAAGGATCACTAGTTAAAGAGGCTGTGGAGAGGCACAAGATCGATATCATCTTTATAGATGTACATAGGACCGCCGCAGACGGGTTCTCTATCGTTAGGCAAATTCGCGACGGCCTGCCTTATGCTGGTTATCAGCCATATATTATAGCTGTAACCACATTGGAGGGAAATATTAGGGAGGAATACAGATCGGAAGGGATGAATTATTTCTTAGAAAAACCGATTTCTGCTGAATCTCTAAAAAATATATTGGATCAGATCACGGAAGATATGGTGTCTAGGCAACAGACGGCAGTTAATTGCAGGGGGCTGTCCTAACAGGACAGCCCCTCCACTGTTTTCGTGATCTAAGGTTACCTCAGCGAGTGAACAAGCATAAAGATCGCTAAGGCAATGATATAAGTAATTAGTCTCTGCAATTTTTGTTGTCTGTCCACAAGGATAATGTCCAAAATGGCAGCAAGGCCTAAAATACTTATCGCAATGATGTAAGACAGCGTCGTTTGAAAAGCTACATTAATAAGCAGCGCGATTAAAACTAGTATAAGCCCAAACCTTTTATTAATTTCAAACACCTCTCTAACATAAATAATAAGTCACTGTTTATTTTAACATAGAATCTACGGTCACCCATAATCCGCACAATGAGTGTTATTCAACAACGCTGCAATTCAAATTGCATGTAGAGAGGATTATTGGAATACATCGATAGAGGATTTTGAGATGAGCTTCCGCATTAATTTCATTTCCGTTGCGACGATATGTCACCGGCTGATCCCTACAATGATCGAGCGTGGATTTGGACGCATCGTCAACACCACGAGCGGGCGCTTCTTCCACGCCCAGAACTTTACGGGGCTGACGCTGGAAGAGGCGGTTGCGAAGGCAGAGCAGATTGAATCTAATCCGTATATCATTTGAACTATAAACTTTGAGCCTGGGGCACGGGCTTTCTATTCACTTCATTAGCTGAATGAGCTTCAACTCTGTTGTGGAGTCCTCCTTGGGGGTATAAATGCTGCAACGCAGATCCGAGGATCCATGCACCTGAAGGGATGTGAGTTCAAACAGCATCCTCCCTGCTTTCCCATGTCTGAATTCAAGCGTGACCTCAGGTCCGGAGCTGACCCGGTTCTCTTCCCATATCTCACTGAATGCAGGATGCTCTCTTTTCATTTCGGACAAAAATTGGTTATACCATTCATCTCCTACATACTCTCCGTAATAAGCTCTAAAGATAGCCAGGTAGCCGCTGACGAAATCCTCCCAATTCACGGCAAGCCTCCGCAGCTCCTGGCGCGTAAAGAGCAGGCGAATCATATTTCTTTGCTCTTCGGGAATCTGCTGAAAGTCAAGAAAGACACGGCTTGCCGCTTCATTCCAACCTACAATGTGACATCTTCGGTCTGAAACGATGGCCGGATAGTACTTGAGTTCTTGAATAATCCGCTGTAATGATGGGTTAACTCGTGATGGCGTTTCCTCCAGGGGATGGATCGCAGAGCTTGTCTCCAGCGCTAGCGAGAACAGATACCTTCGTTCATCAAGGGTTAGCTGCAAAGCAGACGCGATGTTCTCTAATACGGATGCGGATACCTGAATCGTTCGGCCCTGCTCCAGCCAGGTGTACCACGTAGTGCTCACCCCCGCCAGTTGTGCTACCTCTTCTCTTCGCAGCCCCGGTGTTCTTCGCCGCGTTCCTGCGGGAAGACCGACTAGCTCAGGGGTAATTTTTGCTCTTTGTTTTTTTAGGAATACCGATAGCGCCATAAGCCGTTCTTGATCGTTCATAGAAACCCTCCGTTTGATATCATATCAGTTATTATACTAGGATAACCCACAACTTGTAATAGGATAACTGGAGTGACACAATGAAATTAATAGTTGTGAGATCAAAGGAGAGAGGTAGCGATGGAACGAGTAGTTATTACAGGAATGGGAATTATCTCCCCTTTAGGCCAAGAGGTAAGCACCTTTTGGAATCAGTTAACCCGGGGACAATCTGGAATCACCATGATTGATCAGTTTGATACCTCCGCGCTCGGAACGAAGATTGCCGGCAGTGTGAAGGATTTTGATGGGACTGGCCGTTTTGGCAGGAAAGAAGCCCGGAGATTGGATAGATTCAATCAGTTTGCGCTTGCTGCCGCAGAGGAAGCTGTGCAGCAATCTATGCTTGATTTCAGCAAGCTGGACTCCAGCCGGGTTGGAGTTTACGTCGGTTCAGGAATTGGCGGGTTGAATACCCTTTTGGAGCAGCACAAAGTGCTGCTGGAACGAGGCGCGCAGCGGGTTAGCCCGACCCTGGTTCCTATGATGATTACGAATATGGCGGCCGCAATGATCAGTATGAGATGGGACTTGCAGGGACCGACGATGTCGCCAGTAACCGCCTGTTCTATTGGGAATACAGCCATAGGTGAAGCATTTCGGGCCATTCGGACAGGCTATGCTGATGTAATTCTGGCTGGGGGAGCGGAAGCTGCTGTAACCGAGCTCTCCATGGCAAGCTTTGGCAATGCAACAGCAATGTCTACCCAAAATGATGCACCAAGCCGGGCGAGCAGGCCCTTTGATGCGGGACGTGACGGGTTCGTCATAGCCGAAGGAGCCGGGATTCTCGTGCTGGAGTCGCTTACCCATGCCCTTAACAGGGGGGCTGTTATTTTGGCCGAGGTGTGCGGTTATGGAGCCAGCTCGGATGCCTATCACATGGTAGCCACTCATCCGGAAGGAAGAGGAGCAGCACAAGCTATGAAGGCAGCACTTGCGGAAGCTCACTTGTCTCCAGACCAAATTGATGTCATTAGTGCACATGCGACCAGTACCGAGGTGGGGGACAAATCGGAAACGCTAGCCATTAAGGCTGTATTTGGCGACCACGCTTATCGCATTCCTGTCACAGCAAACAAGTCTATGACCGGACATATGCTGGGTGCAGCAGGAGGGGCAGAGGCGGTTGCGCTGGTAAAGACTCTTCAGGAGGGGGTCATTCCGCCTACCATTAACCAGGAAACCGCTGATCCCGATTGTGACTTAGATGTTGTACCTAATACCGCACGCTCGGCATCCGTTCAGCTTGGTATGTCCAATTCTTTTGGCTTTGGCGGTCATAATGCCGTAATTATTCTTAGGAAATTCAGCGATTAAGCAGCCTTGGAAATTCACCTTGCCATAGATGAATTAGACAACCTGACTGACTCATAAGATGAACACGAATAAGTGACAGTGAGGTGTACTATGAAATTCAAGGTTCCTGTGGCTGATGAATTTAAAGTTTATGTCATTGAGATGTACTCAATAAAATCATTTGTTTTGGTAGAGATGATTATAGGGACACTGCTCTTTAATTTGTGGATGCGGATTTTTGACAATGCACTCTTTGCGGGGACAAGCGGCTGGTTAAGTACAGAAGGGCTTAAGAGGCTGGAGGGTCTGGTGCTTGTGAAAAAGCCGTAGCTATATAGAACGAACTAAAGAAATGAACGTTATAGGACAGTATTAGGCCGTGATAACAGAAGATTCAATGTAAAACTCTTTAGTTCAATCTATATAGGGGGAAATCTACAAAGTGAATTCAATTATTATTCAATGCTGTTGACTAAAGTTGTAGGCCCAAAGTTTACTTTGGGCTTTTTTATATAGTTAAATTTTTTAATTTGTAAATTATTTACTACAAATATCGACACCATTTGTTGTAAGCTATGCTTAAACCATACGACAATGGCAAACCCGCCGAAAGACGGGGACGCAAAGCTATAGGGCCTTCAATGAGGATGGCAGCCAGCTATCGAAAGGGGATTTTTTATGAGAAAATGGAGTTCTTTATTTGTAGCATTATTGGTAACATTGGCCGTTCTTGTACAGACGAAAGACGTATCAGCCAAGGAACATTCCTGGTTAGATATAACTAAGCTAGATCAAGGAGTTATAGAGGTTACATATAAGGCTCCCACAACAAACAGCTACAGAGTCATGATTTCAAAGAGCAATATAACCTATAACTATCAGCTTGCTTCAAATGGACAAGTTCATAGCTTTCCACTTCAGTTCGGAAATGGAGACTATAAGGTGTCTCTGCTGGAACAGGTGTCGGGTAATAAATACAAAGTGCTGGATTATGTAACTGTTCAGCTCAATTTGGCGGATTCCAAGATCGTGTATCTCAATTCAATTGAGAAAGTGAAGTGGAATGAGAATAGTAAGGCAGCTCTTAAAGCCAAGGAGTTAACCAAGAATCTGAAGAGTGATGAAGATAAAGTGAAGGCGATCTATGCCTATATTACAAAGAACATCAAATATGATACTAAATTGGCTAAAATTCAAACTCCAGATTATACACCAGACCCGGATCAAGTATTAACTTCTCAATCTGCAACCTGTTATGGATATTCCTCTTTGTTTGCTGCTATGCTGCGAAGTGTAGATATTCCGGCCAAGCTTGTAACAGGTTCATCGGCATATGTTACAGAGTATCATGCGTGGAATGAGGTTTTTCTGAATGGCAAGTGGAATCTTATAGATACTACTGTAGATGCGGGGTTAAAGTATACTAAAAACAAAGCCATGATTAAGGAATCCTCTAAATACAAAACTGCTAAGTATTATTAATTTTTTACGGATCAAAGCTCGTTCTGCTGAATGCGGAATGGGCTTTTTTTAATATGCAAGGCAAGAAATATATGGATATTGTTCAGATTTTGTCTATTCGCTCTAGGTAATATAGAAAAGTATGAATTAAATCATAGAGAAAGGAGCTAATATATGTATTTGAGAGTTGGGGAGGTACGGTATTCATGAAGAAAAAACTGAGCATAGGCGTGGTGGGGCTACTGCTTCTAGTTCAGGTGCTTCAGGGTCTGGGAATGTTGACGGCTGCTTATGCCAAGGAAGTCACCGACAATCTGATCACCAATGTTGCACTTACTGCCAAAGACGGATCCGGAAATACCGTCACAGATGCAGTCTACGAGCAGGGAGCAAGTGTTCAGCTGGACTTCGACTGGAAGCTTGACAATGGACATGATTACACCCAGGGGGACACATTTACCTTTGATTTGCTGCCCGCAGATAAATTCGTCATGTTCAATAATGTCGAGGGTGACTTGGTCATCAATGGAAGTGATAATGTAGGTGCTTTCGTGGTAGACAAAGATACCCGCAAGGTAACGATGACCTTTAATGAGTTTATTAGCAACTATGATGAGGTCCATGGGAAGCTGACCGTGAATGCGAGATTTGATAAACAAAAAATAACGGGCAGCTCCAAGCAGGTGATCAAATTCCCGACCCAAGGGGGAGAACAAGAGATCCCGGTTGAGTTCAAACCCAATGTGGATACAACCATAGATAAGACAGGTTCACCTGATAAGAGGCTGAACGGTCAGAACATCAGCTGGGTCATAAATTTGAATAAGAAGCTGGAGACGATTGAGAACGCTGTTCTTACCGATCCGATTCCAGACGGACTAGAATTGAATCAAGGAACGATCGAGCTGTATCATTTGGATGTGAATCTTGATGGTTCCGTCGTCGCTGGAGGCCAGGTCGATGCTTCTAAATACAGCATCGTGAAGACACAAGATGGCAAGGACTTTCAAATAAAGTTCAGTGACTCTTCTATCAATCAAGCCTATCAGCTCCGCTATACAACGAAAATCACTAGCGGTACAAACTTCACCAACACAGCAATCTTGAGCGGGACGAATTATCAAGATGCTACAGCAAGTGCAACTGTTGGAATTAAGTATGGGGATCTGCTGAAGAAGAAGGCGGTTAATTATGATCCTGTTCATCAAACCATAGATTGGGAGATTAACTATAACTTCGGGGAGCAGGCGATTCCTCAGCAAAAAGCACTACTGAGTGATGCTTTCACAAATACAGATACACAAAGCCTTGAAGAACTCGCAGTTTACGAGGTAACCTTCGATTCGTCCGGGAATATGATTCAGGGAAGCAAAGTCAGCAATTATACATTAACAGATAATCATCAGGGCGGATTTGAGCTTCAGTTCAACTCGGACATTACATCCGCTTATGTGATCAAATACCGTACGAAAGTTAGCGTACCTGTATACGAAGATGCTACGGTAACGAATAAAGTCACTTCTGATGGACAAGAATCTTGGGATGATCAAGGGATTATTCAGCTTTTTGGCAAGAAGACAAATGGAAATGTCGATTATGTCAACAAGACTGTGGACTGGAAAATTACACTTAATGGAAATCGCCTTCCTGTAAATTCAGTCGTTATTGAAGATGCATTTCCAAATGGCGGCCTTGAGCTGATTCCAGATTCACTTCAGATTGATGGTCAGCCTGTGGTTAGCGGCGGGGATTATGAAATCAATTACAAAGGTACCCCGGCAGATCATAAGCTTGGTTTTGAACTGAAGTTTAACAAACCTATCGCTACGCAATTCACGATTACCTACACAACAAAATTTAACACCGACTGGGTGACTGGCTCGGGCAAATCCATGCCAAACCACGCAGCGATCCGTTGGAAAGATAGCGGCGGAACAGATCACTCTATAACCGCAGTTAGCACGTTTGACCCCAATTCTTATACCAAGAATAACGGATATAAGCTGGGTTCCTATAATCCGAAGAATAAAGAAATTACATGGACACTAGGTGTTAACTATAATCTGAAGCAGATTAGCAAGCCTCAGGTTGTTGATACACTGCTTCAAGATCAGAAGCTCGATGAAAGTTCTCTTGAAGTTCACAAAATGAATATTGATGCGTCTTCAGGGAAGGTGTCTTCCGGGGATATTATACCTGCATCAGAATACAGCTTAAAGTATGACGAGCAGAGCAATGTCATGACTGTCTCATTTAACAAAGAGATTAACGAAGGCTATATTCTTACCTTCAAGACGAGCATGGATGGGAACCTCATTGACCGTAAGATCGAGAATCAAGCTGTTCTTATGGATGGCACGAAGCAAGTTTCAGAGAATTTGAAAGCTTCCGTTACAGTTCCGCATGGCGGGGAGTATGTTACCAAAACAGGTAAGCAAGCCGGCGAGTTGATCAATTGGAGTATTGTGATCAATGAGGGACAGAGCCACGTAGCTCAGGCAAAAATTATTGATACGCCTACGAGCAACCAGGTGCTGCTGCCTGAAAGCTATCATTTATATTCAACCAAGGTTGATGATAAAGGTAATGTTATTAAGAGTGACGAGCTACTACGGGACACAGACTATTCCATTGTTTCGGGAACAAATGATCAAGGGGAAGCAATCTTTACCTTGAGCTTCAATAAGGATATTGATGAAGCGTATATTCTAGAATATCAGTCCCTAATTAAAGCAAATGATGGGGAGAAGGTCACCAACAAGGTTAAATTTGAAGGAAACAACATCAAGACAGTTACCAGTGAAACCTCTGAAGAAGTCATCGTGGGCGTAACCTCAGGGTCTGGTACCGGAAGCGGAAAAAGAGGAGAATTAACAGTTACTAAGACCGATAAAGAGGATCCGGGTCTCTTCTTGCAAGGCGCTGTATTTGAGCTCTACCGCAACATGGCTAACGGATCGTCTATTTTGGTAGACACGCAAACTACCGACGAATATGGGAAAGCGGTCTTCACCAAGCTGCTGGTAGGGAATTATAAGCTTAAAGAAATTACTGCACCACGGGGGTACCAGGTTCTCCCAACAGAATATCCGATTACCATTAGTTCAAGTGATTTGAATCCGGCGGTTACTGTAGAAAATCAAAAAACACCTACAGAGCCTTCTCCTGGGCCAACAGATCCGAATCCAACACCTGTAGATCCGAACCCAACACCGGTGAACCCGAATCCTACACCTGTAGACCCAAGTCCAACACCGGTAAATCCAAATCCAACACCAAGTCCAACTATACCCACACAGCCTGGGCCTGCGCCTACACCAGTAACTCCAGAGCCAACACCTGTACCGGTAACACCGGAACCAACAACGCCAATTCTGGTGCCGGGGGATCAGATTCTGGAGCCAACGCCAACTAAACCGGATGCACAGCCTGCTGAAGATCCTGATCTTGTGGATCTTAATGATGACACACCAACCGGCGGAATTAGTGATTCGCCAGATGATCATGACAAGGGTGGCGATACGTCTAGCAAGCCTATGCTTCCAAAGACGGGCGAAGAGAGCTACTTCATGATTCAATTATTGGGGATTACTTTGATTATGCTGGGGATTGCTGGAGCAGTTATTTTCAAGAAAAGCAAAATAAGCAAAAACGCAAAATAACCTCTTTAAATGCCAAAAAGCCTGCTGAAATATCAGCAGGCTTTTTAGATCTATTAATTCAATACTACGTTCGGTTTAGGCTTCTTCTCAGACACCAGCTTTGCTTTAACAATAAGCCGGTGCGTTGGATTAATCAGGGGATCACAAGTAATTAGGGTAATAATTCTTTCTCGCGCATCGCCCTCCAGAACGGATACTTCTGTTGGTTCAACAATGGTAATGTTATATACTTCATAGACCTGATCCGTTTGGTCTTTTAGCCGGAGCTCAACACGGTCACCAATCTCTAATTCGTTCAGGCGGTTGAATAACCTCCCTTGGGTATGGGCTCTATGAGCAGCAATCGCTGCATTCCCATTCCCCCCTAATGGAGCAGTTTCACTGAGATGAGCGGCAGCATATTTCATGTTTTGTTTGGTTGCTCCCTCTAGAATTGGCAGCTTGACATTAATTTTGTCAATAAGAATCATACCAACTGCTTGATTCGGCAAGTTGGTGTTGTTATTGGAAGTAGGGCGGCTTGCTTCTTCAGCATCTCCTGAGAGATTCAAGATTTGATTCAGCTTCGCAAATCCGGATTCGAGCAGCTGCTTATTTTGTCCTTCTAACCCGGGAGAAGCTTCCTCTTCCAGCTGTGCCATTAACAGTCTTTGCTCGAAATCGTAGTACAGCTCCCTTCCTTTCGGGAAGAGGAAGAGGCATATACCCAGAATAATAACTACAAATGATAATTTTCTTATCATTCTTGTTGACCACACCCTTTGCTTAGGCAGATTGCAGAATTTCTATCGTTAAGAATCATTGTAATCAATGTACATGTACAAAAACTAAACAAAAAACCGGGCTGGTTAGGCCCGGAATTCTGTTAACATCCCAGCGTCTTGGGACGAATTCCACTTGTAATACCATTGCAGTATAAATTCAGGAAGCGGAATCTCCAGTTCTGCGGAATACATCTGTTCAATGTGCTGATAGTGTTCTTGTACAGCCATTCTGTCGCCCGCAGAAGCATAAGCTTGCAGAAGACCCAAATGCCCATCCTCATAATAAGGATGGAATTGTGTGATTCGTTTGTACATTGTAATGGCCTCTGCAAGCATATCGTGATTAGAATAAAAATCCGCAAGCATCGCTGCATGATGGAGCCATACTGTGCGAAGACGATGCCGTTCACTTTCCGCCCAGAAATAATCATGCTCTGCAAGATAATCCCCGGTATACAGGTCGGAAATCTGCCGGTGGTCCGTGATATTCAACTTAGTTACGGCGCCAAGCGCTCTGATTCCGCCTTCAAGCATATCTACGTCCACCTGAACTTGGTTGGTATTCAGCATATAGCCTTCTCCGCCGCTCACATTGCTGATGGTGATCTCCAAGTCTGCTTGCTTCAGACATTGACGGATATGATATATGGTTGTGTACAGATATGTAGATGCTTTTTTGAATTCATGGTCGGGCCAGAACTCTTGAATTAAAGTATCTTTATTGACAAAGCGGTTACGGTGATGCAAAAGATAAGCAAACAGTTCTTGTGCCTTTGTGGTTCTCCAGCGGAAGGGGAGAGTACGTTCATGATGTCCGTGACTGCGATGCACCATCTCAGGTCTTAAAGATTGAAAACAACAGATTTTCTTCTCTAATGCGCCTGTCTGCTGCTCATCAGAAGATAAAAGTCTATCGGTAATTCGGTTAACCGTTTTGGTCAATCTATTCATTTGGACAGGCTTAAGAACGTAGTCTAAGGCATTCATTTCAAAGGCATCGATGGCATAACGGTCATAGCCGGTTACAAATACAATATGAGAGCTCGGACTCACCTGCTGTATGAATTCAGCTGTCTGCATTCCGTTCATCTCCGGCATGACGATATCAAGAAAGATAATATCCGGCTTGAGCACGCCGGCAGCTTCGATGGCTGGAAGGGGCTCCGTGTAAGAGCCCACAATCTCAAACTCACTGACCTTATTCAGCAATTTGCTTAATTGCTTCAGAGCCAGAATCTCATCATCGATTAAAATAGCCTTGATCATGTAAATCCCACCAGTCTATTATCCTTAAGTTACGAAGTTAATATAAGCATAGCACAACTTAAGCTAGCGTATTGGAATATTAAAAGAAATATGTGTTCCTTGGCCGATGTGGCTCGTTATAGTAAGCCCCTGTCCATATCTTTGCTTAAGCCGCCGATCTGTATTTAGTATTCCGATGCCTCTGCGTCCGTTGGAAGAGGGGGCTAGCAGTTCGGCAACTTTACCTTCTTCCATTCCGATCCCATCATCGATTACCGAGAATGAGACGAAATTGGAATGCTGAGTTATGTGAAGACTAACTTTCCCGCCTTTAGACCGGCTTAATACACCATGTCTCACCGCATTCTCAACCAGAGGCTGTATACTTAGGGGCGGCAGCAGCATCTGAAGGTTCACTTCAGGATCTATGCTGATCTGAACCTGAAGTCGATTTTCAAACCGCTCATGCTCAATATACAGATATGATTTTACCAGATCCAGCTCATGTTCGAGCGGAACTAAGGGCATTTCATTCCAATAATCGAAGCTAATTTTAAGATAGGTACTGAATGCATCGATCATGGAGCTCATTCTATCCGTATCAATATCACTTAATGCGGTAATGGAATTTAAGGTGTTGAACAAGAAATGAGGCTGAATTTGTGCCTGCAGATAGGCTGCCTCAAGTCTTAAACGCTTTTCGGTAGAACGCTTTAAATCCGTCATTGCCTTAACCCTGTACTGAAGTTCAAGTGAGTCTACAGGCTTCGTAATGTAATCATTGGCTCCCGCAAGGAAACCGGTATAAATGTCCTCAGGCAGAGACCGAGCTGTTAGCAGCAGAATGGGCAGCTCGGAGATGGAGTATCTCTCACGAACAGCACGGGCAAGCTCATATCCGGACATTTGACTCATCATAACATCGGCGATGAGAAGATCCCATGGGCGATAATCAAGGATCTCTAATGCTTCTGCACCGCTGCCTACCTTGACCACGTTATATTTTTCTGGAGAAAGAATATTCCCTAGAATTCTCAAATTGACGGGATCGTCGTCCACGGCCAATACATGTATTTTGTCTTCACCCGTTGAGTTATCTGCCATGGCAGCAGCTTGGTGTAAATCGTAAGCTTCAAGGGGGACGGTGGCAGCAGTTAACTCCTCATAAGTTGAATCTTTTGCCTCTTGATCAAGAGCAGCTTTCTGCTCGCCAGCAAGCGGCATGGAGAACGAGAATTTAGAGCCTTCTCCGGGTGACGATTGAAGCTTCAGCTGTCCGCCGTGCAGCTCCACAAGGTTGCGAACAATACTGAGACCAAGCCCTAGACCGCCGCGCGCTGCAGACGTTAGAGGATCTCCTTGCTCATAGGACTCAAAGATTCGATCCTGATAGTCTTTTGCGATGCCAATACCAGTATCCGAAATATGGATCCAAGCCCATTTCCCCTGAACACTCGCATGAATCGTAACGGACCCATGAGGTGTGAACTTAATTGCATTATGGACTAAGTTGAACAGGATCTGAACTAATCTTTGTTCATCAGCCTGGATCAATGGGAAGGTACTTGGAATTTCCAGATTTAATTGGACGGTCTGGGTTGGAATCGTATGGCGGAGCATTCCTACCACACCGTTTGCCACGGATGCAAGGCGAACAGTGCTGAGCTGAAGCCGAAGTCTATTCTCTCTCAGCTGGGCAAGATCTAGCAAGTCTTGAAGAAGCAATGACATTCGCTGGCCTACCTCACCGATAAGAGCTAAGTCGCTTTTACTTTCGTTTGTCAGCTTATTATTTTGGTTGTTTAGTACTGCCTGGGCAATATTAATCATCCCGTGCAGCGGTGTCCGGAGCTCATGGGAAGTATTTGTCAAAAATTCATCCTTCATCTTATTGCTCCGCTTTAGCCGCTCAGCCAGCTTGGCTGTTCGGTCAGCATTTAGGAAATAGTTCCTGAACCAGTACGCGCCAAGCCCCAAGAAACCAATCAGTAGGTCGAAAGGATAGTAACCTCCTTCAGCATAGTTTATATTTTTGAATAAACCCCAGAACATACTTGAAGCGATGCTGCTTGCAGCCAGCAGAAGCCAGATGGCGGAGCGGTCCTTGTTCATTACAAATCGAATGATGATGACTGGAATAGCTAAAGAGGCGGATAGGACTACAATTCCAAATATACCAATGGCTCTAGAATACATAGACCAACTAACAGGTGTTGCAATAACGAAAGCAATATATAACAAGGCTATGGTGTAGTAGCATCTGAAGAATGCCTGATGTTTCCGTTCAATTCTAAGCAAATCAGCTACTTTGAGCATGAGTGCAGATGTGGCAAGGCTTGTGACAAGTGCCAGTTTGATCGTCCCCGTGTAATTTAACGAGAGCAAGGATACTAGCAGCCGATCTTCATCCAGGGAAACTCCCACCGCAGCGAACAGCAACAGAATGATGAAATAGAAATATATCTTTTGTCTGCTGCTGAACCAATAGAGGATGCTCATATAAATTACATGTAATAGGAGAATAAGAATGGTTGCCAATTGTAAAGTAATACCGACCATTCTCTCTAAATTTATTGCTTGTGGCGACCCGAACTTAATGGATTGCCCAATACCGCCTTTCATAAAATTATCAAAGTTAGCAACTTGAAGAACAAGGTCGAGTTCCCGTTCTGCAGCCGGGACATCAATCATATACACTCTGCTGCTGGGAGTATATTGAGCCTTACTTGTGGCTGGTTCACCGACGGTTAGCAATAGCTTTCCGTTCGCGTATACTCTGGCGGAAGTTGTAATATTTTTAAGTAACAATTTGTAGCTCGGATATGCTTCCTTCCATTCAGGATTGAGTAAAATATGCAGGCGATATGTACCATAGCCTAACGCAGACGCCTCCTCTTGAGGAAAGGCTGATTTCCAATCTCCAGGTACATTGGTATAACTATGAGGATGTTCCGCCGCTCGTGTGAATTCATCGGGTTCGATGAATGCATGGGGGTAGAACTCCCACTCACCATCCAGCGATAGGGTGTGCCTGGAATCAGGCTGCCACTTTCTAAGATCCAATATTCCTTGTACAGCAGAGTGCTGTGAAGGAGAAGACCATGCATATTCCCAGATCAGGCGTATGCTGGCCAGAAGACAAATAAAGCAGATCATACTTAGTATAATTTTATGTTTTGATATCATAATTCGTTATAAATTCGATGTAAACTGACGAAATCCCTGCTAGAAATCAGCCACCTGTATTTACCAGGCGGCTGATTAACTAAAATTAGATAAAGAGATTTATACCGGATTGATTGCTTCACTCCATATGAATTCATTGCCTCAAGATTTGACCTTGACTTATAATTAGGTATTATTTGGTACTGGTATCTTGCTGGATCAAGAGAGGAGAGCATTCCGCATGATCACAACCGTCCAAGAGATTTGGGAGTCGCTCAAAGAGCAAGTGGTTCATCTTAAGCAAGGAGAAGGTGTTGACGGGCTGCTGTTCGGCAGGCCTGAAGATGCTGTAATCAAAGTTGTTGTTGCTTTCAACTGCAGCTGGTATGTGATAGAGAGAGCGATTGAGCTTGGAGCAAATCTCATCATTACACATGAAGGATTATTTTACAGTCATTATCATGATGTTAGTCATGGAAGCTGTGCTCTTGCAGCAGCCAAACAACAACGCATCGAGGAGCATAAAATAGCTGTAATTCGTTGTCATGATGCCATTCATAGCTATGAACCGGATGGGGTTACATTAGGTCTCCTTCGAGTATTGGGATGGGAGAAATTCGTAATAAAGCACGATCGTCATGCGGCTGTTGCTGTGATTTCTGAGTTATCGGCACTCGATGTAGCGAAGCATATCAAGCGCAAGCTTGCGATTCCGAATGTCCGTCTCATAGGGAGCGGTACCTCGAAATGTACAAAGGTCGGTGTACTTGTAGGCTACAGAGGCGGGGGCAGCCTTGTGATCCCCTTATTTGAGGAAGAGAACGTAGAGCTAGTGATCTATGGAGAAGGTCCCGAGTGGGAGACACCAGAATACATACGGGATGCTGTCTACACTGGTAAAAGTCAGGCCGCTATTGTGCTTGGGCATGCGGAGAGCGAAATTCCCGGCATGAAGCTCCTGGTCGAATGGCTGCGCCGACGCTTCACCAATACTGAAGTTTGCTTTGTTGAAGAACCCTCTCCTTTCCAAATGATCTAAAGTTCAGATTGTGGTTCGAGAGGGGCACTAAGGAGAGGATTATGATTACATACACAGTACTTATCATTGAAGACGACCCTAAAATCTCCGAAATGCTTCGTAATCATATCTCTAAATATGGTTATGAAGTAAAGCAAGCCGAGCAATATGGACAAGTTATGAGCACGTTTAGAGAATGTCAGGCGGATCTTGTGCTGCTGGATATCAACCTGCCTCAGTATGATGGATTCTATTGGTGCAGGCAGATTCGCAATGAATCCCTATGTCCGATTCTATTTATCTCCTCACGCGACAGTCAAATGGATCAAGTGATGGCGCTGGAGAATGGAGGAGACGACTATATTACCAAGCCGTTCAATTATGAAGTAGTGATGGCCAAAATACGCAGCCAGCTGAGAAGAGCTTATGGAGAATATGCCTTAGGACACGAAGAGAGAACATTAGAGTTGGATGGTTTAATACTGTACCCGGAGCGGCTATCTGTTCAAATGAATGGCAAATCAGCTGAGCTAACCCAAAAGGAAGGGACGCTGCTGGAAGCTCTGATGCTCAAGGAAGGAAGAGTCGTCAGCCGAGATCAGCTGCTGGATTTAATGTGGGAAGACCAACATTTTATTGATGATAACACCTTAAATGTATATATCACCCGAGTGCGGAAGAAGCTGAAGGAAATTGGCGCGCAAGTAACCATCGAGACCATCCGAGGGGCAGGTTACCGGCTGACAACACAGCCAGGGGGCCTGGAATAATGAGACTATTCTGGAGGGAGCACTGTCCGTTAGTTCTGTTCTATTCCGTACAAATGCTGCTTGTCCCCTTGCTGTACTGGATGACGGGAGATGAGCGTCCGCCAAGCATCGTGTTGTATGGAATACTGCTGAGCATGTTTATCCTGGTTCTATACTTAGGCTACCGATATTTCACTGAGCGTTCGTTATATCGTCAGCTGAGTCAGCCCACTAATGCTGGCGGTTATGTATCGCTTCGTCCTTTGGGAGAGGCGCCGCTTCCTGAGGCGGTCGGAGAGTTCGTGAAGCAGGTTGATCGGCTAAATCAGGAGGAGCTGCATTATCATCGCAGCCGTATGGAGCATCATATTGTGTTTATACACCGCTGGGTGCATCAGATGAAGACCCCGCTTTCCGTCATTCAGCTTACCGTACAGGAGATTGATGATCCCGCTAAGGCCAACAGCATATTGGAAGAGGTTGACCGTCTGAGGAAAGGCATGGAGATGGTCCTACACACATCCAGATTGGATCGATTTGAGCATGATATCAAGGTTGAAAAAGTTAATCTCCAGCAATTAATCCACCAGGCATTTGCAGACAATCGTAAATTATTTATTCGAAAGAGATTAACCCCGGTTATTCAAATTGATCCTGAAATTCATGTGCTGAGCGATAAGAAATGGCTGTTCTTTATCGTCGGCCAGCTTCTCGTGAATGCCGTGAACTATACACAAGGTGCAGGAAAAAAGGTTTATGTCGAAGTTAAGCCTGGTGAAGATATGCTAATTCTGAGTATCCGGGATGAAGGAATCGGCATTCTGAAAGAAGACATAGGCAGGGTATTTAATCCCTATTTTACCGGTGAGCGCGGCAGGCAGTATCATGAATCTACAGGGATGGGATTGTATCTGGTTAGTGAAGCTTGTAAGCGGCTGGGACATGGGGTCGAGATCGCTTCAGAGCCGGACCAAGGAACGGAGGTAAGTATTATTTTTAAAGAAAGAGTCCGTCCCTGAAGCATAAGGGAAGCTCTTCGAAAATCCATTGACAGGAAAGCGGACCTCATTGAGGTCCCTTTTTATGCTTTAAGGATCGCTAAGCCGAACATTCACTTAAATGAAATGTAAGAGTTAAGTAAGTCTAGTCCATGGCAGCAATCTTCCTTTGTCCTGTACATTATAGAAGAACCTCAAAGCAGTTCTTTTTGAAACGTAATGTCAGGAAGGAAGGGGTAGGATTGCAAGAGAAGATGATAGAAGTCGATCATGTTACCAGACGGGAGAGCCGGCGGGTTGTAATAAAGGATATGTCATTTTGCTTAAGAAAAGGTAAAATTTATGGACTCATTGGCCCTAATGGGGCAGGAAAAAGCACATTAATTCGCCTTATGACTGGAATGACTCAACCTTCCGGTGGTCATATCCGGATTCATGGAGATGATGTTCATTCGGAACGAAGCATTGCTTTGAGACAGGTTGGCGCACTGATAGAAACACCTGCCTTTTTTAAAAGTATGACCGGGAGGCAAGCCTTGCGTAATTTATCCCGGCTGCATTCAAATATTTCATCAGCGGAACGGGAGAGCTATATTGAGAAACTGCTAAAGGACGTGAAGCTGTTAGGTCAGGCGGACCAGAAGATTAAAAGTTACTCCCTTGGTATGAAGCAAAGGCTGGGGATTGCTCAAGCCATGCTAGGAGATCCTGAAGTGATTATCCTGGATGAGCCTGCTAACGGGCTTGATCCCTTGGGTGTGCGTATTCTTCGGAACCTGTTGACTGAGCTGCGTGACACAGGTAACCGTACCATACTGATCTCAAGTCATTTGCTGGATGAGATACAGCAGATTTGTGATGAAGTGCTTGTGATCCGCTCGGGTGAGGTGATTTGGCAAGGTGCTACATCGCTTCTTGCATCAGAAGGGCAAAGGCTGGAGGATGCGTTCCTTGAGCTTGGCGGCTGGGAAGAGGAGGGAGATTGAAGATGGGCGGACTATGGAAAAGCGAGATGGAACGCATGTGGCGGCAGAAGTCTCTTATCATTCTCTTTTTGATTGGGCTTGCTTTGATCGCGTACTCCTTAATCAAACTTAAGCTTAGAGGCTATGGAGATTATGGGAGTGCTACGGGGCGCGAGCTCTTAAACCGGGGGAATTTACCGTGGTATCTGCTGGACAGCATATCACTCTTGTCTACAACTATCCTTTTACCGTTACTTTATACCGATCATATCTGTAGTGAGTTTCGATCCGGTGCTTATCGGGTGTATTTGCAGCGGCCATACCGGATGAGCCAATTCTGGCTTGTCAAATTAGGAGCACTAGTTGTGACAACACTAGGATTCGTTGCAATGGCTTATCTAATGTCGAGTATCGGAGCCTTATTCTTATTCCCTCAATCTTCTGAAGCAGCTCCACTTGTAGACGTAAAGCAGATGGGGTCCAGTTTATCGACATTGTTAATCTATATCATGTTTGCGTTGGCTTGTATATCTAAGTTGATCATTACAGGCGTGGTATGTTTGTATTTTGGCAGGTCCATATTTGCATTTGTTGTAGTTACGGTATTTTCATTGATCATATATCAATTTCACATGGGTTTCCTCATTTTGATCGATCCGTTTCAATCTATACGCGGAGCCTTTCAAAGTGGGAAATTCTCTGAATTCTGGATATTTACATTAGGTTCTATTGGGGTTGGCGGACTATGGGGGTTGGCTGGATGGTGCAGAAGGGTTCTGAAAAAATGATTGGAAAGGATGCATCTCATGTGAATATGGTCGAAATTAGGGACTTAAATAAAGTGTATGCAGGAAGCGTCTCCACCGTAGCTTTAAAGGATATCCATCTTACGGTGAAGGCAGGCGAGTTTGTAGGAATTATGGGGCCGTCGGGAAGCGGCAAGACCACACTGCTTAATATGGTGTCAACGATTGACACCCCGAGCTCCGGTTCTGTAATGATCAATAACAGCAATCCTTATCAGCTTCGCAAGGAGGAGCTGGCTTTATTTCGGCGCAGACAGCTTGGATTTGTCTTTCAGGATTTTAATCTGCTGGATACGCTAACGGTTGAAGAGAACATTGTGCTGCCCTTGACACTTGATAGCGCCAAGATGAAGGAGATGAAGCTGCGGCTAAAGCAGACTGTAGAGCGGCTGGGTTTGGAGTCTCTTTTGGCAAAGCGACCTTATGAAATATCGGGAGGACAACGCCAGCGTACGGCGATTGCGCGGGCGATCATCACTTCGCCGGCATTGCTGCTCGCAGATGAGCCAACGGGTGCTTTGGATTCCGGAGCTTCACGTGTTGTGATGGAATCCCTGGAGAACATCAATCGTCAGGACGGAACGACAATTATGCTGGTGACCCATGATCCAGTGTCGGCAAGTTATTGCGACAGGATCGTCTTCATTCGTGACGGAAGGCTATCCGCCGAGATTCATCAGGGGAACAATCGTCTGGCTTTTTTTCAGAAGATTATAGACACCTTGTCCTTGTGGGGAGGGAGCAGCAATGAATTTTCCTCGATTCGCGTTTAATAATGTTAGACGAAATAGCCGGGCTTACATGGCTTATTTCCTTAGCAGTGCCTTTATGGTTATGATCTTCTTCTGCTTTGCCGTATTTGTAAATCACCCAGAAGTGGAGCAAATCCAGCTGGGCAAGCTCTCGCAGGCGGTTATGAAGATCGCTGAATATGTCATATTTGTGTTCGCAGTATTTTTTGTGCTGTATTCAATCAGTCAATTTTTGAAGAATCGGCGAAGAGAGTTTGGCCTTCTTTTAATTCTTGGGGCTAGGCCGGGCCAGATCAATCGGCTGATTTTTATTGAGAACATGTTGATTGGCATGGCTGCGATCGTATCCGGTGTGGCCAGCGGGCTGATTCTCTCGAAGATGTTCTTATTGTTTGGGACAAAGATGATGGAGGTACAGGAGCTGCCCTTTTATTGGCCGACCGGGGCCATTAAGATAACGGTGATCTCATTTCTCGCTTTGTTTATTTGTATTTCGGTCTTTACCTTAAGCATGATTAAGAAGAGTCAAGCATTACAGCTGCTAAAAGGAGGCTCGGCTGCAGTTAAGAAGGAACCGAAGGTTTCTTGGGTTTGGTCCTTCCTCGGGGCTGTTCTGCTCGGAATTGGGTGGTACGCTCTTTATATGGGACGTTTAACACCCGTTAAGCTGTTTATCGCAGCTGCAGCAGGGATCGCGGGGACTTACTTGTTCTATTCACAAATTTCTGTTCTGTTGATTGGGTGGATCAAGAAGCGGCGAACATGGGTGTGGAAGAAAGTAAATTTGTTATGGGTATCGGAAATGGCCTATAAGTTAAAGGACAATGCAAGAATGCTCTTTCTGGTGACGGTCGTCATTTCCATTGCCAGCATGAGCGCCGGGGTAGTCATAGCGATGGATGAGGATAACCGGGATAGTTATTTGGATGATCCCTTTGTTTTGAGGTATTACAGCACTAATGAGTCCTTTGTTAAGGAAGATCTGGATCATATCAATCGACAGCTTGAGGCGGCCGGTGTTGTCTATAATCAGTTCAAGGTGGAGAGTATCAACAAGAGCTCAAGTCACCGTTCTCTTAAATATTTGTCGGTTATGCCTTTGTCCATTTTTAATCAGATCGAGAATGCGATAGGCCTTAATTCAATCCCATTGGATTCTAAGCATGGCCAAGCACTCCTTGTATATGATGCAGCGAAATCCTCTCCAGTGAATGTAGATAAGCCGATAGAAATCGTTCTGGAAGGCGGAAAGCAAGTTCAGATTCAGGGTTCAGTTGGCAGTAAGGCACTGCCTTACATGGGCTACATAAATACAAACCTTCTTATTGTAAGCGATGATTTATATAAACAGCTTCGCGCTCAGGAACAGAGGGCTGATACGGTCTATTTCTATGAAGTACCGGCTTGGAACAGTGGGTCTTTGCCTGATGAAGCGAGTCAAGAATATCGTCTGGGGGTAGATATAGGGAAATGGAATGAGGATCATGACCATGGAAATTTGTTATCCATCCGCAGCGACGGTTATATTAAATTAAAGCTCGGTACAGCTTTATTCCGATTTATAGGTATTTTTATCTCCTTGATATTTTCGTTTGCTTCTGCAAGCTTTCTATATTTCAAGCTCCATACGGAACTGTCGACAGATGCAGCCATGTATCGTGCCCTTTCTAAAATTGGACTCAGCACGGCAGAAATGAAGAAATCGACGAGCCTGCAGATTGGATTGCTGTTTTTTATTCCGATCATTGTCTCCACCATATTTAGTCTTGTTGTGTTGGCTCCGATTTTAAAGATGGTGTATATTAACTCTTACTACAAGCCTGTGCTTATGGCTGCGGCTGGGTTCTTGGCCTTGCAGATGGTCTATTATTTCATCGTCAGAGCCGGATACTTACGGCACTTAAAGAGAATCATGGTGTAATCAAAAAAGTGAAAGGACGGGGTCTAAGAACCCCGCCCTTTCACTTTTTTTGAAAAGAATATCATGTTATTGCTTAAGCCTTGACATCCATAGTCTCCAACCGGTCAAGAGTGCGGCCGCGAAGCAGATCGAAGCCGATGCAAGGAACACAATGTGCATCCCGCTAAGGAATAAATCAGGGCGTCCTGGAATGAGGCCGGTTACGCGGTAGCCTGCCTTGCTGCTCATCACGCCGAAGAGAGTCGTTGTGGCAACTGTGATGCCGACAACCATGCCGACATTTCGTACAAGCGAATTAATACTGCCGGCAATACCGAGCTGAGTGCGCGGAACTTTGGACATGACAAGCGAGTTATTAGGAGACTGGAACAATCCGCTGCCAAGACCGAGCATCGCGATCCAAACTCCTACTAGAATTACAGGACTGCCTTGGTGCAGCTGTGCGAGACCGATCTGGGCAATCACCATAACGACCAGTCCGGCAAAGGTTAGCAGCTCAGATCCTATCTTATCGGACAGCGCCCCGCTGATAGGAGCTACAATCACCATGATGATAGGAAATAGCATGAGCAGCAGACCCGCATGGGAAGGTGACAAATTCAGAATGCTCTGAGCATAGAACGGCGCGATAATATTGAAGCAGAAGTTGGCGACGAATACCAGGAAACCACAAAGAATACTTAAAGAGAACATAGGATTTTTAAATAAGGTCATTTGCAGCAGAGGCGCTTCTTTCCGGGATTCAATCCATAAGAAGCTGATCAGGATTAGGAACGCCGCAATTAGTGAACCAATAATGCGGATGTCGTCATAGCCTACCTGCTGTCCCAGAAGTAAGCCTGCGAACAGCGAGAGTATAAATAAGGTGAATAGTAGGCTGCCGGTCTTATCAATTCTCACTTCAAGCTTGGTAAGATCCTTAGGTAATACCCTCCAGCCGATAAGGATGGCGATGATGCCAACCGGAACGTTGACCCAGAAGATATATTCCCATCCCAGCCCGGCGACAATAATTCCGCCCAAGCTTGGTCCGGCAATACTTCCAAGCGAGACGAACGTGCCGATTAAGCCCAGGGCCTTTCCGCGTTCCTTGGCGGGGAAAATATCCGTAACAATCCCCTGGTTATTGGCCATTGTCATTGAAGCGCCCAAGGCTTGAACCAAGCGGGAGATGATGAGCAGCGGTAGGCTTCCGCTAAAACCGCAGAGCAGGGAACCCGCGGTGAAGATGATCATGCCGATCTTGAAGACTTTTATCTTGCCTACGATATCTCCCAGTTTGCCAAAGAAAAGGATCGCTGCACAGATCATCATTAAATAGCTGGTAACAACCCACTCTGTTTGGGCGACAGGGAGATCTAGGTTCTTCGAAATTACAGGCAAGGCAATGTTGACAATACTGCCGTCCAAGGTAGACATAAATGTAAAGAGATTAAGGACGACCAAGATGAACCATCGCTTCTTTTGGATTGAAGGGTCATCCTGATATGTAGGTCGGGGGGCATTTAATTTGTTCATCAAGCAGCACCTCTAATCCATATTGTTGCGGACGCAACTTTTTTTCACGATAATCAGTGTAGTCCTTTTTAGTTGCGAATGCAACTAACTTATTGTAAAATCGTTTTAGTTTTTATATTTACAAAAAAAGGGTGTCATCATGAAGAAGAATACTGTAGGTAAATTAATTTCCTATATTCATCGAATGCATCAAAGAGAGCTGGCCAGCACGCTGAAATTATATGGGCTTGGCGGTGGTGGGCATCACAGTTATCTCAAGACGATTATACAGGCACCTGGGCTCAATCAGGATCAGCTTACCCATGAGGTGAATTTCGATAAGGCGACCACAGCGCGCTGCGTTAAACAATTAGAGGAAGCCGGATATGTCCTGCGTGTCGTGGATGAGTTGGATCGGCGGTCTTATCGGGTGTATCCCACAGAGAAGGCTATCGAATTTGCGCCTGTGCTTTCAGATATTCTTCATCAATATAATGTGGAATTAACAGCATGTTTATCTCCTGCAGAGAAAGATCAGTTAACTGATCTTCTTCAGAAAATCTACGATCATAAACAAATTAACAACTAGCTTTGCTTTTCAGTCCGAGCGGGATAAAATGGAATTGTAGTCAGAATCGTATTTTGATCCTTAAGTGGACGCAGGAGGGGTTATGATGAAGGTCAAAGATTTTATGATTCAGCAGGTGCATAAGGTTCAGCAGGACCAGACGCTGAAGGATGTGCTTCGTCTCTTTATCCATCATCGGATCAGCGGGGTACCCGTAACGGATGCAAACAACAAGCTTGTTGGAATGATCAGTGACGGTGATGTGCTGCGTTATATCAACCCCCAGAAGCAGACAGTGTATGACGTATTCTCTTACGTGATTGTTACTGAACAAGAAGAATTGGTGGAAGCGTTATCAAACAGAATTAATACCTCTGCGAAAAAAATTATGAAGACCAAAATTCATTCCGTAAGTCCGGAGGATGAGCTGGAAAAGGCGCTGCAAATTTTAGCGAAGCACCATTTTAAGAAGCTTCCGGTTGTTAACGAACATAAGCAGGTCGTCGGGGTGATCAGCAGAGGAGATCTGCTGAAGCAAATGGCCACCAAGATTATTAATCTTGATTAGACTCTATCCTTAGATGATCATCGGCAAGAGACCCGGAGTTACCGGCTTTTGCCGATGATTTATTTTATGGTTATATATAATTAATGAAGAATAAGTTGGGAGGATGACTTGGTGAAGAAAATTATAAACAATCCTGAACATATCGTGGCGGAAATGTGCAACGGCATGGTAATGGCGCACCCTGAGCTTGAATTTTTGAGAAAATATAAGATCATTAAGAAGCGCAGCATCCAGGAGAACAAGGTTAGTGTCATTAGCGGTGGTGGCAGCGGCCATGAACCGGCTCATGCCGGATTTGTCGGGAAGGGGATGCTGGATGCAGCCATTTGCGGAGATGTCTTCGCCTCGCCTTCACAAATTCAAGTCTATCAAGGGATTAAAGCGGCCGCAGGCAAGAAGGGCACTCTATTAATTATTAAGAATTATAGCGGCGATATGATGAACTTCAAAAATGCGGCTTACTTAGCCGGTGAGGACGGACTTGCCGTTGATTATGTTAAAGTAGAAGACGATATTGCTGTTACGGACAGCCTGTATACCGTAGGAAGAAGAGGCGTAGCTGGAACGGTTTTGGTACATAAAATTGCTGGTGCCGCAGCAGAAGAGGGCCGGAGTCTACAGCAGGTTAAGGCGGCTGCTGAGAAGGCTGCGGCGAATGTTCGCAGCATTGGCTTCGCGCTTACCTCTTGCACCGTTCCAGCCAAAGGAACACCTACCTTTGAACTGGCTGAGGATGAGATGGAGTACGGGGTGGGGATTCATGGAGAACCAGGTATACAGCGTGAAGGCATCGCCTCTGCGGACAGTTTGGCAGTACGAATGGTTGAGGCGCTTTTACAAGATCTTCAGATCGGGAACGAGTCAGAGGAGATTGCTGTTCTAGTGAATGGTTTTGGAGCTACTCCTCTCCAGGAGCTTTATATCCTCAACAACTCTGTTGCAAGAGAATTGTCTAGGAAGCAGGTCAAGGTATGCCGGACGTTTGTCGGGAATTATATGACCAGCATTGATATGGCAGGGGCATCCTTAACGATTATGAAGCTGGATGAGGAACTTAAAAGTTTGTTATCCAAGGAATGTGATACGCCGGCCTTCAAGGTATCCGGTCCGGTAGAAGCGGTTCACTATTCAGACAGAGCAGGGGACGATGAGGAAGACTCGGTTCCGGTTTCTTATGAAGTTCAAACTGCGATCGAGCATTCCAGAATAGAAGCTGATCGAATTACGCTAGATAACCTGATCTACCTGGTCGACATGATGAGTGAGGTCATCATCAAGAATGAGGTTCCTTTCTGTGAGCTTGACTCGCAGGCGGGCGACGGGGATTTTGGAATGAGTGTAGCGAAGGGATTTCGTCAATTGAAACGGGAGTGGAGTGAGATTTTAGCTGCACATACGCAGAGCATTGGCAGTTTTCTCAGCGCGTGCTCAATGGTAATTATGGAGCACTGCGGAGGTGCTTCTGGACCCATCTGGGGATCGGCATTTCGGGCAGCGGGTAAGGCAGCGGGTGAGCGAACGGCACTTGATGTCGCCGAATTTGCTGACCTGCTGCAGGCGGCTGTAACAGGCATTCAGTCCACTGGCGAGAGGTCCTTTGGACGCGGAGCTGTAGTTGGCGATAAGACTTTGGTTGATGCGCTTGTGCCTTGTGCGGATGCCTGGAGCGAAAGCGTCAGAACAGGTCTGGACATGAAGAGTGCGTTGGTCAGAGGAGCAGAAGCTGCGGTTCAAGGAGCTAAGAAAACCGAAGAAATCGTTGCCCGGATGGGGCGCGCAGGAACCGTTGGAGAGAGAAGTCTCGGAGTTCCCGATGCTGGAGCTTATGCCCTAGGAGTTATTTTTACAGAGCTGGCAAGTAGCGTGAGCCTGAAATAGCTGATCTTTTATAAGTAAAGTCTAATTAACAGGCTATACGTGAGCAGGCAGTGGTTACCAGATAATTCGATGCGGCACGATCCGCTAGTTGACGAACGATCGTGCTTGAAATTAAGCTTGTTTTGAAATGAAGTTAATTAAGGGAGATTTATTTATGCTTGATCAACGAAATGATATTGACTATGCCTCAACACTTCGCGCGGATTGCGAGAATTGCTTCGGATTGTGCTGTGTTGCGCTGCCCTATGCAGCGTCATCGGACTTCGCTAGGACGAAGGGAGCTGGTGAACCTTGTTCACATCTTCAGGGTAATTTCCGCTGCGGCGTTCATAATGAATTGAGACAGCTCGGTTTCCGGGGCTGTACAGTCTATGATTGCTTTGGTGCGGGGCAGCAGGTTTCTCAGCATACATATAAAGCGCAGAGCTGGAGAGAAGTGCCCGAAGTTTCAGCAGAAATGTTTGAAGTCTTTCCTGTAATGCGCCATTTGTATGAGCTGCTGTGGTATTTGAACGATGCTCTGGCTAGAACAACTTCACCTGCTCTGGAGGTTCAGCTGCGCCAAGCTCTTGAAGAGACAGTTCGGCTAACAGAGCTGAGCGCGGCAGAATTGCTGGAACTGAACTTCGCAGTCCACCGGGCTGAAGTCAATCAGTTGCTCTTGGAGACAAGCGAGCTTGTACGCAGTGAGACCAAGAAGCAAATCAAAAACGCGCAAAACCGCCGGGAATTCAAGCGGGGAGCAGATTTAATCGGAGCAAAGCTTAAGGGAGCTGATCTGCGCTGTGTGAACCTTCGGGGTGCATACTTGATCGCCGCGGATCTACGGGATGCCGATCTTCGGTGGGCTGATCTCATCGGTGCAGATATGCGGGATACCGACCTAAGGGGTGCCGATCTTTCAGAAAGCCTGTTTCTGACTCAATTCCAGATTAATGCAGCCAAGGGAGATGCTAAGACTAAGCTTCCCATCACGCTTACGCATCCGCCTCACTGGTCTTAGAGCTATAGTAAATTAAAAGTACGAAGTTTAGTAGAGTTATCCATTGGATCTCTTCCATTTTTTGTCTATTGCCTGCGAGGGTTATGGGTGGGAATGGAAGGGATGTTTTTTATATCCAGGACATATGTCCTTCCCGAGAAGGTATGAAATAGCATTTAATAGGATCAGACCTTGAATGGGAGAGAGAGAAATGAGAGGAATTATTTTAGCATTGCTTGGTGGAGCTTGTATAACCCTTCAGGGCGTCGCCAACTCCAGAATCAGCCAGGATATCGGAACTTGGCAGGCAGCCACTATCACCCAACTTACCGGTTTTGTGTTAGCACTGGGGATCTTGTTCTTCGTCAGGGACGGGAAGAAGCGGGGGTTTAGGAAGGTGAAGCCGCTTTATCTAATTGGAGGGGCTTTTGGTGCCGTAGTGATCTTTAGCGAAGTGACGGCCATTCAAACCATAGGAGTGACCTTCACCATATCAGCGCTTCTTATTGCGCAATTGCTCCTGACTTTTTTGGTAGATATCAACGGATGGTTTGGTGTTAAAAAACAGCAGATGCGGTTACCCCAATTTGTCGGGATCGGCATGATGATTGCTGGCGTTATTATTTTAAAATTATAATAAAGGCGGATTTGAGCGATGAAAGAAATTCAAGATATACGGCAGCTTAGAACCTATCTTAAAGCTCATCAAATCGAATCCGTATTTAGTGAGCAGTTAATTCCGCATCTGTCGCTGTACAGCTATGATATTGGTGAGTCCGTCTGCACCCAGGGTGAAGCGGCGGACACATTGTATGTGCTTGTCAAGGGTAAGCTGAAGATTTATACGACCTCACCGGAGGGTAAGACGCTGATTGTGTCATTTAAGACACCGCTTGAGGTGATTGGTGATATTGAATACATTAAGGGGATCGAGATCATCAACACTGTTGAGGTGGTTTCTCCCGCCCACATGATTGCTGTGCCCTATCGTTGTCTGAATAAATATGGACAGAATCATGCGCCATTGCTGAAGTTTCTGCTGGATGTTTTAGCCCAGAAATTTTATGTGAAGTCCAGCTTCTTAAGCTTTAATCTGATGTATCCTGTTGAGGTACGCCTTGCGAGTTACCTACTGTCTATATGTTTTGATGAAACGGATTCAGCTTTTGTAGGGAAGCTAAGCACCGGGCTACTAGTGGATGTTGCCAACTTGATCGGTACAAGTTACAGGCATTTAAACCGGGTAATCCTGAAGCTAAGTCAGGAAGGGCTGATAGAGCGAAGCAAGGGAGCGATTGTAGTGAAGGATAAAGAGGGATTAAGGGCGCTAGCTGAACGGAATATTTATGAATAGAGGGAATGAACATGATTGCAGGACTTTTACTTGCAGTGCTGGCTGGCTCACTAGTTAGTCTGCAAAATATCTTTAATAGCAAAGTGAATGAACATACAGGGTCTTGGACGACGACCGCCTTAGTACTGGGTATGGGCTTTGTTGCCTCTTTAACCTTCAGTCTGATCGTTGAGGGCAGAGCGACGTTTCGTCTGCAACATATGCAGCCATGGTACTGGATCAGCGGAATGATCGGTGTAGGCGTGGTCATCTGTCTAGTGCAAGGGGTTAAGCTTCTGGGTCCTACTTATGCGATATCGCTCGTTATGACCTCCCAGCTTGGATTTGCTCTGCTGTGGGATTCTATGGGCTGGTTAGGCCTCGATAAAGTTCCCTTTACGTTAAATCAGCTGCTAGGGGTATTGGTTATTATTGGAGGGATTATCGTGTTTAAGCTGGGCGAGCAGCGAAAGAAAGAAGCTCATCCCGTTCGTTCAGAAGGCTAGTATTTTAACTTGTTATTTCGATGAAATTGAAAAGATCAATCTCATATTTGGAGGGCTTCACATGTTAACAACCATTGATAAGATTGCTTGGGTCTATACAGAGGATGGACGAATCCTCTGTGCTCGTTCCAAAGGGAAGGATACTTATTACATACCAGGCGGCAAACGTGAACCCGGAGAATCCGACGCAGAAGCTTTGCTGCGAGAGGTTAGAGAGGAGCTATCCGTAGCGCTGAAGCCGGATACCATCTCACTATATGGGATATTTGAAGCAGAGGCCCACGGCAAGACCGAGGGGGTTCAGGTAAAGATGACCTGTTACTGTGCAGAATTTGAAGGCAGTCTCTCTCCAGCGGCAGAGATTGAAGAAATATGCTGGCTGAATTATCGGGACCGTGACCGGGTATCTGCTGTAAGTCAATTAATCTTTGATCAATTGCACAAGCAAGACAGATTAATTTAAAATTACATTTAACCAAGAGTCGTATATGGAGGCAGCAGAGTCATTATGATGATTAGACCCATACAGTTGCAAGATAACAAGGCTATTGAACAAGTTATAAGAACCTGCTTGATGGAGTTTGGCGGGAACCGAGAAGGGCTCGCTTGGGCAGATCCAAGCATGAAGGATCTCTATAGTTATTATAATAACGGAGCTGGAAAGGCTTATTGGGTTGCGATCGACCACGGTGAAATTGTTGGTGGCTGCGGAATAGCACCTTTTACAGAACTGAGCGATATTTGCGAACTTCAGAAGATGTACCTGATTAAGGAGGCGAGAGGCACCGGGATTGCAACCCAGCTGCTCAGCACTGCGCTTGATTTCGCCAGACAACATTATAGTGAATGCTATTTAGAGACGCTTCAGAACATGCATGCGGCTAACCGGTTTTACCAAAAAAACGATTTTCTTCCTCTGGATAAGCCGCTTCAAGGGTCAGAGCATTTTGCTTGTGATGCTTGGTACATTAGAAAGCTGTAATCCTCTAAATGGAGG